>NZ_JBNGGE010000072.1:0-29233 GCF_049975785.1 Streptomyces sp. WG7
CGCACGATCTGGCAGCCCGAAGCCGTCAGCTCGGCGATCTGCTGGAGCGTCGCACCGATGTCCGACGTACGGGTCGTCGTCATCGACTGCACCGACACCGGGGCCCCGCCCCCGACCGCGACCGGCCCGACCTGGATCCGCCGCGACACGCGCCGCTCGGCGATCGGCCGGACCGGCACCTCGGGGACGCCCAGGGAGATGGCGGTCATGCCGTCAGTCCCGGTTCCCCGAGACCGTCTCCCGCATGGCACGCAGGGACTCCTTGAGCGAGCCCATGGTGGCCAGGACGGCGGTGGGCTCGTAGCCGCAGTGCGCCATGCAGTTGGCGCAACGCGGGTCCTTGCCGCGGCCGTACTTGTCCCAGTCGGTGTCCTCGATCAGCTCCCGGTACGTCGGGACGTAGCCGTCGCTCATCAGGTAGCAGGGGCGCTGCCAGCCGAAGAGGGAGTAGTTCGGGATCGCCCACGCGGTGCACGGGAAGTCGACCTTGCCCTCGAGGAAGTCGAGGAACAGCGGGGAGTGGTTGAGCCGCCAGCGGGCCCGGTTGCCGCCCGCGAAGGCCTTCCTGAACAGCTCGCGGGTCTGCTCCACGCCCAGGAAGTGCTCCTGGTCGGGCGCCTTCTCGTAGGCGTAGGCCGGCGAGATCATCATCTCGTCGACCTTCAGGTCGTCGTTGAGGAAGTTGAGGACCTCGACGATGGTCTGCGGGGTGTCGGTGTTGAAGAAGGTCGAGTTGGTGGTCACCCGGAAGCCGCGCCGCTTGGCCTCCTTGATGGCCTCCACGGCCTCGTCGAACACGCCTTCCTTGGCCACGGACTCGTCGTGCCGCTCACGCAGCCCGTCGATGTGCACCGCGAAGGCGAAGTAGGGCGAGGGCTTGAACTTGTCCATCTTCTTGCGCATGAGCAGGGCGTTGGTGCAAAGGAAGACGTACTTCCGCTTGGCCACCAACTGGCGCACGATCTCGTCGATCTGAGGGTGCATCAGCGGCTCGCCGCCGGCGATGGAGACCATCGGCGCACCCGATTCGAGCACCGCCCCCACCGCCTGCGCGACCGGCATGCGCTGCTTGAGCACCCCGGCCGGGTGCTGGATCTTGCCGCACCCCTCGCACTTCAGGTTGCAGGCGAAGAGCGGCTCCAGCTCCACGATCAGCGGAAACTTGTCCCGTCGGCGGATCTTCTGTTCGGCCAGGTACGTAGCGACCTTGACGGACTGGCGTAGCGGCATGGCCATCTGGGCTCACCTCCGAGGGAGCGGCAAAGAACGGTGCCATTCGAAGAATGCGGGAAGAACGGAGCGAAGAACACGGAAAGCCGATATTCCACCGCGCACCGTTCCGATCCGGACGAGTTCGTGCTCTGGAGCGTCCACGACCACCCGGACGGCCGCAACCGGGCGCGCGCCCGTCCGGACGGCGCTCAGGAGCGTGGCCGCGGACTCCATGTCTGCGGCGATCGCGCCGGTCGCGAGCAGTTCGGCCCGTTCGGGACCGCGGACGACGTGGTCCGAGCCGGTCAGCGGCCCGGTGTGGACGGTGCGCCCGGGCACGGCACGCGCCAGTTCCTTGACGAGCCGGTCCGTTCCGACGCCGGCGACGGTGCCGCGCGGATCCCGGGTCTCCTCGGCGACGACCAGGTCGCCGGGGTGCATGCCGGGGGCGAGTCCGGCGCAGAAGCCCGTGGCCAGCACGGCGGCGCCGCCGAGCCCGGGACCGGCCAGGACCCGGGCGACCGAGCGCTCGGCCGCCTTGGGGCCCATGCCGGTGCGCAGGACGGTGACCGGCCCGCCCGCGCCGCCGCGTTCCCCGGTGCGCAGGGCAAGGTGTTCGATGCCGAGCGCGCAGGCGATCAGCAGCGGGGACGGGCCGGGCGGTCGGTTCATCAGCTGCCCCTCACCTCGGCGGCGATCGTCTCGGTGACGGGCTGTTCGGCGGGAGCGGCGACCAGTGCCGCGCGGGGCTTCTCGGCGAAGGGCTCCCCGTGGACGTACCGGCCGAGGGCGGTGAGCGGGAAGACCTGCCGGTAGAGGTGGTAGTTGATGGAGAAGTCCCAGGGGAAGCCGGTGCCGGTGAAGTACGGCTCGTCCCAGGAGCCGTCCTCCCGCTGGGTGGCGGCGAGCCACGCGATGCCGCGTTCGACGGCCTTGGACTCCCGTTCCCCCGCCGCCAGCAGGGCCATCAGGGCCCAGGCCGTCTGTGAGGCGGTCGAGGCGCCCCGGCCGCTCCACTCCCGGACGTGGCGGTAGGAGCGCAGGTCCTCGCCCCAGCCGCCGTCGTCGTTCTGGACGGACTCCAGCCAGGCCACCGCGCGGCGGATCGCGGGGTGCGAGGCGGGGATTCCGGCCGCGGTCAGGGCGGGGACCACGGAACCGGTGCCGTAGACGTAGTTGACGCCCCAGCGGCCGAACCACGAGCCGTCCGCCTCCTGTTCGGCGAGCAGCCACTGGATGCCGCGCCGGGTGCGCGGGTCGTGGGTGAGGCCCTCGACGGCGAGCATCTCGACGACGTGCGCGGTGACGTCCGCCGACGGCGGATCGATGACCTCGCCGAAGTCGCAGAACGGCAACCGGTTGGGGAAGGCGCTGGTGTTGTCGACGTCGAACGCGCCCCAGGCTCCGTTCCTGGACTGCATGCCGAGGTTCCAGCGCACGCCGCGGCCGATCGCCTTCTCGACCCGTTCCGGGTCGTGGTGGCTGACCCGGCGCAGGGCGAGGACGACCTCGGCGGTGTCGTCGATGTCGGGGTAGTTGTCGTTGTGGAACTCGAACGCCCATCCGCCGGGCGGGAGTCCGGGCCGCTTCACCGACCAGTCGCCGGGGCGGACGATCTGCTCGCCGAGCATCCAGTCCGCGGCCTTCACCAGTTGCGGATGGTCGGCGGGCACCCCGGCGTCGGCCAGCGCGATGGTGGCCAGGCAGGTGTCCCACACCGGGGACTGGCAGGCCTCGATCATCCGGGCGCCGTCCTCCCGCCACACGGCGAACCGGTCCAGCGACTCCAGTCCCGCGCGCATCACGGGGTGTTCGAGGTCGTAGCCGAGCAGGTACAGCGCGATGACCGAGTACACGGCGGGCGGCTGGATACCGCCCCAGCAGCCGTCGTTCTCCTGCCGCTCGATGATCCAGCGGGCGGCGGTGTTCATCGCGGCCCGGCGCAGCCGGCGCGGGGCGACCTTGCGGTAGGCGTGCAGCGCCTTGTCGAGGCGCTGGAAGACGCCGTCCCAGCTGGCCGCCGGTGCCAGAGGCCTC
The DNA here is from genome assembly GCF_049975785.1 of Streptomyces sp. WG7. NCBI lineage: Bacteria > Bacillati > Actinomycetota > Actinomycetes > Kitasatosporales > Streptomycetaceae > Streptomyces > Streptomyces sp. WG7. Next base: position 3,250 of record NZ_JBNGGE010000072.1, read on the forward strand.
GGCGGATTGGGGAGGGCCGGGTCGGTGTGCAGTTCGTCGAGCGGGAAGGGCGCGGGACGCACCGGCCGCTTCGCCGAGACGATGGTCAGCGGCACGATGGTCTGCCGGGCCCAGCAGCCGAAGTCGTAGATGTTGAGCGGTACCCAGGTGGGGAAGTAGATGAGCTCCGGCGGGAGTTCGGGCAGGTCGTCCCACTTCCACCAGCCGAACAGGGCGAGCCAGATCCGGGTGAAGACGCGGGCGGCGGCGATGCCGCCCCGGCCCCGGATCCATTCCGACGCCCTGGCCATGTGCGGGGCGTCGGGCGCGTCGCCGGCCAGACGCAGGGCGACGTAGGCCTCGATGGTGGCGGAGAGGTCGCCGGGGCCGCCGTAGAAGGTGGCCCAGGTGCCGTCCTCGCGCTGCTCGCCGCGGATGAACAGGGCGGCCGCCCGCGTGGTCTCGTCGTCGCCGATGCCCAGGAACTGGCGGAGGAGCAGGTCCTCGGCGTCCATCGTGACGTTCGTCTCGAGATCGCCCTTCCACCAGCCCTCGGCGTCCTGCCGGGAGAGCAGGAAGTCCGTGGCGCGCCGGGTGGCGCGTGCGGCGGCTTCCGGTACCCCGGCCGCCTCGGCGGGGATCGTGATGTCGGTTTCGCTGGCCGCGGCTGCGAGGGGCTTCAGGGTGGCCCCGGTGCTTCCGTCGGTCGTCGCTGTCATGGCTTCCCCTTCGTGCAGTGTGCAAGTGGTGCTTCTGCTGTGGGTCCGCCGTCGGCCGGTGCTCGTCTTCCCGCGACACCGGCCGGCGACTACGCGAGGGCTATTCGACCGATAGTGATCATCTCTTTCGTACGACGACGAAGTCCGCGAGCGCCGTGAAACGGTCCCGCACCCGGTCGGGCATGTCGACGGCGTCGAGGGCTTCGATGGCGATGGTGTGCTGACGGCGCGCCTCGTCGGCGGTCCATTCCCGGCCGCCCGCCTCCTCGATGAGCGCGGCGCGGGCCGCGAACTCCTCCTCGGAGAAGTTCGCGAAGTCGCTGGCCTTGGCGTCGGCGGCGAGGATCTCGCCGAGCCGCTCGGAGGCGTCGCCGCCCGCCGCGAGGGCGGCCACCACCGGCAGGGACTTCTTGCGCTGGCGCAGGTCGCTCCAGGTCTGCTTGCCGGTGGAGTCCGGGTCGCCCCAGATGCCGAGGAGGTCGTCGACGGCCTGGAAGGCCAGGCCGAGGTGGTAGCCGTACTTCTCCAGGGTGTCGGCGGTGTGCTCGTCGGCGCCGCCGAGCACCGCGCCGATGGAGCTGGCGGAGGCGAGCAGGGCGCCGGTCTTGTTGCCCTCCATCTCCAGGCACTCCTCGACGCTGACCCGGTCGCGGTGCTCGTAGGAGATGTCCTGGGCCTGACCGTCGATCAGGGCGCGGCTGGCGCGGGTCAGCCGGCGGGTGGCGCGGCCGGCCTCGACCGTGCCGAGTTCCAGCAGCACCTCGTTGGCCAGGGCGAACAGGGCGTCGCCGACCAGGATGGCCTGGGCGGGGCCGTGCACCTTCCAGACGGTGTCCCGGTGGCGGCGCTGCTCGTCGCCGTCCATCAGGTCGTCGTGCAGGAGGGAGAAGTTGTGCACCAGTTCCACGGCCACCGCGCCGGGCACGCCGACCTCCGGAGCGGCACCGGTGACCTCGGCGGAGAGTACCGCGAGCGCGGGACGGACGGCCTTGCCACCGTCGCCGTCCGCGGGGTTGCCCCGGACGTCGATCCAGCCGAAGTGGTAGGCGGCGACGGTGTCCATGGGAGGTGCCAGGCGGTCCACGGCCGCCCGCAGGACCGGCGTGGCCAGGGTCCGGCCGCGCTCCAGAAGCGCGGTCACGTCCACCGTGGTCCTCGGAGCGGCCTTCGGGGCCGGGGGCACAGTGGGCACAGTCATTCCTCCAGTTGCGGTGCCGGGAGTGCGGGCGTCGGTCCCGCGCGGATCGGCCTTCATGCCGCCTCCTCCAGGAAATCCGGGAGGAGGCCGCGGGACCGGCCCAGGGTGCCGAGGGCGGCGCCCGCCGCCGAGACACCGCTGCGAACCGCACTCTCCATGGTCGCGGGCCACCCGGTGGCGGTCCACGCTCCGGCCAGATAGAGGCCGGGTGCCTTGGTGCGGGCGCCGGGCCGGAGCCGTCCGACGCCGGGGGCGGGAGCGAACGTCGCGGTGCGCTCCCTGGTCACGAAGAAGTCCTTCACCTGGGCACCCCGGGTGCGGGGCAGCAGCCGCTCCAGTTCGGGCAGGTACCGCTCGCGCAACACGGCCACGGGCTCGTCGATCTCGTTCTGCGCGGTCGACTGCGACAGCGCCAGGTACTGGCCCTCCTCCAGTCCGGAGGCCTCGGTACGGTCGAACACCCACTGCACCGGGGTGCCGAGAGCCGTCAGGAACGGTGTGGCGAGCACCTTGCGGTCGTAGATCACGTGCACGTTGAGGATCGGCGCGGTGCCGATCTCCAGGAGGTTTCCGGGGGTGTCGAGGGCGTCCGCGGGCAGCAGGCCGTGCGCCTCGCGCTGCGGTACGGCGAGGACGACCGCGTCCGCCTCCAGCGTCTCGCCGGGAACCTGGACGCTCCAGCCGCCGTTGTCGTTCGCACGGACGGAGGTGACGCGGGTACGGACCTCGGTACGGACGCCCGCGGAGTCGAGTGCCTTGCGGGCCAGCCGGTCGTGCAGTTCGCCCAGCGGGACGCGGGCCCATCCGATGTCGGCCGCGCCCGGGTCGGACAGCAGCCCGGTCTTGAACACCATCGCGGCGAGCCCCAGGGAGGCGTCGCCGGCGACCGCGTTGAGGGTGGCGACCCCGACCAGGTCCCACAGGGCCTCGACGGCGCGCGCCGACTGGCCGTGCGCGGCCAGCCAGCTGCCGAAGTCCTGGGTGTCCAGGGCCGGATCGGCGAGGTCGAGCCCCTTGAGCGCGAGCGCGGCACGCCCGACCCGGGCACGCTCGGCGAGCGAGAGATGCGGGTACGCCGCCAGGCTGCGCCCCAGGTGCAGGGGGACGGGCAGCGCGTCGCGCCGCAGTCTGCCGAGCCTTCGGCCCTCGGGCCGGGCGAGGTCGAGCACGGGCACGTCGAGGCGGTCCTGCACCGGAGCGAGCGCGCTCCCCCCGACGCGGTCGAGGAACCAGCGGTAGGCGGTGCAGCAGCGCAGGTACACGTGCTGGCCGTTGTCGACGGTGAGGTCGCCGCGCTGGAAGGAGAAGGCGAGTCCGCCCAGGCGCGGCCGTCCTTCGAGCAGGGTGACGCGCACCCCGGCGTCGGCGAGCGCGAGGGCGGCGGTGACACCGGCGAGTCCGCCGCCGACCACGACGGCGTGTCCGCCGGGGCGGAGGGCGGAGACGTCCGCGAGCTGCCCGCCGTCGCGCGTGCCGTTGCCGTGGGTCATGGTGCGCCCTTCCGTGTCCGGTCGCCGCGGTGCTTGAACGGCGTACGGACGACCGTCTCAGTCAGGGACGCCGGACGCCACCGGAGGGTTGCCCGCCGTGCTTCTCCGCAGGCATCGCTCCGGCCCGGCGTGTCGAGTGTGCCGGATGTGTCCATCAGGCGCGCCTCCTGACGGCCCGCCGGGTGACGTGCCGGGCGTCCAGCCCGGACAGGCCGCGCACGGCGACGTACGCCTTCTCGCGTCCGGGGAGCGAGACCCGGCCGCGCAGCACGGCCTGGGGGTCGCGCTCGATGCGGTCCAGCAGGCGGCGGTAGATGCCGGCCATGGCGGCCACGCAGGCGCCGCTGCGCCGGTCGAGCATGGGCAGCAACCGGTAGCCCTCGGCGAAAAGGGCGCGGGCCCGTCGCACCTCGAAGTGCACGAGGCCCGCGAAGTCGGAGCCCTCGGGCGGCCTCGGCCCGCTGAACCCGGCCGAGCAGCCGAACTTGGCGAGGTCGTCGGCGGGCAGGTAGGTCCGGCCGTCCTCGGCGTCCTCACGGACGTCCCGCAGGATGTTGGTGAGCTGGAGCGCGAGCCCGAGCGTGTCGGCGTACTCGGGCGCGCGCTCGGCGCCGCGCGCCCTCGGTTCCGTACCGAACACGCCGAGCGAGAGGCGTCCGATGGCGCCTGCCACGCAGCGGCAGTAGACCTTCAGGTCGTCCCAGGTCTCGTAGGTCTCGCCGCGCAGGTCCATCTGGACGCCGTCGATCAGTTCGTCGAGGCCGCCGAGCGGGATCGGGAACTGCCGGGCGGCGTGGGCGAGGGCGACGGCGACCGGGTCGGTGTCGTCCTCGTCGACCGCGCCGTCGTGGATCCGGGCGAGCACGGCCCGGGTCTCCTCCAGACGGGCGACCTTGACGTCGGCCGCCAGCGCCCCGTCGCCGATGTCGTCGACGCGGCGCGAGAACGCGTACAGCGCCGACATCGCCCGGCGCTTGGGCGCCGGCAGGAGCCGGATGCCGTAGGCGAAGTTGCGGGCCTGCTGTCCGGTGACGGCCTCGCAGTAGCTGTACGCGGCGAGTACCGGCGCCGACGCGTGCCCTGACGGCTCCACGGTCCCGATCACCCCTCTCCTCGCAGGGTCACGCCCACCTCGCGCAGCAACTGCACCTTGCCGGGCTTGGGCGGGCCGGGAAGTACGTCGTGACCGGCGGCGGCGATCGCCCGGACGGCCGCCCTTCCGCCCGCCACGAAGCCCGCGAGCAGCAGACGCAGCCTGCCTTGGACGCTACCCACCAAGGGGGCGCCCTCATTCAGCAGGTCGCGGGCGCGCTGGGCTTCGAAGGCCACCAGGGCGCGCACCGACGCGCTCCCGGTGGGCGCGGCGAGGTCCGACTCCTGGACGTGGAAACGTTTCATGTCCTCGGCGGGCAGGTAGATACGGTCCCGGCTCAGGTCCTCGGCGACGTCCTGGAGGTGCTCGACGATCTGCAGGGCGGTGCAGATCGCGTCGGAGCGGCGGATCCGCTCGGGCGTCGAGGTGCCGGTGACGGCGAGGACGAGGTGACCGACCGGGTTGGCGGACAGTTCGCAGTAGGCGAGGAGGTCTTCGTAGGTCTCATACCGCGCGACCAGCTGGTCCTGGCGGTTGGCGGCGATCAGCCCCAGGAACGGCCCGGGGGTCAGCGAGCGGCGGCGCACGGTCGGCTGGAGACGGCGCAGCAGCGGGTGGCGGGGAGTGCCGTCGAAGACCCTGCGCAGGTCCTCCTCGAAGGCGTCCAGCATCAGCAGCCGGTCGTCGGCCCGGTCGTCGGGTACGCCGAGGAGGCGGGCGTCGGCGCCGTCGGGGGCCAGATCGCCGTCGCCGATGTCGTCGACGAGGCGGGCGAAGCCGTACACGGCCATCAGGTCGGCGCGCCAGTCGCGGGGCAGGAAGAAGGGCGCCACGGGGAAGTTCTCGTCCGCGGCCTTGGCGAGGGTGCCGCGCTCAGGGTCGGCGGCGTGCGCCGTGTCGGTCGCCGTCATCGCGGGCCGCCCTGGGCGGGGACGGCGCACGCTTCGCGGAGGTGGGGAGTTTCCCTAGCCATTGCCGTCACATCTCCCGTTCTACACTGCTGACCCAATACGCACTATTTCGGACACGCCGCCCGACCGCCCTCGCGGCGGGCCCGCCTGAGGGTGTCGGGCATTATCGCCCCATGTGCCGCGTTTCGGGACCGGTCCAGCTTACGTTGTACAGCTCAGGGGGGTTCGCCGGGGTCCTCCGCGCATCACAACAACACACCGATCGGCCACAAGATTCCTGGGAGTCCCCGGAGTTGACACTTCCTTCGCGGACGCCGGGGCCGCTGGGAACGGTTCCGGCGGCCCCGGCGTGTCGGGCTACTTGCCCGTGAACTTCTCGTACTCCTTGAGCACCTCGTCGGTCGGGCCGTCCATCCGCAGCTCGCCGCGTTCCAGCCACAGCACGCGGTTGCAGGTGTCGCGGATGGACTTGTTGTTGTGGCTGACCAGGAAGACGGTGCCGGCTTCCTTGCGCAGCTCCCGGATGCGCTGCTCGGAGCGCGTCTGGAACTTGCGGTCACCGGTGGCCAGCGCCTCGTCGATCATCAGGACGTCGTGGTCCTTGGCGGCGGCGATGGAGAACCGCAGGCGGGCGGCCATGCCGGAGGAGTAGGTGCGCATCGGCAGGGTGATGAAGTCGCCCTTCTCGTTGATCCCGGAGAAGTCGACGATGTCCTGGTACCGCTCCTTGATCTGTTCGCGGGACATGCCCATGGCCAGTCCGCCGAGGATGACGTTCCGCTCGCCGGTCAGGTCGTTCATCAGGGCGGCGTTCACGCCGAGCAGCGAGGGCTGGCCGTCGGTGTAGACCTTGCCCCGCTCGGCGGGCAGCAGGCCGGCGATGGCCCGCAGCAGGGTCGACTTGCCGGACCCGTTGGAGCCGATCAGGCCGATGGCCTCGCCCCGGTAGGCGGTGAAGGAGACGCCGCGCACGGCGTGCACCTTGCGCACGCCCCGCTCCTCGCCCCTCCTGAGGATCCGGCTCAGGGCGGCGGTGGCGCTGCCCTTGCCGGTCTTGGCGCCGTTGACGCGGTAGACGATGTGCAGTTCGTCCGCGATGACCGTCGGAACCCGCTCGCCCTGCTGCTGCTCAGCCACGGCCGTACCTCTCCTCCGCCTTCCAGAAGTACACGAATCCGCCCACGGCGAGGAGGACGGACCAGCCGAGCGCGACCGCCCACACGTGCGGCGGCAGGTTCTCGGAGCCGTAGCCGTCGATCAGCGCGAAGCGGATCAGGTCCATGTAGACGGCGGCCGGGTTCCACTGGAGCACGTCGGCGAGCCAGGCCGGCTTGTCCTCCAGCATGATCGGGATGGAGAACATCACGCCCGACGCGTACATCCAGGTCCGCATGATGAACGGCATCAGCTGGGCCAGGTCCGGTGTCTTCGCCCCCATCCGGGCCACGATCAGCGCCAGTCCCATGTTGAAGAGGAACTGCAGGGCCAGCGCCGGGACGACCAGCAGCCAGGACAGGGAGGGGTAGCTTCCGAAGCCCACGACCACCGCGAACAGGACGATCATCGAGGCCAGCAGCTGCTGGAGCTGCTGCAGCGCGAACGAGATCGGCAGCGAGGCGCGCGGGAAGTGCAGCGCCCGCACCAGACCGAGGTTGCCGGCGATGGCCCGCACACCCGCCATCGCCGAGGACTGGGTGAACGTGAAGACGAACACGCCCGTCACCAGGAACGGGATGTAGACGTCCTTCGGCATGCCGCGGCCCGCGTTGAGGATCAGGCCGAAGATCAGGAAGTAGACGAGCGCGTTCAGCAGCGGTGTCGCCACCTGCCACAGCTGCCCCAGCTTGGCCTGGCTGTACTGGGCGGTCAGCTTGGCCTGGGAGAAGGCGAGGATGAAGTGCCGCCGCCCCCAGAGCTGACGGACGTACTCCATGAGGGAAGGCCGGGCACCGCTCACGGACAGCCCGTACTTGGCGGCGAGCCGGGCCGGTGTGAGGCCCTCGTCGGGCGACACGGGCTTGGTCATGGCGACCGTGCCGTCGTGCGTTGTCTCACTCACTGGTGGAAACTTTCGTCTTCGGAATGCTCGGCCGCGCTGGCCTGGCATGGACCTGTTGACCCGGAACGGGACGGTCCGGGACGCTCTCGGACACGAGCTTGTCAGATCACGGGAGGCCGGCCCAGCCGGGTCAGCCGCCATACCGTACGCCACCTCATCGGGCGGCGAGGACCACAGGGGGTGGCCCAGCCCTCGCGGAAGCCGCCGAACCAGGCCTTCAGGGCCGGACGCGAGGGGCGGCGCAGCAGCGTGAGCAGCATCCACACCCCGAGATAGACCGGGACGAGGAGCGCGGGGAGGTTGCGGCGGGCCAGCCAGACCCGGTTGCGCGCGACCATGCGGTGGTAGACCGCGTGCCGCGAGGGCGCGGTCGTGGGGTGGTTCAGCACCATGTCGGACCGGTAGTCGATCATCCAGCCCGCGTCCAGGGCCCGCCAGGCCAGGTCGGTCTCCTCGTGGGCGTAGAAGAACGCGTCCGGCAGGCCGCCGACCTGGGTGAGGACGCGGGTGCGGACGGCGTTGGCGCCGCCGAGGAAGGTGGTGACCCGCGAGGAGCGCATCGGGTCGGAGGCGCGCAGGCGCGGGACGTGCCGGCGCTGGGTCTCGCCGGTGTCCGGGTCGGCGATGCGGAAGCTGATGATGCCCAGCTCGTCGTCGGCCTCGAACGCCTGCCGGCAGAGCTCGGCGGTGTCGGTGCGGGCGAGGAGGCCGTCGTCGTCGAGGAAGAGCAGGATGTCGACGTCCTGGCCGCCGGGACCGAAGGCCTCGATGCCGACGTTGCGGCCGCCGGGGATGCCCAGGTTCTCGGGCAGCTCGACGGTGCGGACGCCGGCCGGCACCTCCGGGACGGGCGAGCCGTTGCCGACCACGACCACCTCGACCGGGTCGCCGTCCTGCTTGGCGACCGAGTCGAGCAGCGCGCGCAGTTCCTCGGGCCGGTTGCCCATCGTGATGACGACGGCGCCGACCTTCATGGCCCCGCTCACTTGAGCCTGCTGGAGGCGAGGACGGACACCAGGTGCAGCAGGGTCTGCAGCAGCGCGATGCCGGCGAGTACGGCGGTGCCGAGCCGGGTGAAGAACAGGTCGCCCCGGCTCGCGTCGACGATCGCGAGGACGAGGATCAGCAGGGACGCCTCGATGCCGAGGATCAGCCGGTGGAACTTGAGCGCCCCGGCGGCCCGGCGGGCCAGCGCCATGCCGGAGGAGCGGATCTCGGACGCGGACTCCTTGACCGGCGCCATCCCGGCCTGGTGCCGGGCCACGCCCACCAGGTCGGTCTCGGCCTTGATCAGGATCGCGCCGAGGGCGGCCAGGGTGCCGAGGAAGGCCCACAGCCAGTCGATCCGCCCGGTACCGAACACGTCGGCCGCGCGGAGGCCGAGGCCGACCAGGACCGCCGCGTCGGTCAGGTAGGCGCCGACCCGGTCCAGGTAGACGCCGCCGAGCGAGTACTGCTTCTTCCAGCGGGCGACCTCGCCGTCTACGCAGTCCAGCAGCAGGTACAGCTGGACCGCCACCACGCCGAGCACGGCGCCCGTGATCCCCGGCACCAGCAGGGCCGGGGCGGCGAGCACGCCGCAGACGGTCATCAGGTACGTGAGCTGGTTGGGCGTGATCCTGGTGTTCACCAGGTAGCGGTCGATCCGCAGCGAGACCTCGCGCATGTAGAGGCGTCCCGCCCAGTGCTCACCGCTGCGCCGGTCCTTGACCCCCGCGGGATGGACGACCGGACGTAGTTCAGCTACCGATGGCCTTGACATAGTCGGCGTACATGTCCTTGATCTGGTCGGTTTCGAGGTCGAGGTGTTCGAGGATCGTGTAGCGGCCGGGCCGGGTCTGCGGCGCGAACTCCACGGCCCGGACGAACTCGTCCGGGGTGAAGCCGATCTCCTCCGGCAGGACGGGCAGCCCGTGCCGGCGCAGTACCTCGGCCATGTGGGCGGATTCCTCGTGGGCCCCGCGCAGGTGCATCGCGAAGGCCGCGCCCAGACCGCACTGCTCGCCGTGGGCGGCCGCGCGGGCGGGGAAGAGCAGGTCGAGGGCGTGGTTGATCTCGTGGCAGGCGCCGGAGGCGGGCCGGGAGTCGCCGGAGACCGACATGGCGATGCCGGTCAGGACCAGTCCCTCGGCGAGCACCTGGAGGAAGTCGTTGTCGCCGACACCGCCCGGGTGCCGGAGCACGGCCTCGCCCGCCTGACGGGCCATCGCCGCGGCCAGGCCGTCGATCCGCTCGCCCTTGACCCGGTTGGCGAGCTCCCAGTCCGCGATGGCGGAGACGTTGGAGACGGCGTCGCCGATGCCGGCGCGCACGAAACGCACCGGTGCCTCGCGGATGACGTCCAGGTCGATGACGACCGCGATCGGGTTCGGGACGCCGTAGGAGCCGCGGCCCGCGTCGTTGTCGAGGGTGGCGACCGGCGAGCACAGACCGTCGTGCGCGAGGTTCGTCGGCACGGCGACCAGCGGCAGGCCGACGCGCGCCGCGGCGAACTTGGCACAATCGATGATCTTGCCGCCGCCGAGGCCGACGACCGCGTCGTAGTGGCCGCCCTTCATGGCACCGGCCAGCTTGATCGCGTCGTCCAGGGTGCCGCCGCCGACCTCGTACCAGTCGGCGCCCGGCAGTGACGGGGCGACGCGCTCGCGCAGCCGGGCGCCGGAACCGCCGCTGACGGCGACGGCGAGCTTGCCCGAGTGGGAGATGCGCTCGTCGGCGAGCACACATCCCAGGTCGTCGAGGGCGCCCGCGCGGATGTCCACGACGACCGGCGACGGGATGAGCCTCGTCAGTACTGGCACGCGATCTCCCTGCCCTTGGCGAGGTCGTCGTGGTTGTCGATCTCGACCCACCTGACGTCGCCGATCGGCGCCGTGTCGATCTTGAAGCCGCGGTCGACCAGCTCCTGGTAGCCGTCCTCGTAGTACAGCTGCGGGTCGCGCTCGAAGGTGGTCTTCAGGGCGTCGGCCAGCTCGACGGCGGCCTCGCCCTCGATGAGGGTGACGCCGATGTACTCGCCGGTCGCCTCGGCCGGGTCCATCAGCTTGGTGATGCGCTGGACGCCCTTGTCGGGGTCGACGACGACCTTCATCTCCTCGTCGGCGAGGTTCTTCACCGTGTCGAGGGCGAGGATGATCTTCTTGCCGTCGCCGCGGGCGGCGAGCAGGGTCTTCTCGACGGAGACCGGGTGCACGGTGTCGCCGTTGGCGAGGATCACGCCGTCCTTGAGGGCGTCACGGCCGCACCACAGGGAGTAGGCGTTGTTCCACTCCTCGGCCTTGTCGTTGTCGATGAGGGTGAGCTTGACGCCGTACTTGCGCTCCAGCTCCTCCTTGCGGTCGTACACGGCTTCCTTGCGGTAGCCGACGATGATCCCGACCTCGGTCAGACCGACCTCGGCGAAGTTGGCCAGCGTCAGGTCCAGCACCGTGATGCTGTCCTCCGCACCCTCGGGGCCGACCGGAACCAGTGCCTTGGGCAGGGTGTCGGTGTAGGGGCGCAGACGGCGTCCGGCGCCGGCCGCCAGCACGAGGCCGATCATGCGGGTTCTCCTTCGTCGTGTACGGCGGGTGCGCCGCCCTGGTGGGCGGCGACCCAGAAGCGGATGCTCTCCACGAGCACCACGAGAGCCACGGCCACGGCGAGGACCGTGAGCGCGACCTTGAACTGTGTGGCGGTGAGCAGCACGGCCAGCACGGTGATCACCAGCGTGCGGCCCTCGTGCCCCCCGATCGTCCGCACCAGCCACTGCGGCGGCGCGCCAGCGCCGCCGCGGATGCGGTAGACCGTGTCGTAGTGATGGTAGGCGACCGCGGCCACCAGCCCGAAAGCCGCCGGAAGCGCTCCGTTCACGTCTGCTTTCGCCGCCAGTACCAGGACGGTGCCGTACTCGGCGGCGCGCAGGAACGGCGGGACCAGCCAGTCGAGGGCGCCCTTGAGGGGGCGGGCGACGGCTAGGGCGGACGTCAGCGCGTAGACGATCGCGGCGACGGCCGGCCCGGGGCCGCCGAAGTCGGTGAGCGCGGCCGTCAGGGCGACGGCGAGGCCGCCGAGGAGGGCGACGGCGGGGGCGGTGAAGCCGGGCAGCCGGCGGGCGGGCTTCGCGAGACCCCTGGCGACGGCCTCGGCGAGCGGGCCGGAGTCCGCCAGGTCGGCCAGCGCCCCGGCGGCCCGGTCGGTCCGCGTGGCCTTGCGGGTCAGCGAGCGCAGGACCCGGCCCGCGGTGGTGTAGGTCGCGGAGAACGCGCAGCCGATCAGCAGCGCGTAGAAGGTGATCCGGGGTGTGGTGACGGCGGTCAGGACGGCGATCATGGCCCAGCGTTCGCCGATGGGCAGGACGATCATGCGGCGGGCCCAGACCGTCCAGCCGACGCTGTCGAGCCTGTCGGAGAGGGCGGCGGTGGGACTGGTGTTGGTGGCGGCGGCCGTGCTGTCGACGTTCGCCTCGTTGAAGGAGAAGTCGACGACGTGCCGGCAGGTCTGCAGGACCATCGCGCCGAGGGCCAGGGCCCATACGTCGTCGCCGCCGCGGGCGGCTCCGAGGGCGAGGCCCGCGTAGTAGGCGTACTCCTTGGCGCGGTCGAAGGTGGCGTCCAGCCAGGCGCCGAGCGTGGAGTACTGCAGGGAGTAGCGGGCGAGCTGTCCGTCGGTGCAGTCGAGGACGAAGGAGGCGATGAGCAGGACGCCGGCGGCGACGAAGCCGCCGCGGGTGCCGGTGGCCGCGCAGCCCGCCGCTATGAGCGCGGTGATCAGCGAGGCGGTGGTGACCTGGTTCGGGGTCAGCCCGCGCCGCGCGCACCAGCGGGCGATGTAGCGGGAGTAGGGGCTGATGAAGAAGGTGGTGACGAAGCCGTCGCGGGCCTTGACCGCCGACTTCAGGCGTACCGCCTCGTCGTCGACGGCGGCGACGGCCTGCCGCGCCTCGTTGCGGGCCTGCGGGTCGGCGGGCACGGTGGCGACGAGGCTGCCGAGCTCGGGGCGGTGGACGCTCACGCCGTCGGCGTCGAGGACGGTGGTGATCCGGTCGGCGAGGCTGTCGGCGTCCGCCACGGCCGGTGTCGCTCGTGCCGCGGCGCCCCCGTCCGCCGTGCCGCCGACCAAGGAGTTCTCGTGAGCCATCGCGCGGGCCAGGGCCTGGCGGGCGTCCGGCCGGGCGGTCACGGCGCCCGGGATCGCGGCGAGCGGGAAGCGGGGGTCGGTGAGGCCGAGGCGCAGGGCGTGCAGGTGGCCGACGAAGCGGGCGTCGACCACGGCGACCCGCTCACCGCCCGGGACCCGGGCCAGCAGCGTCTCGGTGTCGTCGGCTCCGGAGGCGAGACGCACGTCGAAGCCGAGGGACCGCAGTTCGCTCTCGATCGACGAACCGGGGACCGGCTGACCGGTGAGGATGGCGGTCGACAACCGAACTCACTCCCTGGGTGCCGACGCCTGGACGCCGGGCCTGTGCATGGTGGGGCGCCCGTGCCTGCGGCACCCGGGCGGCATGTCGGCAGAGGCTATCGGATGCCCGGAACGCCGTGTTCACCGCCCGTTTCACGGTCGGTCGGCGGCGCGTGCACCCGTCTTTGCCGCGATCATCATCGTGGATCCGGGGCCCGGCCCACAAACCGCGCTCCCAGACCGGGCATCGCGGACATCGCACAGTGTCGGCGGGCGCTCGCGGACGGTCAGGGCCGTCCGTTCCCGGCCGTTCTCCCCGCCATTGCGGGGCCGCGTGCCCGCACCCGCGCGGCGCTCTGACCTGCACAACGTTTGCGCAGGTCAGGGCACATGACAACGGTGTTCAGTGCCGCGTTGCCGGATACCCCCTACCCGTAGTTCACTGTGGTCCGAACGCGGACGCCGACGCACAGAGAGGCTGCTTCCCATGGGGGCTGGGCACGATCACGGGCATGCGCACGGAGCGCACGCCGGCACCACGGCGACGGCCGCGTACCGGGGCAGGCTGCGGGTCGCGCTGGGGATCACGCTCACCGTCATGGTCGTCGAGATCGTCGGCGGTGTGCTCGCCGACTCGCTGGCGCTGATCGCCGACGCCGCGCACATGGCGACGGACGCGCTGGGGCTCGGCATGGCACTGCTCGCCATTCACTTCGCGAACCGGCCGCCGAGCGACCGGCGCACCTTCGGCTTCGCCCGCGCCGAGATCCTCGCCGCCCTGGCCAACTGCCTGCTGCTGCTCGGGGTCGGCGGTTACGTCCTGTACGAGGCGATCGAGCGGTTCGTCACACCCGCGGGCACCGCGGGCGGGCTGACCGTCGTCTTCGGCGCGATCGGCCTGGTGGCGAACATGGTGTCGCTGACGCTGTTGATGAGGGGCCAGAAGGAGAGCCTGAACGTGCGGGGCGCCTTCCTGGAGGTGGCGGCGGACGCCCTGGGCTCCCTGGCGGTGATCGTCTCCGCGCTGGTGATCCTGGCCACCGGCTGGCAGCCGGCCGACCCCCTCGCCTCACTGGTCATCGGCCTGATGATCGTGCCGCGCACCTGGCGGCTGCTGCGCGAGACCCTGGACGTCCTGCTGGAGGCCGCGCCCAAGGGCGTGGACATCGCCGAGGTGCGCGCCCACATACTGGCGCTGGACGGGGTCGAGGACGTCCACGACCTGCACGCCTGGACGATCACCTCGGGTATGCCCGTGCTGTCGGCGCACGTGGTGGTGAGCGGCGAGGTGCTGAGCGCGATCGGCCACGAGAAGATGCTCCACGAGCTGCAGGGCTGCCTCGGCGACCACTTCGACGTGGAGCACTGCACCTTCCAGCTGGAGCCCGGCGGCCACGCGGAGCACGAGGCGCGGTTGTGCCACTGAGGCACGGTGTCGCCGGAGAACCGCGGTAGGGCACGTATGTCCAAGGGCACGTACGTCCGGGTGCACGGGTGCACGGGTGCACGGGGCGCCCCGCGGATCGCGAGCCGTCCCCGCCGCTCGTCCACGTCCGTCTCCCCACGGAACTCCCCCGGCCACGCCGCGGACGGTTCCCGGTCCTCCGCGCCGGGCACGATGATCACTTGGGCCCCTCCTCGGCGTCCGACCGGTGACGACCGCCGCCCGCGCCCTCGCGTGGGACATGCGGGAGTGTCGGGAAGTGCCGAGAGCGCCGGATTCGTACGGCACACTTGGGGCGCGAGGACCGATGTGAAGGATGGGTATGCCGATCACTCCTGCCACCGCGACGCACAGTTCGTCGAACGGCACCGCAGACGCGATTTTGCTGGAACTGGTCGACGAGAACGGCGTGACGCTCGGCACCGCGGAGAAGCTCTCCGCGCACCAGCCTCCGGGGCAGCTGCACCGCGCCTTCTCCGTGTTCCTCTTCGACGAGCGGGGCCGGCTGCTGCTCCAGCAGCGGGCGCTGGGCAAGTACCACTCCCCCGGCGTGTGGTCCAACACCTGCTGCGGTCACCCCTACCCGGGCGAGGCCCCCTTCGCGGCGGCGGCCCGGCGGACGTACGAGGAGCTGGGTGTCTCCCCGTCCCTGCTCGCCGAGGCGGGCACGGTGCGCTACAACCACCCGGACCCGGCCTCCGGGCTGGTCGAACAGGAGTACAACCACCTGTTCGTCGGCCTGGTGCAGGCGGCGCCGCGGCCCGACCCGGAGGAAGTGGCCGAGACGGCCTTCGTGACCCCGGCCGAGCTGACCGAGCGGCATGGCAAGGACACGTTCTCCGCCTGGTTCATGACGGTGCTGGACGCGGCCCGGCCCGCCGTCCGCGAGCTGACGGGCCCGTCCGCCGGCTGGTGAGCGGCTCTGCCGCCGGGCGCGGTCGAGCCGTCCCCGACCTCGCGGGTCAGTAGACCTGGCGCGGGGCCTGCTTGAGCGGCAGGGCGACCCAGATCACCTTGCCGCCGCTCGCCGTGTGGGCCACGTCACAGGACCCGCCCGCCTCCCGGGTGATCTCCCGGACCAGGAGCAGCCCGCGTCCGCCCGTCCGGCCGTGGTCCGTCTCCAGGGCGGTCGGGCGGTAGGGGTGGCTGTCCTCCACGGAGACCCGCACCCACTCGGGACCGACGGCGACCTCCACGGCGAGCACCGGCGACAGCACCGCCGCGTGCCGGACGGCGTTCGTGACCAGCTCCGAGACGATCAGGAGCAGGCCCTCGGCCACCTCGTCGGAGACCGGTACGCCCTGGCGCGCCAGCAGGTCCCGCACGGCGTGCCGCGCCTGCGGGACCGACGCGTCCTCGGCGGGGGCGGTGAACCGCCAGACGCCTTCGTACGGAAGCGGCTGCGCGGGCCCGGTCTCGTCCATCGTCCGGTCGCCACCCTCGGGCTCGATTGTCACCACACCCCTGAGTGTTGGTAACGCGTCACTCCGCTCCGGGAAACTGAACACAAGTCAGCAGGTATCGAACGGTTCTGACCGTTGGCGTATGACACCGTCAGTTGTTGGACCGTTCCTGTCTCTCGCACCGTGCGCGCGAGCCCAACGGGGCGACGGATAGCATCCGGCGCATGGAGCCGCAGCTGCTGTACCGGGTCGCCGACTCGGTCGCCACCGTCGTCGTCCACCACCCGGCCAAGCGCAACGCCATGACGGCCGCGATGTGGCGGGCGCTGCCCGAGCTGCTCGACACCCTGGCGGCGGATCCCGCGGTACGCGCGCTGGTGCTCACCGGTGAGGGAGCCACGTTCTGCGCCGGCGCCGACATCTCCACCCTGCGGGGGTCGGCGGAGGCCGCGCAGGGACTCGCCGTCCGCGCGGAGGAGGCGCTCGCGGCCTTCCCCAAGCCGACGCTGGCGGCGATCCGCGGTCACTGCGTGGGCGGCGGGGCCCAGTTGGCGGCCGCCTGCGACCTGCGGTTCGCCGAGGAGTCGGCGCTGTTCGGGGTGACCCCGGCCAAGCTGGGGATCGTGTATCCGGCGTCCTCGACCCGGCGGCTGGTGACGCTGACGGGGCCGGCCACCGCGAAGTACCTGCTGTTCTCCGGGGAGTTGATCGACGCCGAGCGGGCACTACGCGCCGGCCTGGTCGACGAGGTGCTGCCGGAGGGCGGACTCGCCAAGCGGGTCGAGGAGTTCACCCGGGTGCTGGCGTCCCGCTCGCAGCTGACGCAGGCCGCGGCGAAGGAGTTCGCGAACGGGCGCACGGACCGGGACGCGTACTGGACCGCGCAGGCGCGCGGCAGCGGCGACACCGCGGAGGGGGTCGCCGCCTTCCTGGAGCGCAGGCAGCCCCGTTTCGGCTGGAGTGTGCCGGGGAGCGCGCCTACGTCAGGCTGAACCGGCTCTTGCCGCGGAACTCCTCGACGAGGTGGGCGGGCGCCTTGGCCGGGGATCCCGCGTCGTAGGGCGGCTGCGGGTCGTACTCGGTCAGCAGCTGGACCGCGCGGGCGTGGTCGTCGCCGGCGATCCGGCCGAGCAGGGTGAGGCCCATGTCGATGCCCGAGGAGACGCCGGCGGCGGTGACGTACTTGCCGTCGGTGACCACCCGCTCCCCGGTCGGTTCGACGCCGAACCGCTCGAGGAAGTCCAGGGCCAGCCAGTGCGAGGTGGCGCGGCGGCCCTCCAGCAGCCCGGCGGCGGCGAGCAGCAGGGAGCCGGTGCAGACCGAGGTGGTCCAGGTGCTGGCGGCGTCGGCGGCGCGCAGCCAGTCCAGCAGCGTCGCGTTCTCCATCTGCGGGGTCTGGCCGGGGCCGCCCGGGACGACGACGATGTCCGGGGCCGGGACGTCCGCCAGGGCCCGGTCGGCGGTGAGCGCGAGGTTCCCGGTGTCGGTGCGCACCGGCCCCGTCCGCTCGGCGACGAAGACGGTCTCCGCGTCCGGGAGGCGGCCGAGGGTCTCGTACGGGCCCACGGCGTCCAGGGCGGTGAAGCGGTCGAAGAGAACGATGGCGATCTGCACGTGTTTCCTCTCGGGGTCGCTCGGCGAGCGGGGACGCGCCCTCAGTGGGCGGGCGCGGGACGGAACCTGCGGCGGTACTCGGCCGGCGGGGTTCCGAGGGCCTTGACGAAAGCGCGGCGCATGGCCTCCGGCGTGCCGTAGCCGCTGGCGCGGGAGACCTCCTCGACACCGTCGCCGGTGTCCTCCAGCAGCCGGCGGGCGTGTTCCAGACGCACCCCGTCGACGTACCGGCCCGGTGTCGTGCCGGTCTCCGCGTGGAAGGCCCGGGCGAAGTGGCGCGGCGAGAAGCCGGCGCGGGCGGCGAGGGACTCGACGCTCAGATCGGCGCCCGGGTGCTCGGTGACCCACTGCTGGAGCTCACGCAGGGGCTCGCGCCGTGCCGTCTGGGCGGCGAGCTGGACGCTGAACTGGGCCTGGTTCCCGGGCCGGCGCAGGAACACCACCAGGTGGCGGGCGACGGTCAGGGCGGCGTCCCGGTCCAGGTCCTCCTCCACCAGGGCGAGGGCGAGATCGATGCCGGAGGTGACACCGGCGGACGTGGCCACGTGGCCGTCGCGGATGTAGATCGGGTCGGGATCGACGTCGACGGCCGGGTGGTCGCGGGCGAGCCGGTCGCAGTAGGCCCAGTGGGTGGTGGCGCGGCGGCCGTCCAGCAGACCCGCCCTGGCGAGCAGGACCGCCCCCGTGCAGACGGAGACCAGGCGCCGGGCGCGCGGCCCGTGCCCCCGCAGCCACTCGATCAGGCGCGGGTCGGGATGCCGGGTGCCCTGGCCACCGGGGACGAGCAGGGTGTCCGGGCCGGACGCGTCGGCGAGGGCCTGGTCCGGTACGACGGTCAGACCGCTGGACGTACGCACGGGGGCCCCGTCCAGCGAGGCGGTACGGATGCGGTACGTCCCCGGCGTGTGCTTCTCGGCGCCGGCGAAGACCTCCACGGGGCCGGTGACATCGAGGCTCTGGGCGTCGTCGAAGAGGACGACGAGGACGGTTCGCTGCGCCATGCCCCCGATTCTTCGCCCCTCCACCGATGGCCGCAATGACACGTTCCCCACCTTTTCCGCCATGTGCCGTGCGCGCCCGGCGGCCGCCTGGAAAGGGTCCGGAGGCCCCTGGAGGACGTACTGAGCGGTTGGTAACGTGCGGGGCATGACCACTGCCGCCATCGACGCCCGCGCCGGCCGCCGCTGCCACAACGCGCTCAACTCGCTGCACTCGACGCACTACTTCTCGCCCGACCTGGGCCGGGAACTGGGCGCCCTCGGGGTCACCGACCCCCGGGCCGTCAACTTCGCCGTGCGCGCCGCCGCGCTGGGGCCGGTCGGCGCCGGCGCCGTCACGGCGACGTTCTACAACTACAAGCACGACCTGGTCGCCCGGCACGTGCCCGCGGTGTGGGAGACCGTCACTCCGGAACAGGCCCTGGCGGCACGCGCGCGTGCCGTCGACGCGACGCTGCGCCGCCTGCTCGGCGAGGAGGTCCTGACGTCGGCGGAGCTGTCGGAGGCGGCCGGGCTGGCGCTGCGCGCCGCCGAGGGCTGCTCCCGCGGCGCCCGCCCGCTGTACTCGGCCCACGCGGACCTGCCCGTGCCCGACGAGCCGCACCTGGCGCTCTGGCACGCGGCGACCCTGCTGCGCGAGCACCGGGGTGACGGCCACGTCGCCGCCCTCGCGGCCGCGGGCCTCGACGGTCTGGAGGCGCTGGTGACGCACACCGCGACCGGCAAGGGCATGGCCCCGAAGTGGGTCCTCACCACCCGTGGCTGGAGCCGGGAGGAGTGGGACGGGGCGACGGACCGGCTCCGGGACCGTGGGCTGATCGACGACGCCGGGGAACTGACCGAGCGGGGCGTGGCGCTGCGCGACGGGATCGAACGGGAGACGGACCGGCTGGACGCGGCCCCCTACGCGCACCTGGGGGCGGACGGGGTGGCCCGGCTGACGGAACTCGGAACGGCCTTCGCGCGTACGGCGCTCGGTGCGGGGGCCTTCCCGGCGGACCTGCTCGGCAAGCGCTGAGCGGGTTCCGGCCCGCCGGCGGGCATGTCCGGCCGATCCGGAGGTACCCGTATCTCCCCCGGCCGGAGGGGCCGGGAGAGGAAAGGGGCTTTTCGTGTTCCGTGCGATCGCAGACGTACTGCGCCAGATCGGTGGCGCCGTCGCCACCGTCGTGACGCTTCCCTTCCGGGCGCTGGCCCGGCTCTTCGGCGGGGCGTCGTCCTCCGCCCGCGGCCGCAGGGTCTGACCCCCCGGCTCCGGTACCGGTGGTCGCGACCGGCCCGGGTGGCGCCCTGATCCCCGATTGTCGGCGCCACCTGCCACAATTGCCGCGCAACCTCTGTGAGAAGGCGGTACCGGATCGTGACGACACCCGGGTCCAGCGCGTCCATCGACGTGAGGTCCATCGAAGGCAGGATCGCCGAGGAGCTCGGCGTACGGGAGCGGCAGGTGAAGGCCGCGGTGGAGCTGCTCGACGGCGGCTCGACGGTGCCCTTCATCGCCCGCTACCGCAAGGAAGCGACCGAGATGCTCGACGACGCGCAGCTGCGCACGCTCGAGGAGCGGCTGCGCTACCTGCGGGAGCTGGAGGAGCGGCGTACGGCGATCCTCGAGTCGGTACGCGAGCAGGGCAAGCTCACCGAGGAGCTCGAGGCGCGCATCCGCGCGGCGGAGACCAAGGCGCGCCTGGAGGACATCTACCTGCCGTACAAGCCCAAGCGGCGCACGAAGGCGCAGATCGCGCGTGAGGCGGGTCTGGAGCCGCTGGCCGAGGGGCTGCTCGCCGACGCGTCCGTGGAGCCGCTCGCCGCGGCCGCGGCGTTCGTCGACGCCGGCAAGGGCGTGGCGGACCCGCAGGCCGCCCTGGACGGGGCGAGGTCGATCCTCACCGAGAAGTTCTCGGAGGACGCCGACCTGATCGGCGAGCTGCGCGAGCGGATGTGGGCCCGCGGGCGGCTCGCCGCCAAGGTGAAGGAGGGCAAGGAGGAGGCCGGCGCCAAGTTCGCCGACTACTTCGACTTCGCCGAGCCGTTCACCGACCTGCCCTCGCACCGCGTCCTCGCCATGCTGCGCGGCGAGAAGGAGGACGTCCTCGACCTCGTCCTGGAGCCCGAGGAGGCCACCGACGGGCCGTCGTCGTACGAGGGGATCGTCGCGAGCCGCTTCGGGATCGCCGACCGCGGCCGGCCCGCCGACAAGTGGCTGACGGACACGGTCCGCTGGGCCTGGCGCACCCGCATCCTGGTGCACCTCGGCATCGACATGAGGCTGCGGCTGCGCACGGCCGCCGAGGACGAGGCGGTGAACGTCTTCGCCGCCAACCTGCGCGACCTGCTGCTGGCCGCCCCCGCGGGCACCCGGGCGACGCTCGGTCTGGACCCGGGCTTCCGTACGGGCGTGAAGGTCGCCGTGGTCGACGCGACCGGCAAGGTCGTGGCCACGGACGTGATCCACCCGCACGTCCCGGCCAACCGGTGGGACGAGGCGATCGCCAAGCTGGCGCGGCTGGCCGGGGAGCACGCGGTCGAACTGGTCGCCATCGGCAACGGCACGGCGTCCCGCGAGACCGACAGACTCGCCGGGGAACTCATCACCAGGCACCCGGAGTTGAAGCTCACCAAGGTGATGGTGTCCGAGGCGGGCGCCTCCGTGTACTCGGCCTCCGCCTTCGCCTCCCAGGAACTGCCGGACATGGACGTCTCGCTGCGCGGCGCGGTGTCGATCGCCCGGCGGCTGCAGGACCCGCTGGCCGAGCTCGTGAAGATCGACCCGAAGTCGATCGGCGTCGGTCAGTACCAGCACGACCTGTCCGAGGTGAAGCTGTCGCGCTCGCTGGACGCGGTCGTCGAGGACTGTGTGAACGGCGTGGGCGTGGACGTCAACACGGCGTCCGCGCCGCTGCTCGCCCGCGTGTCCGGCATCACCTCCGGGCTCGCCGAGAACATCGTCGCCCACCGGGACTCGAACGGGCCGTTCACCTCGCGGACCGAGCTGAAGAAGGTGTCGCGGCTCGGGCCCAAGGCGTACGAGCAGTGCGCGGGCTTCCTGCGGATCCGCGGCGGCACCGACCCGCTGGACGCCTCGAGCGTGCACCCCGAGGCGTACCCGGTGGTGCGCCGGATGGTGAAGACCGCCGGGCAGGAGGTGGCCGGCCTGATCGGCAACACCTCCGTGCTGCGGTCGCTGCGGCCGTCGGAGTTCGTGGACGAGACGTTCGGTCTGCCGACGGTCACGGACATCCTCAAGGAGCTCGAGAAGCCTGGGCGCGACCCGCGGCCCGCGTTCAGGACGGCCACCTTCAAGGAGGGCGTCGAGAAGATCTCCGACCTGTCCTCCGGGATGGTCCTGGAGGGTGTCGTGACGAATGTCGCGGCCTTCGGGGCGTTCGTGGACGTCGGCGTGCATCAGGACGGGCTGGTGCACGTGTCCGCGATGTCGAAGACGTTCGTGAAGGATCCGCGGGATGTGGTGAAGCCCGGGGACATCGTCAAGGTGAAGGTGCTGGACGTCGACATTCCGCGGAAGCGGATCTCGTTGACGTTGCGGCTGGACGACGAGGCCGCTCCGCAGGGTGCGCAAGGAGAGCAGAAGCGGGAGCGCGGGGGCAAGCCGCCGAGGCAGCGGCAGCAGCGGCAGACCTCCGGCGGTGGCGGCGGCAAGGGGCGGTCGTCGGCGGCGCCTGCTCCGTCCAACGGCGCGATGGCCGACGCGTTGCGGCGGGCCGGGTTGGCGTAGGCGACCGGCGACGCCGTAGCCGGTAGTGGGTGGGCGGCCCGGCGCTCGCGGAGCGCCGGGCCGCCCACGCGTCCCCGTGAAGGAGCGGGGCAGCGGCCCGCGCCTACGTGCGTTCCACGACCTTGCCGTCCGTCACCTCGAGGCGGCGGGTCACCCTCACCGCGTCCAGCATGCGGCGGTCGTGGGTGATGAGCAGGAGCGTGCCCTGATACGCGTCCAGGGCCGACTCCAGTTGTTCGATGGCCGGCAGGTCGAGGTGGTTGGTCGGTTCGTCCAGAACCAGGAGGTTGACGCCCGATCCCTGGAGGAGGGCGAGGGCCGCCCTCGTGCGTTCGCCCGGGGAGAGGGTCGACGCCGGGCGCACGACGTGGTCCGCCTTGAGGGCGAACTTGGCCAGGAGGGTGCGGATGTCGGCCGGTTCGGTGTCGGGGGTCGCCGTTCGGAACGCGTCGAGCAGGGATTCGGGGCCGTAGAACAGCTTGCGGGCCTGGTCGACCTCGCCGAGCAGGACGCCGGAGCCGAGCGCCGCGTGTCCGGCGTCGAGCGGGACGCGGCCCAGGAGGGCGGCGAGCAGCGTGGACTTGCCCGCGCCGTTCGCTCCCGTCACCGCCACCCGGTCCGCCCAGTCGATCTGCAGCGAGACCGGGCCGAGGACGAAGTCGCCGCGTCGGACCTCGGCGTCGCGGAGGGTGGCGACCACCGCGCCCGAGCGCGGCGCCGACGCGATCTCCATGCGCAGGTCCCACTCCTTGCGCGGCTCCTCGACGACGTCCAGGCGTTCGATCATGCGCTGCGTCTGGCGGGCCTTGGCGGCCTGCTTCTCGCTGGCCTCGCTGCGGAACTTGCGGCCGACCTTGTCGTTGTCGTTGCCCGCCTTGCGCCGGGCGTTCTTGACGCCCTTGTCCATCCAGGTGCGCTGCATCTGCGCCCGGTCCTGGAGCGACGCCCGCTTGTCGGCGTACTCGTCGTACTCGTCGCGGGCGTGCCGGCGGGCCACCTCGCGCTCCTCCAGGTAGGCCTCGTAGCCGCCGCCGTAGAGGTTGATCTGCCGCTGGGCGAGGTCGAGTTCGAGGACCTTGGTGACGGTGCGGGTGAGGAACTCGCGGTCGTGGCTGACGACGACGGTGCCCGCGCGCAGGCCGGTCACGAAGCGTTCGAGGCGCTCCAGGCCGTCCAGGTCGAGGTCGTTGGTCGGCTCGTCGAGCAGGAAGACGTCGTAGCGGGAGAGGAGGAGGGAGGCGAGGCCGGCCCGTGCGGCCTGCCCGCCGGACAGGGACGTCATCGGCTGGTCGAGGCCGACGGTCAGGCCGAGCGCGTCGGCGGTCTCCGCGGCGCGGTCGTCGAGGTCGGCGCCGCCCAGCGCGAGCCAGCGCTCCAGGCTGGTCGCGTAGGCGTCGTCGGCGCCCGGTGCGCCGTCGACCAGGGCCTGGGTGGCCTCGTCCATGGTGCGCTGGGCCTCGGTGACGCCGGTACGGCGGGCCAGGAAGTCCCGGACGGTCTCGCCGGGCCGGCGCTCCGGCTCCTGCGGGAGGTGGCCGACGGCGGCCGCGGGCGGGGACAGGCGCAGCTCGCCCTGTTCCGGGGTGATCAGTCCGGCGAGCATCCGCAGGAGGGTGGACTTGCCCGCGCCGTTGGCTCCGACGAGTCCGATCACGTCGCCGGGCGCGACGACGAGGTCGAGCCCGGTGAACAGGGAGCGGTCGCCGTGGCCGGCGGCGAGGTTCTTGGCGACGAGGGTGGCAGTCATCAGACCGTCGATCCTAACGGCGGTCCGCGGCCCGCTCAGCCGGGTTTCCCGTGCGTCACCGCGGCCACCAGCACGCTTCCGGGGGCCCGCGCCACCACGAAGGACTCCCCCTTCACCGCCCGGGCGTCCAGTCCGACGCGGTGGCCGCCCGCTTCGAGTACGCCGTCGAAGACCTCGTGGGTGCGGGTGCGGTGCAGGCGGTCCAGACGGTAGGCGGTGAGCCGTACCCGGCAGGGCGAGGTGACCTCGACGTCCGCGGCGGCGCCGGTCGCCGTCAGGCGGGTCAGCCGTCGCCGCTCGGCCGGGCCGGGGTCCAGGGCGTGTTCGATCTGGGCGACGAGCAGCGGGACGATCGGGGCGAGGCCGTCGACGTGGGCCACGTCCACCCCGGCGTCGGCGAAGGCGCGGAGTGCGGCCGCCCGCGCCGTCTCGGGGACCGCGCGGCCGAAGACGACGGCGCCGTAGGCCCGCAGTTCGTCGGCCGGTACGTCACCGGCGTCAGCGGTGATGTCGGCGCCGATCCCGATGGTGCGCAGCGCGGCGGCGAGCTTGGCGAGCAGGGCGACGCGGGCGCCGATCAGCAGGACCCGGCGGCGGATGTGCGCGGAGCCGTCGAGCAGGGCGGCGAGGGCCGCGCGGTACTCGGCGCCGGGGAAGCGGTACGGGCCGATGCCGTGGTAGCCGTTGAACTCCAGGTCGGCGTGTTCGCCGGTCTGCCAGGCGAAGTCCCGCCAGACGAAGTCGTCGCCGTCCCGCAGGATCACGGCGGTCACCGCGCCGCAGGCCAGGTCCTCGCACTCGGGGCAGCCGTAGATGACGTACCGGCCTTCGGGCAGGGGGGCGTCGCCCTCCAGGAGCAGGCTGCGGACCTGCGCGGTGAAGATCGCGGGCGGCACGTCGGAGGCGAGCGGGGAGACGGCGTCCAGGTCGGAGAGGCGGAACAGCAGGGGACGTCCGTCGACGATGAAGTCCACGAAGTCGCGGTGGACCTGGTAGTCGCCGTCGGCGAGGACACCACCGGCGCGCATCGCCGGGGCCAGACCGAAGGTCGCGTACTCGGCAGCCATGCGGTGAGTATTCCCGGGGCGGGACCGCTTCGAGCACGGCATGGGGCATTCGCTAACGTCCCGGTGTGGGAACCGAACTGGATGACGAAATCGTCGTGGTCGGCGGCGGTGTGATCGGGCTGACGACGGCCGTCGTTCTCGCCGAGCGCGGCAGGCGGGTGCGGCTGTGGACGCGGGAGCCCGTCGAGCGGACCACCTCGGCGGTCGCGGGTGCGCTGTGGTGGCCGTACCGCATCGAGCCGGTCGCGGCGGCGCGCGCGTGGGCGCTGCGCTCCCTGGACGTGTACGAGGAGATGGCGGCGCGGCCCGGGGAGAGCGGCGTACGCATGGTCGAAGGGGTGCTGGGCGAGACCGGCCTGGACGAGGTGGACGCGTGGGCGGCCGCCCGGCTGCCGGGCTTGCGTGCGGCGACCCCGGAGGAGTACGGCGGGTCGGGGCTGTGGGCACGGCTGCCGCTCATCGACATGTCGACCCACCTGCCGTGGCTGCGGGAGCGGTTGGTGTCCGCGGGCGGCGTGGTGGAGACGCGGGCGGTGGCCGCTCCGGCCGAGGCCGACGCGCCGGTCGTGGTCAACTGCACCGGGCTGGGTGCCCGGGAGCTGGTCCCGGACCCGTCCGTGCGTCCGGTGCGCGGGCAACTGGTCGTCGTGGAGAACCCGGGCATCCGGACGTGGATGGTCTCCACCGATCCCGTCTCCGGGGAGATGGCGTACTTCTTCCCGCAGCCCGGGCGGCTGGTCCTGGGCGGTACGGCCGAGGAGGACGCCTGGTCGGCCGAGCCCGACCCGGCGGTCGCGGAGGCGATCGTACGGCGGTGCGCGGCGCTGCGGCCCGAGATCGCCGGGGCGAGGGTGCTCGGGCACCTGGTGGGCCTGCGGCCCGCGCGGGACGCCGTACGGCTGGAGCGCGAGGCGCTGCCGGACGGGCGGCTGCTGGTGCACAACTACGGCCACGGCGGTGCGGGCGTCACCGTGGCCTGGGGCTGCGCGCGGGAGGCGGCCGACCTCGCCTGCCGCTGATCCGCGCCCGGGGACCGGAGGGGGGGGGCCCCCGGGGGGGGGGGGGCCCCCCCCCGGCCCGCCAACCGTGTGTCCCGGGCCGAACGGGCGTACGCCCCCTCGTCAGATCATGCGGAACAGGTCGGCGGCGG
>NZ_JBNGGE010000073.1:0-27204 GCF_049975785.1 Streptomyces sp. WG7
GCGAGTCGGGTTCTGCACGCGGAACTGGGTGTCGATCCCGGCCCGGCCCTGCGCGGGCTCCGTCAGGCGATCCAGCAACACGACGCACCCGCACCCGCACCCGAGGAACGGGACAGTGCCGCGCGTGGCGACGTGCCTCGTCGCAGAAGGTGATCGGGCCGCCGGGACGACTGGGTGCGCGAACGAGCGGGCCGCGCCTCAGAGCGTCCGAGGAGCGGCCTCGTGGAGACCGGTGTACACGGTCCGTCCCCATTGCGACACGATGCCGATGGAGACCCCGCGGCGCCGCACACGCTCGTCCAGCCGCGCCATACGGCCCTGCAGGGCCCGTCGGCTCATGGGTTCCAGCGGCGTGCCGAGCAGCAGGCACAGCTCGTGGCAGCACCACTCACGCCTGGTGGTGCTGAGGACCTCGAAGAGTACGCGCTGGGACAACTGATGACAGGTGATCTCCGGGTCCGGGAGAGCCGGCGACCGGGGCCTGAGACGCGGAGCGGAAAATCCGAGCCACCTGCGCTCGGCGGCGATCCGGGACGCCAGCTCCCTGGGCGAGGTGTCACGCGGGAGCGCGTTGATGGCTCCCGCGCGCAGCACGGCGACCACGTCCGTATGCCTGGGAGTCAGCACGACGACCGAAGAGAACTTGCTCAGCACGTGTACACGCTGCTCCAGTTCGTCCATCGCCGCACCGTCCGGTACGTCCAGGAGCACCATGGGACGGGGGCTGCGCAGCAAAGTGAGGTAGGCCCATGCGGAACCCCACGGATGCGCATACGCCGGCATCACATGATGGCTGCGCATGGTCCGCAGCAGACGGGAGGTCTCTTCCCGGCACAGGGAGAGGACGATGTCGACCGGGCAGGAAGTCATGGTTGTCGAAGTCGTGCACGGGCGCGGACGGTCACATCGACTGATCGGCCGGTGAGAATTCACCCAAGGGAATGCGGATTTCCGAAATCGTTCCCTGATGGGCGGTCGCACTTTCCGGCACTTCGCGCCCGATCGCCGAGATCAGCGGACGGCTGCTGCTCAGTACGGAAACGCAGACGGTGTGGTGACCGGTCGAACGCGCCGACGTCATGGCATGAGCGAACAGCTCTCTGCCCAGCCGGCGACCTTGCCACGCGTCCGCTATGAGCACCGCCAGCTCAAGTACACCCGGCTCATCCGCCAAACGCATCACGTTCGTCATGGCTATGACGTGGTCCGGGCGGCTCTCCGGACGCGTCAGCAGAGTCGTACCCCGGCGCGGATCCACCAACCAGTCCCACTCCCGGCACGTGAGGCCTGCTTTGCCACCGTGATAACGCAAAGCGCGACTCCGCGGCGTACATCGTTCGTGGAACTCCTGTACCGAGTCGAAGTCGTTCGTCGTCGCTCGACGCGTCTGCGTAACAGCTCCACCACGCACGACGATCGTGTGAGAACTCTCCGCGGAGAACGGCTTTCTGGAGCAAGTTGTCAACATGGAATTTCTCCACACGAAGGAGGTTCGTCGTTGGGAATCAGCACAAACGAGCGCGGCCGTCCCGGCCCATGGCGACAGTTCAACGGCAGGCCGGCCGCATCAATCCCTCTTCGACGCCGTCAACGACAGGAACATCGACACGGTCCACACCTTGATCCTGTCGCCCGGAGCCCGCTGAGGCATCGGCCACCAGGAGGAGCGCCACTTAGACCTCGAGACCTAGAAGCGCTCGTCACGTTGCGTGAACCGCGCCGGCCGCGCGAGAGGTGGGCTTCTCCATCCCGGGATGGAGTCCGAGTTCCTCCTGCCAGGTGAGGGGCCGGCCCATGGCGGACGGGAGGATCGAGTCATGCCGAGCAACGGCAGCACTCTTGCGGCCCTCGGACCCCCGTACGGCGTTCGCCCTGGTCCAGCACCGCCCCTCACCAGCCCAGCCCGGGCAGAAAGTGGTACGCCATGCAGAACACGCTCACCCTCACGATGACCGCCGTCACCGTCGTCGGCCTCTTCACCGTCCTGTTCACGAAGGGGCGTTGGTCGGCCCCCTTCTGGCTCGTTGTGGTCGGCTTCCTGGTGGCCTACCCGATCAGCCACACCCTGATGGACCGGGTGGACGACGCCCCCGCCGGCTGGTTCCTGTGGCTGTTCGAGTTCGGGTGCGGCTCTCTCGTCGCCACCTTGCTCGCTCCCCTCCACCACCTGCTGCGCAAGCCGAACGCGAAGTCCACCGACGCGCCGGCCTAGAACTGTCCCGCTCACGGATCGCTGGGGCCCCGCGTTGCCGCGGGGCCCTACGCTGCTTGGTCCCAGTGATCCGGGAGGGTGTCTTCGCCGGGCGGGCGCTGCGTGGCCTTCTCGCGGGCGCGCAGGACGGCCCAGGCCGGGACGGTCAGGCAGGTGAGGAACCAGGGCAGGGGCCAGAGGGTGCGCCACCACCCTGCCTGGGGTTCGAGGAGGAGGTCGAGGGCGGCGGTGGTCATGCCGGCGGCGAGGCTGCAGCACAGCAGGCGCCCGGCCCCCCGGACGGTGAGGGTGAGCCGGTGTGTGGCGGGGGAGTGGCGGCGGGTCGATCCGGAGCAGGGCATGCGTCTGCCCAGTGCGTGCATCAAGGAACGTCCTTCACAGCGGGTTGGGTGTTACCAGGCCTCCGGTGTGTCGGCCCGGCACCTGTCTTCGTGTCTCCTCGCGCGGTCGGGTTCCGCCGGCCGCGCGAAGGGACACGGCTTCAGGCAGGTTGTGTGGCGGCCGGTCCAGCGGTGTCGTCCGACTGACCGTCTGCGGGTTCGCCGCCCTCCGCCGCGGGGCGCATCAGGATGAGCCGTGGATCGGTGACCTGTCGCTGGTGGGGGATCGGCGGCCGGCCGGCCGGGCGAGGGGTGGGCACATCGGCATCCGAGCGGCTCATGACGACAGTCGCCCGAGTGTCCTGTTCCGGATCGGGTGGCGTTTGCGGTGGCGCCGACTGGTGCCGGAGCCCGGCGAACGGATCGCGCCAGAACTGCGAGCGCGGGGTTCGCCAGCCGTAGCGCAGGGCGAGCAGACGCAGGCACAAGGCGAACCCGGACGCGCCGAGGGCGGTCGCCGTGTTGAGCAGGCCGCCGACGTGCAAGGCGGCTGTCGTGCCCGCTCCGACCAGGGCGGGCAGCGCGTACAGGTCGCGGTTCCACCGCAGGAGTGACGGCACCTCCAGCGCGACCAGACTGGCCAGGACCCCCCCGCCCACGGCGCCGGCCGTGCCGAGGGTGGCGGCGGCAGGAATGCTGAAGCCGTGGTCAAGAGCCTTGATCGTGCCGGTGACGCTGAAGAGCCCCAGCGCCACAGCGTCCGAGACACCGAGGAGCGAGCTCTCGCGCACCCTGTGGTCAAGGGACAGCCGGTGACCGAAGTAGACGACGACGGCGGCGACGACGGGCGTGAAGAAGTAGCCGAGATCGGTGAAGGCGACCGGCATTACGCCCAGGACCAGGTCCCGGAAGAGACCGCCCCCCAGCCCGGCGGCCTCGCTGAGAATGACGGTGCCGAAGACGTCGAAGTCCTTGCGCACCGCCAAGAAGGCGCCGGACAGCGCGAAGGCGAAAATGGCCAGTAGGTCCACCGTGTACTGCAGGTCGCTGCCCAGGTCGTTGATCGGCATCGGACGAAGTTTCTGTGAGACGGGAACGCACGCGAGGCATGAGCTCGGGCCGTCGAAGAGACCGCGTACCTCGTAGAGGGCAACGAGGAATCACCGGGTGCGGTTCAGCGGATGCGCGGAGATTTCGGCGGGCGTACGTCGCGCGGTCATGCGTCGGCGTACGGACTTGTCGGCCGTTGCACTCAATCGAGCCTGAGCGCGCCCGTCACCGCCGTCGGCCGGAGTGCCGGCGATGTCAGCGAGGTCTGGGACGGCGCTGTGGAGGAAGAGCGTCCGTCCTGGAGCCGGGCACGGACGGGATGGGCAGTACGGCGTGCACACAGAACCCGCCACCGGCACGGGGGCCGGCGTGGAGCGTTCCGCCCGCGGCTGCTATCCGCTCCCGGATGCCCACCATCCCATGCCCGGGGCCCTGGCCGGACGTGCGGATCGGCGGAGATCCGGCGCCGTCCTGGGGCCCTGCGTCGCACAGCCGCAGCGACAGCCGGTGACGGTCGTGCTCCCATGTCATGGTCACCGTGGCATGGGTCCGGCCGGCATGCTTGAGCGTGTTGGTGAGCGCCTCCTGGACTATGCGGTAGACGGCCAGCTGAGAGCCCGCCGGCAGTTCGACCGGCTCCCCGACGACGGTGTAGTGGACCTGGAGACCGGTGGCACGCACGGAGTCCAGCAGCGCCGGAACGGCGTCGATGCTGGGCTGCGGTGGCTGCCTGCTGAGGTCGACGTCGTCCTCGGCGTCGGTACGGAGCACGTCCAGCAACTGCCGCAGCTCGGTGACCGTCGCACGGCCGGTCTCCTCGATGGAGCGGTGCAGTTCATGTGCCTTGTCGAGGTCGTGGGTCTGGACCCGGTCCGCAGCGATGGTCTGCACAATCATGAGGCTGACATGGTGGGCGACGATGTCGTGCAGTTCCCGGGCGATGCGGGCGCGTTCCTCCATCATGGCAGCGCGGGCGTTGGCGAACTGTTCCCCCTCCAGAGCCGCGGCGCGTTCCAGCGCCTGGCTGCGCATCGCGGTCCGCGTACGCACCAGTCTGCCCAGGGACCAGGCCGCGGCCAGCAGCACCGCCTCGGTCGTCGCCGTCGCGAGCCTGTGGCCCGCGGGCGCCATCATCGCTTCCGTGACGGACAACGCCGGCATGTGCACGGCCACCAGGAGAGCGGCGCCGCGGTGGCGGGCGCGCACGGCGGTCAGGAAGAGGACCGCTGCGACGCTCAGGTAGGTGGGACCAATCGAGGTTCCCAGCGGGCCCACGAGCGGGGGGACATAGTGCACACCCTGGAGAACACCGCAGAGGACCGCGACCACCGTCAGGCTCGCCAGCGGGCACAAACGGTGAACGGTGATGGCCGTGCCGCACACCAGGAGGAGCAAGAGCCACCAGGCATCCGGCACCCGCAGCCTGTGCTCGTCGGGCGGGACCAGGGCGGGCAGGGCCAGGCACCAGGCCGTCAGCAGGACGCTCAGGCCCAGATCGGCCAGGGCGGGTGGCAGGCGGCGGCGCAGCCACGAGTCCAGTGCGTTCATGCCGGTCCACGGTAGACCGCGCGCGAGGAGACCGCGCACGGCGGCCGGGACAGGTGGACCGGAGCGGTCGCCGTCCTGCCGTTCACCAGCTCCTCGTACGCACAGACCACGAGGTGGGAAGCGTTCTCCCCCGGACGAAGACGAAGACCATGTCGTAGCGCCGCGGCGGGCACCCTTTGTGCGGACGTCGACCCCGACGACGTCGCCACGCTGCTCATCGGCGTGCTCGCCGCCGTCAAGGACGGTGCGTCGCCGTCAAGGACGGTGCTCCTCGAAAGCGGACCGGCCGCCGGCTCGACCTCCTCGTCGACGCGCTCCGCCCGAGAACGGGAGCGTGTACGCGTGGCCGGGCATGCTGCCCGGCGGGTGAGACCCATGGAGTGAACCGTGCGGGCAGAGCGTGCGTTCAGTGAGGTGGACGGGGTTGATCCTCGCTGACGCGGCGACACCGCGTGCAAAAAACGCTTCCGTAGGGTGGTGGGACACATGAACACGGCACCCCTCTCGGCCCCCGCCGAAGAGGTCCGCCGGCTGACCGCCGAGGAACAGTACATCTGGCGCTCCTACACCGAGGCCGCGACCCTCCTGGAGGACCACCTCGACCGCCGGCTCCAGCGCGACGCGGGCATGCCGCACGTCTACTACGGCCTGCTGGCCAAGCTCGCCGAGTCACCGCGCCGACGGCTGCGGATGACCGAACTGGCCCGGTGCGCGAAGATCACCCGCTCCCGGCTCTCGCGCGCGGTCGCCCGCCTGGAGAAGAACGGCTGGGTACGCCGGGAGGACTGCCCCTCCGACAAGCGGGGCCAGTTCGCGATCCTCACGCGCGCGGGCTACGGGGTGCTGCGCCGGACCGCGCCGGGTCACGGGTACGCCGTACGCCAGGCCGTGTTCGACCGGCTCACTCCCGAACAGCAGAAGTCCCTCGGCGAGATCATGCGGATCATCGCCGACGGACTTCAGCCGAGCGAAGCGGGGGCGGACCTGCCCTGGCTCCGCTGAACGCGGGCCGGGGTGGCGGTCACCTGACCGACGATTCCCGTCAGGGCCGCTGGACGCGGTCGATGAGCTCCTGCACAGCGCCCATGTCCAGGAAGGCGTGGCTGCGTATGACGCGGCTGTCCTTCAGCTCCCACACCCAGCAGTACTCGTTGTGGTACTCGACGCCGTCGATCGCCGTCGCATCGCCGTAGAAGCGGATGATCACGGTGTCTCCGTCGGCCCACAGGTCCTGGATCGTCATCACGAGCGTCGTCGCCAGACGATCCATGATCGGTGCCGAACCCGCCGCGAGGAAGTCGGCCTTGGACGTGTACGTGCGCCCGTTGACGATCGACCACTCGACATCGTCGTGGAGGATGTCGAAGATGTCACCGCCGGTGTTCTGCCGTGCGAAGGCCTTGAGCACCAACGCGCTGTTACGACGCTCCCGCCACGACCGACCGGCCTGTGCGGCGCCGACGTCCGGACGACCTCCTGTCGAAGCGGAGGCGGTCCCGGCCGCCATGGACAGCCCGCCGGCCACCCCTGCCGCGACGAAGGCACGTCGACTCTGTCGTGAGGCGTTGTCTGTCACGTTGATTCCCCTTTGCGTCGTGGAAACGCGTCGCTGCCTCATGGTGGAGACGCCGACCGGCACGAGACCGTCTTCTCGGACAGGCTAGGTTTCCCCGCGGCCGGCAGCCTGGTCCCGTCACTCCCCGGAACAGTGCGGCCAGGCCGGGCCGACGGGGCGTGCCGGCCGCCCCGTTGACAGCGCGGCGGACGACCGGCCGTCAGCTCCGCGGAGGGCAAGGAGCGGGCCCCGCCGCGGAAGGGGCGAGGTCCCGCCGGGCCACGCCCCGCCCGCTGAAGAGACCGCCCTGACGGCCGTGCGTCACGCACCGCCGCCCGGGATGAGCGGGCGTCGCCGCGACCGACCGTGAGGTCCCGTCGCTGTTCCTCACCCAGCCCGCCGGCTGACCCTGGGTGTGCTGTGCCCAGGAAAACGGCGACCTGGTTGTCACCCCCGGCCGGTCCGATGCTGGAGGCACCGCCCACCCCGCACAGGCCCACCGCGCCTGGCACGACGAACAGGATCTCCCCTTGACCGCCTCCGGCACCACCAGCCCCGCCGTGCTCGAACAGCTCCAGCGCCGCTCCTGCGACCCGAAGCGGCGCATCCTGTTCACCGGCGCGACCATCGTCACCATGGACCCCGGCTCCGGTGTTCTGGACGGCGCCGATCTGCTCGTCGAGGGCGACACGATCACCGCGATAGGTCCTGGCCTGAGCCGGGAGGGAGCGGTGGTCGTCGACGCCACCGGCACCCTCCTCACACCGGGCTTCGTCGACACCCACCGGCACGCCTGGGAGGCTCAGCTGCGCCGGATCATGCCGGACGTCGACGACCTCGGCGCCTATGTGATGTCCACCCTGGCCGGCTACGCCACGGTCTACCGGCCCCATGACATGTACGTCGGGACCAGACTGGCCGCGCTGACGGCCATCGACAGCGGCATCACGACCATGCTCGACTTCTCCCACAACTCCCGCACCCGTGAGCATTCCGACGCCGCCGTCGAGGCCCTCATCGACACCGGCATCCGAGGCGTGCACGCCTCCATGGGCCCGCACTTCGGCGACTGGGACAAGCAGTGGCCCGGCGACCTGACCCGCCTCAAGGAGAAGTACTTCGCCGGCGACGACCAGCTGCTGACCCTGCGCCTGGCAGCCCTCGCCACCGACGAGATCGCCGGCCCCGCCCTCGCGTACGGACCCGAACTCGCCCGCACCGCCCGGGACCTGGGCATCGGGGTGAGCGTGGACGCCGTCTTCGGCACC
The DNA here is from genome assembly GCF_049975785.1 of Streptomyces sp. WG7. NCBI lineage: Bacteria > Bacillati > Actinomycetota > Actinomycetes > Kitasatosporales > Streptomycetaceae > Streptomyces > Streptomyces sp. WG7. The sequence goes on from NZ_JBNGGE010000073.1 coordinate 7,954, forward strand.
TCCTCCTCGCAGGCCGTCGAGCAGTGGGCGAAGGACGGCATCCTCGGCGCGGACGTCACCCTCATCCACGCCACCGGCCTGACCCAGGCAGCGTGGAAGGCGATCGGGGAGAGCGGCACGACCATCGCCCTGGCCCCGACCTCGGACGCCCAGATCGGGCTGGAGACCGCGATCCCCGCGATCGACGAGGCCCTGTCGGTCGGGGTGCGCCCGGGGTTGAGCATCGACGTCGAGGTGGCCCTGGCCAGCGACATGTTCACGCAGATGCGGGCCCTGCACGCCATCCAGCGGATGCGCGCGGTCAACACCGTCTACGGCACCGACCGGCAGCCGGGACGCGTCACCACCCACGACGTCCTGGACTTCGCCACCCTGCAGGGCGCCCGCACCAACGGCCTGGAGGGCGTCACCGGCTCGCTCACCGTGGGCAAGAAGGCCGACCTGCTCGTCATCCAGGCCGAGGACCTCAACAACATGCCGCTCAACGACCCCATCGGCACGGTCGTCCTGGGCTCCGACGCCCGCAACATCAGCGCCGTCCTGGTCAACGGCGAGGTCCGCAAGTGGAACGGCCAGGTCCTGGGCGTCGACCTGCCCGCCCTGCGCGACGAGGTGCACGCCTCGCGCGCACACGTACTCGGCACCCCCGCCGCCTGACACACCCCCCGGGCCTTCGGCACGTTCCGGGACGGCCACCCGCACCCGCGGGCCACCGCTTCACCCGACGCAGGCCATCCCTTCTCCCGCTCAAAGACCCCCGGCCGGTCACACGGTGCACCACCGCGTGACCGGCCGGCGGGCGCCCGCTTCCCGGAGTTCTCATGCCTCACCCCACCCCCTCACCGCGCCCCCCGGCCAAAGCCGGCGCCACGACCCCGCCCCCGGCCTGGGTTCCCACCGCCCCTGCCGTGATCCTGCTGACCACGCTGGGTGTCCTCGTCGTCGGCCAGATGTACACCGTCCTGGCCCTCCTGCACTCCATGGCCGAGAGCCTGGGCTCCACACCGGGACAGGTCACCTGGTCCGCCACCGCGTTCGGCTTCGCCTACGCCGCGGGTTTCCTCCTCGCGGGCCCTCTGACAGACCGGTACGGAGCGCGTACGGTCATCACCTGGGGGCTGGTGGTCGCTACGGCCGCCACCGTCGCGGTCAGCGCGGCCCCCGATCTCACCTGGGTCATCACCCTGCGTGTCCTCCAAGGGCTGAGTGCCGCGGCGTTCGCACCGGCCGCGTTCTCCTACGTCGGTCACCACCTCGCACCGCCGTCGCGCGGTATGGCCCTGACCTGCCTCACCAGCGGCATGCTGGGCGCCGCGGTCCTCATGCAGATCGGCGCCCAGGCAGTCGAGGCCCCGCTGGGATGGCGGGCGGTCTTCCTGCTCAGCGCCGCACTCATGGCGTTGAGCCTGCTGTTCGTACGCCGCGTCCTGCGGCCCACCCCGCGCGAGGACACGGGGGCGAGCGGCGGGCTGCTGCACGCGTTCGCGGTGATGCCCCGGTTGCTGCGCCGGCCCCGGCTGATCGCTCTGTACCTGGCCACCATGATGCTGATGGGCGGATTCGTCTCCGTCTACACGGGCGTGGCCGTCGCGGGACCGCCGGACATCGCGGGGCACCCCAGCGCGGTCCTGGCCCTGCGAGCCGGCGCGCTTCCGGCACTGATCGCCGTCCCGCTGCTCGCCCCCGTCCTGTCGCGGGTCCTCGCACCGCGACGGCTGGCCTCCTCGCTGGGCCTGGCCGCCGTCACCGTCACGGCCGCTTCCCTGCTCGCCGACCACACGATCCTGCTGGCCGGGGCGCTGCTGCTGTTCGTCGCCGTTGTCGCGATCGCCGCACCCGCTGCCGTCGAGACCGTCAGCACCAGCGCCCCCCACGCGCGCGGCGCTGCCGTCGCCCTCTACGCGTGCAGCATGTTCATCGGCGCGAGCCTGGGACCGCAACTGGCCGGCGCCCTCACCGACCAGGGCTTCGGCACCATCCTGCGCGTCACCGCCGTAGGCCTTCTCCTGGGTGCCGTCCTGGCACTGCCGGCTCTGCGCCGCCGGCCCTGCGAGTAACGCACCTTCCCGAAGGTGAACGATGCCGATCCGGTGGGCGAGACGCGGAAGGGAGCCCGCCGACGGTCACCCGGGGGCAGGACCGTGGAGAAGCAGCGGGAGTGGGCGGCCGCGATCACTTCTCCGGAGCGGAGCCGACTGCGGCGAGCGCCGCCAGCTCGTCATCGGACAACCGGCACCGTGGCGAGGCGGGAGAGATGCTCATCGGTGAGTCGCAGCGCAGACGCGGCTACGTTCTCCTCGAGATGCGCGACGGAGGACGTACCCGGGATGGGGCAGATCATCTCGGACCGGGCCAGCAACCATGCGAGAGCGATCTGTGCGGGCGTCGCGTCCAGCTCCGCCGCCACGTCGGCGACGACGTGGTCGGCGCGGGCCAGGTCACCACTCATGATCGGGAACCAGGCGACGTACGGAATCCGCTCCCGTTCGCAGTGTTCGAGCACGTCCTCACCCACACGGGCCGCCAGGTTGAACAGGTTCTGCACGGCCGCCACGTCGATGATCTCCCGTGCGGACTCGATCTGGTCGACGGTGACGCTCGACAGTCCGAAGTGTGCGATCTTCCCCTCGTCCCGCAGCTCCCTCATCGTCCCCACCTGCTCCTCGAACGGCACCTGCGGATCGACCCGGTGCAGGTAGAAGAGGTCAATCCGCTCCTGTCCGAGACGCCGCAGACTCGCCTCGCACTGCTGACGCAGGTACGAGGGGCGTCCGAGGGGTTCCCACACTCCTGGCCGCACCTGAGCCTGGCCCGCCTTGGTGGCGATCAGCAGATGGTCGGGATAGGGATGCAGAGCCTCACGCAGGATCTCCTCGGTCACGCCGAAGGCGTAGGCGTCCGCGGTGTCGATGTGGTCGACGCCGAGTTCGACCGCACGCCGCGCGACCCGGACCGCGTTGGCGCGGTCCGCGGGCGGTCCCCAGATGTCCTTGCCGGCGAGACGCATCGCGCCGAAGGACATGCGGTGAACCGTACGGTCGCCGATCCGGACAGTGCCCGACCGTTCGATTCGCTGCTGTATGTCGTTCATGTCGCCCATGATCGACGCGCGGGTCCGACGCGGGCTACGCGACGACGGACGCGAAAGTTGAACATCACGCCACCCTGCCCGTCTCGGGGCGCTGCCCGCACGCCGCGCCGAACGTACGGCGATAACGGCCGGGCGGCATCTGCGTGAGCCGGGTGAAGTGGTAACGCAGCGCCGCTTCCGAACCGAAACCACTGGCCTCGGCGATCCGGCCCACGGTCCAGGTCGTGCGCTGCAACAGCTCCTGCGCCCGGCGCACCTTGGCACGGAGCAGCCATTCCATCGGTGGGACACCGACCACGTCGCGGAACCGGCGCGTGAACGTGCGGGCGCTCATGCAGGCGTGCTCCGCGAGATCGGCCACCGTGCTCGCCTCGTCGAGATGCTCCTCCGCCCAGCGCAAGGTGTCGTGTAGGGAGCGCGTTCGGCCCGGCACCTCCCACCTCGCGTACTGTGACTGATCACCGTCTCGACGGAGCGGGACGACCATGAACCGGGTGATCTCAGCGGCGAGCGCCGATCCGTGGTCCTTCTCGATCAGGTGCAGCACCAGATCCAAGGCCGCGGTGCCGCCTCCCGACGAGAAGATGCCGCCGTCCTCGACGAACAGGCGTTCCGGCTGCACCCGCACCAACGGGTGGAGCGCCGCGAGTTCGTCGGCCCAGTGCCAGTGCGTCGTGGCCCTCAAGCCGTCGAGCAGGCCCGCGGCCGCGACGAGGAAGGTCCCCAGGCACAGGGACACGACCCGTGTGCCCCCGGCGTGCGCTCGTCGAAGTGTCTCGATGAGCGCGGTCGGTGTGCGCAGTTGTCCGGGATACGCCGGAACGATCAGCGTGTGTGCCGACTCCGCCCAGGACAGGGGGCGGTCGGGGACGAGACGGAAACTCGTCGCGTACCCCGTACGCGTGACAAGGGCACGTTCGGGTCCGGCCACAGCGACCTCGTACAGCAGGTCACGCGCGTGATCGTTCGCCGCCGCGAACGCCTGCACGGCCAAGGCGACCTCGAACGCTCCGACCCCGTCATGGCTCAGGACTGCGACGCGATGCGGGCTCGGCCGGTCGGTGGGGATGAGCGAGGTAGGGAACCATGAGGTCATTCTTCTCCCCCGTCAAGCGAGAATGTGTCGAGAAGGACATACAGGTCGTCACTGGTGGCGATGGTGTCGGAGTGGTCGGGGCCGAGCAGCAGATCACGGTCGGCCACCACCCCTTTCAGCAGGGCAGCGGCGTCCATGAGGCGCGCGTCCAGCCAATACAGGTCGGCGAGTTCGGCACGGGCGTCGACGGTGTCGAGGTGGTCGGTGCCGAGCACGCGCTCGCGGTCGGCCACCACCCGCTCCTCCAGCTCGATGGCCTCATCGACGCGTCCCTTGTACCGGTAGGAGGTGGCGAGGTGGGCGCGGGCGGTGAGGGTGTCGGGGTGGTCGGTGCCGAGGACACGCTCGCGGTCGGCCACCACCCGCTCCTCCAGCTCGATGGCCTCATCGACGCGTCCCTTGTACCGGTAGGAGGTGGCGAGGTGGGCGCGGGCGGTGAGGGTGTCGGGGTGGTCGGGGCCGAGCAGGCGCTCGCGGTCGGCCAGCACTTGTTCCCTCAGCTCGATGGCCTCGCCGGCGTGTCCCTCGCGCGAGTAGGAGATGGCGAGGTGGCCGCAGGCCTCGATGGTGTCGGGGTGGTCGGGGCCGAGCAGGCGCTCGCGGTCGGCCAGCACCCGTTCCTCCAGTTTGATGGCCTCATCGACGCGTCCCTTGTACCGGTAGGAGGTGGCGAGGTGGGCGCGGGCGGTGAGGGTGTCGGGGTGGTCGGGGCCGAGCAGCCGCTCACGGTCGGCCAGCACTTGTTCCCTCAGCTCGATGGCCTCACCGACGCGTCCCTCGCGCCAGTAGCAGCTGGCGAGACTGCCACGGGCCGACAAGGTGTCGGTGTGATCGGAGCCGAGCAGCCGCTCGCTGGCTGAGACCATTCTCTGCCAATAGCCGATGGCGGCGCCCGTCAGCCCCGCGGCATAAAGGCTTGTACCGGCCTGGAAGAGGACCAGGTGTCCGTCGGGACGCCACAGATGGTCGGCGGTATGGCCGGCCAGGGCATCGGTGTTGGCGCGCAGCGCCACGACCAGGTCGGTGTTCTGCTCGTCGTCGTCGGGCCAGGCACCCAGGAGCGCGTCGGCTGCCGCGGTGGCCAGGCAGGACAGGTCGGCATCGGCGATGCCGTCGCGGACGGCACGGGCGGTCGGGGCATGGACGCGGACGGCACGGGGCTCATCACGCGGGTCGTGGATGAGCAGCGCATGGCGGTGCAGCAGCCGCAGGATCTGCCTGGCCTGATCGGCAGTGACTCGGGAAGAGCCCGCGGAAGTGTTCTTCCCACGGGGAACGGAGCGGTAAGCGGAGAGGTGGGCGAGCAGGGACGGTTGTGTCCAGAGGGCATCGGGGTGACCGGCGGGATCGAGAAGAGCGGCCAGGCGGAGAGCCGGGACGGCGAGGCCGGCGGGGTCGGCGGCTTGGACGGCCCGCAGGGACATCTGGAGGGTGGCGGTGATCTGCCGGCTCCGGACGTCCGTGTCAGTGGTCTCGGGCCGTGCCCCCTTCAACCGGGGCCCGCTGTGGGGGAGGCGGACGATGAGGGGAGGTTGCGGCCGGGAGTCGTAGCCGAGGAGGAAGGGCTGTGTGCCGTACGCCCGTCCCGGGCCGGGCGACGCCTTCGCCTGCTCCCGCCGCGGCCTGTCCACACTCTCGCCGTCCACGCCCACTGCCCTCTCCGCACTCGTTCGTTCCCGGCCCGTGAAGCTCACGGAGCGGCGAGGCGGCCATGGATCGAGTCCCGGTACGCACGCAGCCACCTCACGCCCCTGCGTCAGAGGCCCGTGCACCATGAGGACAGTGGGCGCTCCGGACTCGCTGTCCAAAGCCTCCCGGAAGAGGCGAGGTTCCCCTTCGCTGCCCACGAACTGCCGCGTGCGCGCGGAAGCGAGCCTGCCGGCCAGTCGTCCGCCCGGCACCGACTGCCGGAATGGACCTTCTCGGCCGTGGAGCGGGAGGCAGCGTCGTTCATCGCCATTCCGTTCCTTTCCTTCCTGGAAGAGCACCGCGCTGGGCGAAGGGGACCGAGAGGGAGGAGACATCGCCCAGCCCAGGGGCCCGTCCGTGGACCGACCGGACCAAGCGCGTCGCCCAGGGCGGCAGCGTGCGCGGGTCCGGCAGCCGCCCGTCGTGCGGAGCGGAGTCCCCGGCGGCCGTGGTGCCGGCGGACACCGCGCCCGCGTCCGCTCGTGGCGCTGGGCCGCGCAGGGTCATCTGGCGGAGAGGTCCAACAGCCGGGTGGCTCCGTAGTAGTCGCCGCGCGGCATCGCCTCGTCCAGCGGGACCCGTGAGACGAGCTTGCCGGTCCGGGAAGCGTGGATCACCTCGTCGCCCCCGCAGAAGAGGCCTACGTGGTAGATGCGCGTGCCGTTGTGCCAGAAGACCAGATCGCCCTCGCGCAGGGCATCGCGCCCGACGGTGTACTCGGAGGTTGCCGCGTACTGGCTCGCGGAGACCCGGGGCAACCGGTTGAACGGCCAGTACGCGTAGCGCACCAGGCCGGAGCAGTCGAACCCCGGGGCGGCGGAGGCGGCACACTCGCCCGCGAAATCGTAGCCGTTGACGTCGTCGCAGAAACCCGTGCTCGGTCCGTAGGGCGTCCCTCCTCCCCACGAGTACGGCGTGCCCAGCCACCGGGTCGCACGTCCGACGACGACGTCCGCGTCCCGGGGCAGCGGCGCGGCGTTCTCGTCTTCGGGGCCGGCATCCACCGGAACGGCGGTCCGCGGCTGGCCGACGCTCATGCGGCCTCCCGGACGGAGCCGGCCTCCGGACCGAGGCGCACACCGTCCCGTTCCTCGGGCCGGCTGCCGCAGCAGACGAAGTCGATGTCGGTCACGGGCCCGGTGGGCAGATCACGCGTCACCCCTGGGGCCCGGCCGAACCGCAGGTCGTCATCGAACGGCATGACGCTGACGACCGGGCCGTTGTGTGGGTGGACGGTCATGGGTGACATTCGCTTTCCGGGGGGTCGGATTCGGGCTTGGAACGCGCGGCGGCCGGGCCGCCGCCGGGCGGACCCGGACGTGCGCGCCCGCCCGGTCCGCGCGCCGGGGAGCGAGCAGCAGGTCAGGGCAGACGGAGGAGTTCCCCGCGGGCCACCGCGACGACCGTGCCACGCACCGTCGTCTCCACCACCCGACCGTCGCGGGCGTGCACCTCGACCTCCATGGCCGAGGGCCGTCCCAGCTCCGCTCCCTGGCTGATGGCGAACGAGGAGACACCGTCGGGAGGCAGCAGACTCCGGTGGACGAGGTGGACGCCCAGCGCGACGGCGGAGGCGCCCCCACCCGGGTCCTCCATGACTCCTGCCCCGGGGGCGAACATCCGTACGTGTGCCCGTGACGATGCGGGGTCGAAACTGAACAGCACGAGTCCGACCGTACCGGCGGTCCGGGCGACGACGGCTGCCGCGTCCGGCCGGGCTCGGGCCACGGCGTCATCGTGTACCTGAAGGAAAGCGAAGAACGCGCCGGCCGCGGCGGTCCCGTGCCTCTCCTCACCGACGACGTCTTCGGCCGTGAGGCCGACCGCCTCGGCCAACGCGGCCGCGTCGAGGGACTCGCCGGTCTCAGGCCGGCCGCCGGCGATCCGGGCGCCCGCGTCATCCACGTGTACCGGGACGATGCCCGCACCGCACTGCTGCCGGACGTCACCGTGCTGGATCACGCCCGTACGGGCCAGCACCCACGCGGCGCCGATACTGGGATGACCGGCGTACGGCAGCTCCGTGGTCGGAGTGAAGACACGCACCCGGTAATCGGCGTCCGAGGTGGTGGGCGGCAAGGTGAACACCGTCTCGGACAGGTGGAACTCGCGGGCGATGGCCTGCATCGCCGCATCGGTGAGCGCGGCACCTCCGTGCACCACCGCCAACGGGTTGCCGCCGTACGGGCGGTCAGCGAATACGTCGACGAGGTCGTACGGGAGGCCAGTCATCGTCGGTGTCCAGTCGTTGTCATGCCGCAGCGGCCGTCGGCCGTCCCCTCGTGTGTCATTGCTCCAGGACTCGAAGCGCGGGGGACGGCCGACTCACGTGCTTCGGGCAGAGGGCTCAGTATCCGAAGATCTGGGTGATGGTGTTGTCCCACTCCGGCGGAGCCACCCACCTCTCCCCGGGTGCGAGCTCCACGACCAGCTCGCGATAATGGTCGTCCGCGAAGAACATGAAGTGGTAGTCGGAGTCGTTGATGATGGAGGAGATCTTGTCATCCTTCCAGTCGGGAAGGTTCCCCGAATTCGCCGGGTAGTTGTCGAGCAGCCCCGTGAAGTCGGCACCGTCGTAGAGGCACAGGGGCGCCACATTGGGGTACGGCCGGGGGCAGACCGGCGCGGGCGTGGCCGCCGACGCGGCGGGAGCTGCCGTGACGACCAAACCACCGAGCGACGCGAGGGCGCCGAGTGCCGCTCCGATACGACGCTTCTTCAACATGGCCGATCTCCTTCTTCTGGATGGGTACGACATGAAGAGGTGTTCGAGGTTCCGATGCGGAAGGACCGAGAAGTCGATTTTCCGGCTGCAGCCCGCGCAACCAGTCATCACCACCCGGAGATTCTGCTGGAGAACCGGCCGACGGACATCGGCTGATCGACCTATGTCGCTGGGCCTACCTGCCTTGATCGGGAACCTCGTGAACAGCGGGTGCACGCCGGGCCGAGCTGCTGGTCACCGCCGTCGTCTCCGTAGTACTCCAGCCGCACCACGCCACCGTGGCCGTTCTCGGGCGTTGCCCGCGCGGCGTGTCGAACGTGTGGCACACGCTCCCCGATGAGGCGGGCAGGCCGGGGACATAGGTCGATCAGCCGATGCCCGCCGGTCGGGCCTCCAGCACAATCTGCGGAGGTGGAGCACGAGCCCGACCCCCGGGCTATGTGGGCCGCCGGGTGGTGATGACCTTCGTCCTTCTGCTCGCTCCTCACCGCCGTCCCGCCCGTCACCACCGTCTCCAGTAGATCCGGCGTGGGTACCGCACCTATAGCGATGCCACCGTTGTCCGGCGTTCGCATCGTCCGCCGGGTGCTGACTTTCCACGACCGACTGACGAACCGATGAATAAAGGGGCAATCATGTCCACGCAAGCCGCTGGTGTCCGCTTCAGTCTGCTCGGACCCCTGACGGCCACCCGGCACGGGACCCTTCTCGACCTCGGCCCGCGTCAGCGGCGCGTGTTGCTGATCCGGCTGCTCATCGCCAACGGTCGCGCCGTCAGCATCGATCGGCTTTGCGACGGCCTGTGGGGGGACCGTCCCCCAGCCCGGGCGGCGACATCGGTGCACGCGCACATCAGCCGGCTGCGCCGTGTCCTGCATCCCGCCGGGTCCTCCGAGGCATGCCGGGACGGTGTCCTCGCCACGACGCGGTGCGGCTATGTTCTGCGTGTCGCCGACGAGGACCTGGACACCGTACGGTTCGAACGCACCGTGGCGGCCGGCCACGATCTGCTGGAGGCCGGGCGGCCGGAGCGGGCCGCCGAGGCCCTCGCCGAGGCCCTCGCCGCCTGGCGCGGCGACGCACTCATGGACGCTGCCTGTCTTCCTTTCGCCGCCCGGGAGATCGCCCGCCTGACGGAGCGCCGGCACGCCGCACGGGAGCTGTACGTCCGAGCGCTGCTGATGTCCGGGCGGCCGGGTCAGGCCGTGCACACCGCGCAGGACCTGATCGCCGATGAGCCGCTGCGCGAGTCCGCCTGGGACCTGCTGATGCGATCTCTGTGGCTGCTGGGCCGGTCCGCTGAGGCGGTGCAGCAGTACGACCGGGCCACCCGGGTCCTGCACACGGAACTAGGCGTCGAGCCCGGCCCGGCCCTGCGCCGGCTCCGCTGGGCGATCCAGCAGCACGACGTGCCTGAGCTCGAGGGATGGACCCCCTCTCCAGTCCGGGCTGCCTGCTGACCGTGTCCACTTCTCCTCTCCAGCATGCGACGGGCCATACCCTTCCAACGCCGTGATCACTGCTGTCGGCGTTGTCACGTTGTTGGGTGTGTGGGTGTCTGACGGTGTGTCGAGGAGTGGTGGGGCCGGGTTCCGGGCGGTGCTCAGGCCGTGGCAGGTCGGTCCGTGACGCCGGTGATCTACTCCCAGGGGTGAAGCGGACGGTTATTTCGGCCCGGTGGTGAGGTGCGGGCATCAGGTGGCGACGAGGCCGGAAGCGGGGTGAGATGCCACTGAACGCGGAGAGGAACCTCTGCGCCCCGCCCACGGAGCGGAAGCCCTTCACAACCCGTTCGCGCTGCCTCGTCGGCTGGTGGCTGTTTTCGGCCCGGTTGTTCAGTCTCTTGTGCGAGCGGTGCTCGACGGAGGGCATGACGTGGCGGTGGGCGGCGTTGCAGGAGCGGAGCTTGTCGGTGACGATCACCCTCGGCACTGCCCGGGTCTTCGTCATCAGCCTGCGGAGGCGTCATCAGCCTGCGGAGGAACCGTCTGGCCGCGGCCTCGTCGCGGCGGTACTGCACGAGGATGTCGAGGACGTTGCCGTCCCGGCACACAGCCCGCCACAGACACTTCTGCTCGCCGTTGATCTTGATGAAGACTTCGGACTTCGTCGAGATGCCATGTGTCGCCGGGCCGGGGACGCCTGCGGCGAAGCCCGTTCGCGTAGGCCTGCCCGAACTTCCGACACCACCGTCGCACGGTCTCGTACGAGACGATCACGCCGCCCTCGAGCATCAGTTCCTCGACCTCGCGGTAGGACAACGGGAAGCGGAAGTACAGCCACACGCAATGGGAGATCACTTCGACCGGGTACCGGTGCCCCTTGTACGACGGCGACGTGACCTCCACGGACGACCCCCTCCACCACCATCACCCCGAAAATTCATCCCACCCGCTCACCCAACGTGACAGCGCCCGCGCGGTGTTTCGACGGGCGGGGTCGCAGCGTCGGAGCTGGGGTGCCGCACACGGCATGCCTCTGGTGCTCGACGCTTACTGACCGGCCCCGCCGGGGCAATCGGCTCCGGCCGTTTCGCTCCTCGAACTTCCACCCACTGCGCACCGAACCCACCCCACCCGCTCGCCGTAGTCAGTTATGCCCACCCGGTGTGGCAGCACGCGCACCAGATTTCCCTCACGAAGCGGAGCTCCTTGCATGCCCGTCGTCCTCGTCCATGGCGTTCCCGAGACCTCGGACGTCTGGGACAAGCTGCGTCCCCTGCTCGACCGCGATAGCGTCGCACTGGCCCTGCCCGGATTCGGCACCGAGTTGCCGGAGGGCGTAACTCCCACGAAGGAGTTCTACGTCGACTGGCTGACCAATGCTCTCAAGGAGCTGGATGGCCCGATCGACCTCGTCGGTCACGACTGGGGAGCGCTGCTGACCGCGCGGGTCGCCACCATGCGGGCGGTGCCCCTGCACAGCTGGGTGATGGACATGGCCTGTGCCTACCACCCTTCCTACCTCGGGCACGTACTGGCCCAGCCCTGGCTGACGCCCGAGGCTGGCGAGGCGTTCATGGACCACACGTTGGCCACCCCGGCGAAGTATTCCGAAAACATTGTGTCGACCATGCGCGGCTGGGGTGTGCCTGAGGAGCATGTGGTGGCAATGAGCGAGCGTGTGGACCGGACGATGTGCGACGCGATCTTGTCGCTCCACCGGTCGGCCACGCCCAATGTGTTCGCCGACTGGGGCGCGACTACCAGCGCAGCGGAAAGCCCGGGTTTGGTGTTGATCCCGGAGATGAACCGTATGGAGGACGTCAAGGCGTCCCGAGAGGCGGCCGACACCCTCGGCGCGCGCCACGTCAGCCTGCCGTACCTCGGTCACTGGTGGATGCTTGAGGACCCCGAGCAGAGTGCGTGGGAGCTGACAACCTTCTGGGAGTCGCTGGACTGAGCGCCCACCACCGGTAGACGGGGCTGTAAAACCAACGGCGGATCTAGTGATCAAGGAAGAGACGCCAAGTGACATGACAGGCCGTGCAGTGGGAGTCGGCGAAGGCCAGCGGGCAGTCTGCGGGCGTGGCGGCTGCGAGCGACGAGCAGTTGACCGCAATGCTGGTGGACCGGGCCCGGAGCGAGAGCCTGCAGTTGACCGGTGAGAGCGGGCTGCAGCAACTGACGAAGCTGGTACTGGAGTCCGCTTTCGAGGGTGAGATGACCGATCAGCTCGGCTACGAGAGGCACGAGGCGGGCCGGCCGCAACAGCGGGAATTGCCGCAACGGCACCAAGGGCCAAGACGGTACTGACCGATGTCGGCCCGGTCGAGGTCCGGGTGCCGAGGGAGCTGTCCGGCACGTTCACGCCCCACATCGTGAAGAAGCGGCAGCGGCGCCTGACCGGCGGGGACGAGACGGTGCTGTCGCTGCCGGCGAAAGGCCTCACCCACGGCGAGAGCTCCGCGCACCTGGCGGAGGTCTACGGCGCCGAGGGGCGCTGTCACGTTGGGTGAGCGGGTGGGATGAACGTTCGGGCTGATCGTGGTGGAGGGGGTCGGCCGGGGAAAGGGTGCTGAGGATCCGTCGTGGCCCCGCGGTGTCGCACAATACAAGTCTCAAAAGGGAGTCGACCCGCTTCTGAGCGAGAACGGGTTCTGAGAGTGAATCCGGGATCCGTGCGGGTCCGGGGACTCGTGATTGATCCTGCTCGCGCAAAGGAACGTTTGTGAGAGTGAGCACGTGCGTGAGTCTCCGAAGTCGGCTGCGCATATGACTGGAGTCGGGTGCACTGAGTACGGCCTCCGCTCGCGGGCCGTCGGCCCCTGGCGGCTGCTCAGTCGGGTGGGACGGCTGATTCGATGATCCGATACCCCACGCCGGGTGTGGTGGCGATGACCGGGGGGTCGCCGAGTTTGCGTCGCAGGCGGCTGATGGTCACCGTGACGGTGTTGGTGAATGGGTCGGCGTGTTCGTCCCAGACCTGTTCGAGGAGGTTCTCCGTGCTGAGGAAGGCGGGGCTCGCGTTCAGGAGGGCTTCGAGTACCGCGAATTCCTTGACGGAGAGGTCGAGTTGGTGGCCGTCGCGGCTGGCGGTGCGGTGTATCGGGTCGAGTTCGATGCCCGCAGTGCTCAGGGTGCGGGACCGGGCGGCGGGGCGGCGGCGGGCCAGGGCGCGGATGCGCAGGACGAGTTCGGGAAAGTGGAAGGGCTTGGCGAGGTAGTCGTCGGCGCCCAGGGTCAGGCCGCTGACGCGGTCCCCGGGTGAAACGGCGGCGGTCAGCATGAGGACCATCACGCGTCCGTCCCCCTCGGTGATCATCTGGCAGAGGGTGTCGCCGTGGATGCCTGGCAGGTCGCGGTCGAGCACGACGACGTCGTACGCGTTGACGTCCAGCTTGGCCGCGGCGTCGAGCCCGTCGTGGGCCACGTCCACGGCCATGCCCTGGTCGCGCAGTCCCTCGGCGATGACTTCGGCGAGGGGGCGGGCGTCCTCGACCACCAGGACTCTCAATGCGCCACGCCCGTCTCTGTGTCGGGGGCTTCCGCCGTCGCCCTGCCGTCCGTACGGGGGAGGGTGATGGTGACGCGCAGGCCGCCGTCGGGGCGGGCGCGCAGGTCCAGGGTGCCCTGGTGGGCCTGAGTGATGGCCGCGACGATGGAGAGGCCGAGGCCGCTGCCCTGGCCGGTGCCGGTCCGGTCGGCGCCAAGACGGCGGAAGGGCTGAGCGAGGTCCGCCACCCGCCGCTGGTCGAGGACCGGTCCGCTGGACTCGACGACGAGGGACACTGCGCCTGCGTCGTCTCCTTCGGCCCGTACCGCGACACTGATCCAGCCCTCGGGGTCGTTGTGCGCGATCGCGTTGTCGACCACGTTGTCGACCGCGCGGCGCAGCAGCGTCTGGCTTCCCCACACCCACGCGGAGTCGTCGAACCGATTTTCGCGCACGGTCAGGCCCTTGGCCGCGATGTCCTTTGCCCGTCCGGTCAGGGCGGTCAGCGCGAGTTGGCCGAGGGCGAGGCGCGCCGAGTCGGTGAACTCGCCGTGCTGGGTGCGAGCCAGGACGAGGAAACTCTCCAGCAGCCGGTCCACCTGGTCGAGTTCGGCGCGCATCCGCGCGGCCAGCGTGGCCGTGGTCTCGGGTACCGGGCCCGGCTTGGCGAGGGCCACGTCCAGGGAGGCCCGCATCGTGGTGAGTGGGGTGCGCAGCTCGTGGGAGGCGTTGGCGACGAAGAGACGCTGGGCGTCGAAGGAGCCCTCCAGGCGGCCGAGGAGGTCGTCGATGGTGTCGGCGAGGTCCTTCACCTCGTCGCCGGGGCCGCCGATGGCCAGGCGTTCGTGCAGGCTGTCGGCGGTGATCCGGCGGGTCGCCGCTGTCATCACGCGCAGCGGGCGAAGCACCCGGCCGGCGACGAACCAGCCGAGGCCGACCGAGATCACCGCCATCACGCCGAGGGCGCTGGCGGAGCCGATCAGGATCTGCCGGGACTGGGTGTGGTGCGCCTGGGCCAGCTGCTGCACCAGCTCGTCGATGCGGCCCTGGGCCTGTGCCGCCGAGACGGGCTGATCGGTGCCGCCATCGGGGGCGGTCTGGCTGGAGCGCGATCCGCCGGATGCCACCACGGCCGCGATGGCCAGCAGCGCCGTTCCCGACAGCAGGAACAGAGTCACGTACAAGGCGGTGAAGCGGGTGCGGGCAGTGCCACGGCGCAGGCCGAGCCGGGCGGTCAGGCCCGCGAGCCGTCGGGGCGGACCCCATTTCATCCGCATGCTCCCCTCTCGCCACCGCACCAGGACACGTACCAGGCCAGGCTAAGCCGAGGCGCCTAACAGCGAGATGACAGTGACCGTTCGGCCCCTGTAACTCGCTCCGTCACAGGGTGAGGTCCATGAGCGATGAGAGTACGAAGGCGACGATCGAGGTCATCGGTCTGCGTAAACGCTTCGGGCCACAGCTGGCTCTGGACGGGATGACGTTCACCGTGCGGCCCGGACGGGTGACCGGCTTCGTCGGCCCGAACGGCGCGGGCAAATCCACCACCATGCGCGTGATCCTGGGCCTTGACGCGGCGGAGGAGGGAAAGGCCCTGGTCGACGGGGTGCCGTACCGCACCCTGCGTCGTCCGCTTCGGCATTTGGGGGCACTGCTCGACGCCTCTGCGCTGCAGCCGAGCCGCACCGCCCGTAACCACCTGCTGTGGCTGGCCCACTCACAGGGCCTGCCGGCTCGGCGGGTGGACGAGGTCATCGAACAGGCCGGCCTGGGCACGGCGGCCCGGCGCAATGCCGGCGGCTTCTCGCTGGGCATGCGCCAGCGCCTGGGGATCGCGGCGGCGCTGCTCGGTGACCCGCCGGTCGTCATGCTGGACGAGCCGTTCAACGGCCTCGACCCCGACGGCATCGTGTGGATGCGCGGCTTCCTGTCGTCGCTGGCCCGGCAGGGCCGCGCCGTTCTGGTCTCCAGTCACCTGATGAGCGAACTCGAAGACACCGCGGACCACCTCGTGGTGATCGGCCGCGGCCGGGTCGTCGCGGACACCAGCGTGTCCGAACTGCTCGCCGAGGCGTCCGGCGGCCGGGTCACCCTGCGTACCTCCGCGCCTGACCGCGCCGCCCAGGTCCTGCACGGCGCGGGCGCCACCGTTCTCGCCACCGGCCCCGGCACCCTCGGCGTCACGGGCCTGCCCGACGAGGAGATCGTGGCCCTGCTCGCCCGGAACGGGGTGCCGTTCTCCCAGGTGTCCGCGCACCGGGCGACGCTCGAGGAGGCGTACATGGAGCTCACCCGGGACGCGGTGGAGTACCGGGGCATCCCGGCGGGGGAGGTCACGCGATGACCGACACCCTCACGCCTCGCCCTCCGGCCACGAGGCGCGCCGAGCGGGGCGGGTTCCTCAGGACGCTGCACGCCGAGTGGACGAAATTCCGTACGGTACGCGGCTGGGTCCTCGCCATGGCGGGGGCGCTCCTGGTGACGATCGTGGTCGGCCTGCTCGGAACGGCCGCCCCCGCCCCCGGCGGTCGCGGGGGCGGCTCCGCCTCGTATCCGAAGGGCCCCGGCGGCGAGGCCGTCAATGACAGCTTCTACTTCGTCCACAAGACGCTCACCGGCGACGGCGCCCTCACCGTTCCCCTGCGGTCGCTGACTGGTGTGGCCGACACCGGGACCGGCAAGACGGCCCAGGGCGCCCAGCCCTGGGCGAAGGCCGGGATCGTCGTGAAGGAAAGCCTCACCCAGGGATCCCCGTACGCGGCGGTCATGGCCACCGGCGGCCACGGCGTGCGCATGCAGTACGACTACACGCACGACACGGCGGGCCCTTCCGGCAAGGTCTCCCAGGAGTCCCCGCGCTGGCTGCGCCTGGTCCGCTCCAGTGACAGTCTCACCGGTTACACCTCCACCGACGGCTCCCACTGGACCAAGGTCGGCCATGCGCGGCTGCCTGGGCTTGCGCGCACCGTGCAGGCCGGGCTTTTCGCGACGTCACCGGAGGCGAAGCAGGACACGGCGGCGGGCGCGGGCTTCAGCCCTGCCGTGGCCATCGGCACCTTCGGCCGCCCCGCTCTCACCGGCGACTGGTCCCAGGGGGCGTGGAGCGGCACACAGGTGGGCGGCGACGCGGGCACCTCCGGCAGCTACACGAACACCACCAAGGGCGGCTTCACCCAGACCGACGGCGGAGGGTTCACCGTGACCGGGGCCGGTGACATCGCACCGGTTGTCGGCGGGCCCGTCATGGGCGTCGGCTTCTCCGTCGAGAACTTCCTCGTCGGCACCTTCGCCGGGCTGATCGTGGTGATCGCCGTGGGCACGGTGTTCATCACCGGCGAATACCGGCGTGGTCTGCTGCGTACGACCATGGCGGCAACTCCCCTGCGGGGCCGGGTGCTTGGTGCCAAGGCGCTGGTGGCCGGGGGCGTCGCGTTCGCCATGGGCCTGGTGGCCGCCGCGATCACCATTCCCCTCGGGGAACGCAGCGCGCTCGGCAGGGGCTTCCATGTCTTCCCTGCCACGTCGGCGACCGAAGTGCGCGTCATGGTCGGCACCGGCCTGCTCTGCGCGGCCGCCGCCGTGCTTGCCCTCGGCGTCGGTGCCCTGCTGCGGCGCAGCGGCACGGCGGTCGCCCTGGTCATCGCGTCGATCGTGCTGCCCTTCCTGCTTGCCACCTCCGGCGTACTGCCCCCGGGCGTCTCGGAGTGGCTGCTGCGGGTGACCCCGGCTGCGGGCTTTGCCATCCAGCAGACTCTGCCGCGGTACGCGCAGGTGCTCAGCGTGTACGAGCCGTCGACCGGCTACTACCCGCTGGAGCCATGGGCCGGCCTCGCCGTGCTGTGCGGATACGCCGCGCTCGTCTTCGGTCTGGCCGTGGTGCGGCTGCGGGGGAGGGACGTATGAGTCTCCTGAGCGGTGCACGACTCACGAGCACGGCGGACGGCGCGTGGCGAGGGGACTTCGGCCGCGCCCTGCGCGCGGAGTGGACGAAGCTGCGCACCGCAAGGGAAATGGGCAGGTTGCTCCTGCTCGCCGTCGCGCTGACCGTGGCCGTCGGCTGTGGCACCGCCAAGGCCGTGAAGTGCCCGGATGCGGGGTGCGGCCAGGACGCCGTCAAGCTCGCCCTGACCGGCGTCACCGTCGGGCAGGCGGTCATCGCCGTCTTAGCGGTGCTGGCCGTCAGCGGCGAGTACGGCACCGGGATGATCCGCACCACGTTCACGGCGGTGCCGAACCGGCTCACCGTCCTCACCGCCAAGGCGACGGTTCTCACCACGGTCGTCCTGGCCTCTGGGACGGTTGCCGTCCTGGCCTCCCTCCTCGTCGGCCGCTACATCCTGCCCGGCAGCGGATTCACCGAGGCGCACGGCTATGCCACGCTGTCCCTGGCCGACGGCCCGACCCTGCGCGCGGCCGTGGGTTCGGTCCTCTACCTCGTCCTGATCGCCCTGATAGGTCTCGGTGTGGCGACGGCGGTACGGGAGGCGGCGACCGCCATCGGGATCGTGCTCGGGCTGCTCTACCTCTTCCCGGTCGTCACCCAGGTGGTCAACGACCCGGAGTGGCAGCGGCACCTCCAGCAGATCTCGCCCATGACCGCCGGGCTCGCGGTCCAGGCCACCGTCCATCTGCACGAGCTGCCCATCGGTCCGTGGGCCGGCCTGGGCGTGCTCGCCGTGTGGGCCGCGGCCGCGTTGCTGGTCGGCAGCCTGCTGCTGCACAGGCGCGACGCGTAGCCGAATCGAGCCGTCCGCGAGCACGGTGGCTTCGGGCCCCTCCCCGGTCCGGCACCTCACCCGGTCAACGATCCAGCCGATCGGGAGCGACGCCGGGCGGGCGGGTCTTCAGGATGCCGACCCGGCGGCGACCCGGTCCCGGCTGGACGACCTGATCGCCGAGGACGCCGGTACGGACGCGGACAGCGCGGGCGGCGGGGGCACGTTCTTCACCGAGCTGAAGGCGGACCCGCAGCCGGCCCACGGTGGCCGCGCGGAACCGCTCCTCGAAGGTGCTGACCGCCGAGCCGACCAGCCGGGCGATAGGCCCCGGCGTCGGCGGCTCCAGCCGGTCGTTGCGACAGCGGGCCACCACCGCCTCCGCGAGCCGGTCCCGGTTCAGCTCCACCCCGCACAGCTCGACCGCCAGCCACTCGGCGAGCTGGGCCTGGTCCTCCTCGGTGCACTCACGGAAGCCGAACGCGCCCCGGATCTCCGTCCGGTGCCGCTTGATCGCCCGCCCCGACCAGGCGTACGCGGCCCACTCCTCCGCAGGCACCCTCACCTGCTGAGCGACGTACGACACCGCCGGCACCGGGATCTCCCCGGCGTCCTCCGGGAACCGGGCCTCCACCTCGAAGAACTTCAGCAACAGCGCGAACCCCAACCGGTTCGCCCCCCACTGGTTCCGCAGCCGCTCCCGGCCCTCCTCCAGCAGCGTCCAGACCTCGATCAGATCCTCCGCTCCCACTCCTGCCGCACCCCAGGCTCCCTCCGGCCGTCACGACCGGACCAACCTCGCCGAGCAGGCCCCCCTCGGTGAGCCCAGAAGATCGAAAACCCTGACAAGCCCACCCTTGATCCGCTACAGAGAGCTACTTGTCACTTCGCCGTAGCTTCGGGGAGAACAGGGCCGTGCAGTACTGTCCTGTCGCACTGTGCCTGTCGGATTCTCACTGCTTCTCGTTCGTGCTGTCGGATTCTCATTGCGTCACGCTGA
>NZ_JBNGGE010000074.1:0-25661 GCF_049975785.1 Streptomyces sp. WG7
CACAAACGACCGCAACCGAGCAGCCTGACCACACAACGCCCCCGACCCACGCCCCGACAACACAAACGGCAACACCGCCGGTGCCTGCCCGGAGTCCGCCTCACCGGTCTCCGGTTCCCTGCGCGGCGCCGTCGAGGAGGGCGGGGCATCGCTGATGACCAGGTGGCAGTTCGTGCCGCCCATGCCGAAGGAACTGACGCCGGCGATCAGCGGGCTGTCGGCCGATTCCCACGAACCGAGGTCCTGCTGCACTCGGAGATTGAGCTCGTCCAGCGCGATCTCCGGGTTGGCCAGCTCGTAGTTGAGACTGGCCGGGAGTTCGCGGTGACGGATCGCCATCGCCACTTTGATGAGGCCGGCGATCCCCGCGGCTGCCCCCAGATGCCCCAGGTTCGTCTTGACCGATCCGACGGACAGCGGTCGCGTTCGCGGCCGGGCGGAGCCGACAACGGCACCGAGCGCGGAGGCCTCGACGGGGTCGCCGGCGGGTGTTCCCGTTCCGTGCAACTCGACGTACTGGAGTTGCGCGGCACTGATTCGAGCGCGCTCGTGAGCGCGGCGCAGGACGTCTTGTTGTGCGAGCTCGTCGGGCTGGGTCAGGGCGTGCCCGTTGCCACCGTGGTTCACGGCGCTCCCGAGAATCACGCATTGGGGAGTGTCACCGTCGGCCAGGGCGTCCTCGAGCCTCTTGAGCACGACGAGCCCGCCGCCTTCGCCCGGCACATAACCGTTGGCGCGAGCGTCGAAGGTGTAGCAGCGGCCGTCCGGAGACAGCGGACCCCAACGATCCGCGATGTCCACGGACTCCGGCAGCAGGTTGAGCTGCACGCCGCCCGCGACGACGAGGTCCGACTCGCCGGTGAGCAGACTCTGGCAGGCCAGGTGAACGGCGACCAGCGACGACGACTGACCGCTGTCGATGCCCACACTGGGCCCGTGCACGTCCAGGAAGTGGGAGAGCCGGTTGGCGATCAGCGAACGTTCGGTGCCGGGGTAGGTGTGCCGGGTCGCCGCAGTGGCACCGTCGCGGTGCACGAGGTGGGCGTAGTCGTCGGCGAAGGCGCCCACGAAGACACCGAGTCGGCCGCCGCGCACCCTGTCCGGCACGATCCCCGCGTCCTCCAGCGCCTCCCACCCCAGCTCCAGCACGAGTCGCTGCTGCGGGTCGACGGACGCCGCCTCGCGGGCGGAGATACCGAAGAACTCGGCATCGAACTCGTCGACGGCGTCGAGGAATCCGCCCCAGGGGGGCGAGACCGTCCTGTTCGGGCCACGTCGTCCGGGCGGGCGCTCGGTGATCGCGTGGCGTCCCGCGGCCAGGAGGCGCCACAGTTGCCGAGGCCCGTCGGCGCCGGGGAAACGGCAGGACGTACCAACCACCGCGATATTGCCGTCTTGGGCCCGGACATCCACCCGGATCGTCCCCTTCCACGTTCGAATCGCGTCTTGCAGGGCCACGGCAGCGAGCGTCATTCACCGTGGATCGTCAGAGGACAACGTGAGTTGTAAGAGGGCCCGTCGGCACAAGAAACAGGCCTGGAACGGATTGCCTGACGGCCGATCTCAGTCGGTCAGGACCGCGGGAAAGTCCCACCTCGTCGCGGACTCCCATCCGGCAATGCCCGCCCACCCGTAGACCCGTTCGGGATTCAGCCGAAACACCGGAGCGCTCTGGCCGAAACGCGTGTGGACGCGATCCTCGCTCACCGTGAGTTCCCAGTCGTATTTCACCCCGACGCCTTCGGCGAGCACGTTGATGTCGTCGTCCCCGAGCACTCGGGAGCAACTGCCCTCGATCATCACGACGTCCTCGCCGACCTGCAGGTTCACAGAGGCCCGCGGGTTGACCTTCAGGAATTCGCCGGAGCGGTTCTGGCTCGAGAACCAGAAGGTGTCCTGCTCCCAGATACCCCACAGGGGCCTGCTGTGCGGGTGCCCGTCCGGGCTGGTGGTGACCAGCCAGTAAGTGGACGCGGACTTCAGCAGATTCTCCGCCCAGCTCCACGGTTGTGTCGGCCCCGGCGCGGTCTGACGGAAGATGAATGCCGGCGTCCCCGTCGGCTTCTCGTTGTTGTCCAACACCTCGGCAGTCATGCTGATGTCCCTTCGCTCGTCCGCTGCGGGCGACCAGCGAGACGCACCGGTCTGGCTTTCGCGGTTCATGCTCGCAGTGCGACTGCGACAACGGCACCCCGAAAATCCGCGCGCCAACTGGGAGGGCGACTAGGGGGGTTAGGGGGTGCCCGCGACGACGTGCGTAAGAGCATGGTTGTTCACGCGACCGCCCAGAGGCAGTTCTGATCGTGCTCCCACCCAAGCCTTTTCGGCGCAGCTCTTCGCCGGACCGCCGGACCGCCGGCCTCAGCAGACGCCTGCCACATGTCCGGGATATGCCGGACCACTCCGGGGTCCCACGGGCCACTGGAACAGACAGAGACAGATGGGGTTGCTCGTATGGAGAACGAGGACAAGCTTCGCCAGTATCTCAAGTTGGTCACGAGCGACCTCTACCAGGCTCGCAAGAAGATCACGGAGAGGGAGGCCCAGGACACCGAGCCGATCGCCATCGTCTCGATGGCGTGCCGCTTGCCCGGCGACGTCTGGTCGCCGGAGGACCTCTGGGAACTGGTCTCCAGTGGCACCGACGCGATCGGCGACTCGCCGACCGACCGGGGCTGGGACATGGACAGCATCTACGATCCGGAGCCCGGCAAGCCCGGAAAGACGTACACCCGCGAGGGCGGCTTCATGTCCGGCCTGGCCGACTTCGACGCGGACTTCTTCGGCATCTCCCCGCGCGAAGCTCTCGCCATGGACCCGCAGCAGCGGATCGTCCTCGAGGCCGCCTGGGAGTCGTTCGAACGGGCCGGCATCGACCCGGAGACCCTCCGCGGGACCGAGACAGGTGTGTTCATCGGCTCCAACACCCATGACTATGTGCCGTTGACCGTCACGGCCCCCCGCGAGGTCGACGGCTATCTGCTGCTGGGCAACGCACCCAGCGTGCTCTCCGGCCGGGTCGCGTACACGTTCGGCCTCGAGGGCCCCGCTGTCACGGTCGACACCGCCTGTTCCTCCTCGTTGGTCGCGATGGACTACGCCATTCGGGCCCTGCGCCGCGGCGAGTCCACGATGGCTCTGGCCGGCGGCGTCGCGTCGATGTGCTCGCCCTTGGTCATGGTCGACTTCAGTCGGCAGCGCGGGATCGCGCCCAACGGCCGGTGCAAGGCGTACGCCGACACCGCCGACGGCACCGGCTGGTCGGAGGGGGTCGGCCTGGTCCTGCTCGAGCGGCTCTCCGACGCACAGGCCAACGGCCACCCGGTGCTGGCCGTCATCCGTGGTTCGGCGATCAACCAGGACGGTGCTTCCAACGGTCTGACCGCTCCCAACGGACCCTCCCAGCAACGGGTCATCCAGGCCGCGCTGGCCGACGGCCAGGTTCCGATGGAGCACGTCGACCTGGTCGAGGGGCACGGCACCGGCACCCGGCTGGGCGACCCGATCGAGGCGCAGGCCCTGCTGGCCACCTACGGACGCAAGAAGAAGAACGGCGAGCCACTGTGGCTGGGCTCCCTCAAATCGAACGTGGGTCACACCCAGGCGGCCGCGGGCGTCGCCGGTGTGATCAAGGTGGTGATGGCCATGCGCCACGGCGTTCTCCCCAAGACGCTGCACGTGGACGAGCCGACGCACGAAGTGGACTGGTCGGCCGGCGGCGTCGAGGTGTTGACGGAGAACCGCCCGTGGCCGGAGAACGAGTGGCCGCGCCGGGCAGGTGTGTCGTCGTTCGGCATGAGCGGTACCAACGCGCACGTCATCATCGAGGAGGCGCCCGCGCCGGAGGCGGTCGAGGCCGAGCCGGTGAACGCGCAGCCGACCGCCTTGCCCTTCCTCCTCTCCGCCCGTACTCCGCAGGCCCTGGCCGGCCAGGCAACGCGGCTGCGCGACTGGCTCGCCGAGGAGGATGTCGCCCTGCTCGACGTCGCGAAGTCGCTCGCGCTGCGCCGTGTGACGTTCGAGCACCGCGCCGCCGTTGTCGCGGGCAACAAGGAGGACCTGCTCGCGCAGCTCGACCTGCTGGCCGGCGGCGGCAGCGGTGCCACGGCGGTCGTCGGCACCGAGTCCCGCGGTCTCACCGCGGTGATGTTCCCCGGACAAGGCTCGCAGCGCACCAGCATGGGCGCCCAACTCGCCGCCGCGTTCCCCGTCTTCGCCACGGCGTACTCGGAGGTGCTGGGGTGGCTCGACCCCGAGCTGCCGCGGATCATCGCCGAGGGCGGCCCGACGCTGGATCGGCCCGAGTACGCGCATCCCGCGCTGTTCGCGATCGAGGTGGCGCTCTACCGGCTGGTCGAGTCGTGGGGGCTGCGCCCCGACCACCTGCTCGGTCAGTCCTGCGGGGACATCGCGGCGGCGCACGTCGCGGGTGTGCTGTCGCTCGAGGACGCGGCCACCATGGTCACCGCCCGGGCACGGCTGATCCAGACCTCTGCCGCCGGTGTGATGGTCTCGGTCGCGGCCGGCGCCGACGTGGTGGAGCCGGTCATCGCCGACTTCGAGGGCGTGTCGCTCGCCGGAATCAACAGCCCCGGCTCAGTCACCCTCTCGGGGCTGGAGGGCCCGGTCGAGACGGCCGTGGCGCGACTGACCGAGCTCGGCCACTCGTGCCGCACGCTGCGGGTCGGCGTCGCGGGCCACTCGGTCACGATGGAGCCGATCCAGGCCCAGTTCCGGGCCGTGGTGGAGACGTTGACCTATTCGCCCCCGACCATCCCGCTGGTGGTGCCCGCCGAGGTGCTGTGCACCCCCGAGTTCTGGGTCCGGCAGATGCGCGAACCGGTGGACCTCGTCGGCGGCGTGGCCCGGCTGCGCGAGCGCGGCGTCACCCGACTCGTCGAACTGTCGCCCGCCGCGTCGATGAGCAGCGACGTACGCAAGTGCTACGGCGACGAGTCGGTGGTGGTCACGCCGTCCCTCCGCAGCCGACGCGACGAGGTGGAGTGCATCGCCGTGGCGATGGCCACCCTGCACGCCGCCGGTGTCGAGCTGGACTGGGCCGCCTTCTTCGCCGGCACCGGCGCGCGAAGTGTCGACCTGCCCACCTACGCGTTCCAGCACGAACGCTTCTGGCTGGAGACCAGCCACGTCGGAGGGCACGACCTCGGTTCGGTCGGCCTGCGCTCGGTGGACGCCCCGCTCCTGGGCGCCGGCGTCTCGCTCGCCAACGACGGTGGTTTCCTGTGCACCGGCCGGCTGTCGCTCTCCGCCCAGCCCTGGCTCGCCGACCACGCCCTGTTCGGCCGCACCCTGCTGCCCGGCACCGCGTTCGTCGAGTTCGCGCTGCGCGCGGCGGACCAGGTCGGCTGCGAGCTCGTCGAAGACCTGACCATCGAGGCTCCGCTGCTGCTGGAGCGGGGCGGCGTGGCGCTGCAGATCGTGGTCGGCGAGCCGGAGGAGTCCACCGACCGGCGATCGATCACCATCTGGTCGCAGCAGCAGGACCCGGACTCCCCCGACACCGAGGCGGCCTGGACACGGCACGCCGGCGGTTTCGTCTCGGGGACCGCCGGTGTGCGCCGCGACGACCCCGAGATGGCCGAGTGGCCGCCCGCCGGTGTCGAGGAAGTCGAACTCGGCGACTTCTACGAGACCTTCGCCGCGGCCGGGTACGGCTACGGGCCGGTGTTCCGCGGCCTGAAGGCCGCCTGGCTGCGTGACGGGGAGGTCTTCGCCGAGGTGGCGCTGCCCGAGCACGTGGGCGACGCCGGCGCGTACGGCATGCACCCCGCCCTGCTGGACGCCGCGCTGCACGCGATCGCGGTCACCGGCACCACCGAGGGTGTCGTCCCCTTCGTGTGGTCGGGCGTCCGGCTGCACGCCGTCGGAGCCTCCGCGCTGCGCGTACGGCTGACTCCGGTGGGGACCGACACGGTGGCACTGCTGGTCGCCGACGGGACCGGCCGCACGGTGCTGTCCGTCGACTCGCTGACCTTGCGGTCCGCCACCGCGGAGCAGATCGCCGAGAGTACCTCCCAGGCCCACGGCCCCCTCTACGAGATCGAGTGGGTCCCCGCCGGTGAGGCCGAGGCCTCGTCGCCCGCCGGCTGGGCGAACCTGGGCGGCGGCGCGCCCACGACAGGCACGGCGTACGACGGCTTCCCCGCGCTGCAGGCCGCCCTCGACGCCGGGGGCGAGGTGCCCACCGTGGTGCTGGCCGCTCCCGGTCCCGACCACGACCACGACGTGGCCGCGAGCGTGCACTCGGGTGTCAACCGGATGCTGGAACTGGTGCGCCACTGGCTGGCCGACGAACGGCTGGCCGCCTCACGGCTGGTCCTGGTCACCCGGGGCGCGCTGGCAACGTACGAGGGTGAGCACGTCCGCGACCTGACAGGTGCGGCCCTGCACGGCCTGTTCCGCTCGGTGCGTGCCGAGAACCCGGGCCGGCTCGTCCAGGTCGACCTCGCGCCCGGCGAGCCCGACACGGCCGTGGAGGGGGCGCTCGGCGCCGGGGAGGACGAGGTCGCCGTACGCGCGGGCACGACCCTGGTGCCGCGCCTGGTCAAGGTCTCCCCCTCGACGACGCTCACCGTGCCGGCGGAGACGGCCGCCTGGCGCCTGTCCGCCCCGCACCCCGGCACTTTCGACGGGCTCGCACTGATCGAGTCGCCGGAGGCGGTCGCGCCGCTGGCCGAGGGCGAGGTGCGGATATCCGTCCGGGCCGCCGGCCTGAACTTCCGGGACGTCATGTCCACCCTGGGCCTGGTCCGCGGTCAGGAAGTGCTCGGCGGCGAGGCGGCCGGAGTGGTGACCGAGGTAGGCCCGGGAGTCACCGGTCTCGAGCCCGGAGACCGGGTGATGGGCCTGTTCTTCGGACCGTTCGGGCCGGTGGCCGTGGGCGACCACCGGATGGTGGTACCGATCCCGGACGGGTGGTCGTACCTGCAGGCCTCGGCCGTCCCGATCACCTACCTGACCGCGTACTTCGGGCTCGTCGACGTGGCCGACCTGCAACCCGGCGAGTCCGTGCTGGTCCACGCCGCCGCCGGTGGCGTCGGCATGGCGGCCGTGCAGCTGGCCACCCATCTGGGTGCCGAGATCTTCGCCACCGCCGGCCCCGCCAAGTGGGCGGCCGTTCGCGAGCTCGGCATCCCCGGCGAACGCGTCTCGAACTCCCGCACCGCACAGTTCGAGTCCGATCTGCTCGGCGCCACCGACGGCCGCGGCGTCGACGTGGTCCTCAACTCGCTCACCAACGAGCTCGTGGACGCCTCGCTGCGGCTGCTGCCGCGCGGCGGCCGGTTCGTCGAGATGGGCAAGACCGACATCCGCGACGCCGACTGGGCGGCCGAGGCGTTCCCCGGTGTGCGCTATCAGGCGTTCGACCTCCTCGCAGTGGCGCCCGAACGGGTCCACGAGATGTTGACCGAGCTGCTGGACCTGTTCGGCCGGGGCGCTCTGACCCTGCCTCCGACCACCACCTGGGACGTCCGCCGGGCCCCGGACGCGCTGAGGTTCCTCAGCCAGGCCCGGCACATCGGCAAGATCGCCTTGACCGTCCCGGTGCCCGCCGATCCGGCCGGGACCGTGCTCGTGACCGGCGCCTCCGGCGCACTGGGCGGCCTGGTCGCCCGGCACCTGGTCGCCGAGCACGGCGTGCGCAACCTCGTGCTGGCGAGCCGGCGCGGCCCGGATGCCCCCGGTGCCACCGAGTTCGCCGCCGAGCTGACCGGGCTGGGCGCGTCGGTGACGACTGCCGCTTGTGACGTCTCCGACCGCGAATCGCTGCTCGGGGTGCTGGCCGCGATCCCCGCCGAACATCCGCTGACGGCGGTCGTGCACATCGCGGGCATCAGCGACGACGGTGTCGTCGGCTCGCTGACGACCGAGCAGGTGGACACCGTGCTGCGTCCCAAGGTGGATGCCGGCTGGCTCCTCCACGAGCTGACCAAGGACCTCGACCTCTCCGCCTTCGTACTGTTCTCCTCGGCCGTCGGGGCGTTCGGCGCCCCAGGCCAGGCCAATTACGCCGCCGCCAACGCGTTCCTGGACGCTCTCGCCCGGCACCGCCGTGCGCTGGGGCTGCCCGCCGTCTCGCTCGACTGGGGCCTCTGGGCGGCCACGAGCCACATGACGACCTCCCTGAAGGAGGCCGACTGGGAACGGATGGCACGCGCCGGTATCAAGCCGCTGTCCGACGAGGAAGGCCTGTCCCTCTTCGACGCGGCCCTCACCGTCGGGGCCCCGGTGCTGCTGCCGGTCCGGCTCGACCTGGCCGCGTTCCGCGGAGAGGTGCCGCCCCTGCTGCGCAACCAGGTCTCCGGGCGGGTGCGGCGTGCCGCCGTCGCGAGTGGCGGCGGTGCCGGCTCGTGGACCCGCCGTCTGCTCGCCCGGCCGCCGGCCGCCCGGCACCGGATCGTCCTGGACGCTCTCGCCGCCGAGACCGCGGCGGTGCTCGGGCACGCGTCGGCGTCGAAACTCTCGCCGGACCGGACGTTCCGGGACATCGGCTTCGATTCGCTGGCCGCGGTGGAGCTGCGCAACCGGATCACCGTCTTCACCGGCCTGCGGTTGCCCGCAACGGTGGTCTTCGACTACCCGGACCTCACTTCGTTGACAGAGTACGTGCTCGGCGAGGTGGTCAGCGCCGGCTCCTCCACGTCGGCGGCACCCGCGATCGCCGCGGCGCACACCGGCGGCGACGCGATCGCCATCGTCGGCATGGCCTGCCGCTACGGGGGCGGGATCGACTCGCCGGAGGCGTTGTGGGCGATGGTCGAGGAGGGGCGGGACGCCGCCACGGAGTTCCCGTCCGACCGCGGCTGGAACCTGGCCGAGTTGTTCGATCCCGAGCCCGGCCGCCCGGGCACGACCAACGCCCGGGCGGCCGGCTTCCTGCACGGAGCGACCGAATTCGATCCCGAGTTCTTCGGCATCTCACCGCGTGAGGCCACCGCGATGGACCCGCAGCAGCGTCTGCTGCTGGAGTCGGCGTGGGAGGCGTTCGAGCGTGCCGGTATCGATCCGGTGGCGCTGCGCGGCACGAAGACCGGCGTGTTCGTCGGCCTCAGCGCCCATGACTACGGCAACCTGCTCGCGCTCGAATCGCGCGGTCTCGACGGCCACCTGCTGACCGGGACGGCGCCCAGCGTGGCCTCGGGCCGCATCGCCTACGAGTTCGGCCTCGAGGGCCCCGCGCTGACGGTCGACACCGCCTGTTCGTCCTCGCTGACCACGCTGCACATGGCGGCCCAGGCGCTGCGGACCGGGGAGGCCGACCTCGCACTGACCGGCGGTGTGGCCGTGATGTCCACGCCGGTGGTGTTCCAGGAGTTCGCGGTGCAGGGCGGCCTCTCCGCCGACGGCCGCTGCCGGGCGTTCGGCGCGGACGCGGACGGCACCGGCTGGGCCGAGGGCGTCGGGCTGCTCGTACTGGAGCGTCTGTCGGACGCCCGCCGCAACGGCCACCAGGTCCTCGCGGTGGTGAAGGGCTCCGCGGTGAACCAGGACGGCGCCTCCAACGGGCTGACCGCGCCCAACGGCCGCTCGCAGCAGCGGGTGATCCGAGAGGCGCTGGCCAATGCCGGTGTCTCCGCTGCCGATGTGGACGTCGTGGAGGGCCACGGCACCGGCACCAGGCTCGGCGACCCGATCGAGGCGGAGGCGCTGCTGGCGACGTACGGGCGGGAGCACACCGAGGAAACGCCGCTCTGGCTCGGCTCCCTGAAGTCGAACCTGGGCCACGCGCAGGCGGCCGCCGGCGTGGCGGGGGTGATCAAGATGGTCCAGGCGCTGCGGCACGGTCTGCTGCCCCGGACGTTGAACGCCGAGGAGCCCACCCCGCACGTGGACTGGTCGGACGGTGCCGTGAAGCTGCTGACCGCGGCACAGGAGTGGCCGGAGCGCGACCGCCCCCGGCTCGGTGCCGTCTCCGCGTTCGGAATCAGCGGCACCAACGTGCACGTGGTGCTGGAACAGGCACCGGAGGAGCCGGAGGAACTGGAGGGGCCACCCGCTCCGCCCGCGTCCGGTCAGGTGCTCGCGCAGTCCGTCAAGCCGTTCGTCCTCTCGGCTCGCGGCGCGGCGGCACTGCGCGATCAGGCGGCCAGGCTCGGCGCCCACCTCGCCGAGCACCCGGAGGTGGACCTCGACGCCCTCGGCCGTTCGCTCGGCGGCCGGGCCACGCTGGAGCACCGGGCCGTGGTGCTCGCCGAGGACCTGGGCGCGCTGACCGCGGGGCTCACGGCGATCGCCGGCGGCACGACGGACTCCCACGAGGACGTCGTGCTGGGCGACGGCGGCGACACGAACCAGCCGGTCTTCGTCTTCGCAGGTCAGGGTGGCCAGTGGAGTGGCATGGCCCTCGATCTCTGGAACACCAGCCCACTGTTCGCCGACGCCATGACCGAGTGCGACACGGCGCTGGCCCCGCACGTCGACTGGAACGGCGCCTCGCTCTCGGACGTGCTCACCGGCGCTCCGGGCGCGCCGAGCCTGGAGCGGGTGGACGTGGTGCAGCCCGTGCTGTTCGCGGTGATGGTGTCCTTGGCACGGCTGTGGAGGTCGCTCGGGGTCGAACCGGCCGCGGTGGTCGGTCACTCGCAGGGCGAGATCGCGGCGGCCGTGGTGGCCGGTGTCCTCTCGCCGGCCGACGGCGCCCGCATCGCCGGACTGCGCTCGCGCTTGATCGCCGGCCTGACCGAGCGCGGCGGGATGGGCTGGATCGGCCTGCCGGTCGCCCGGGCCCGGGAACGGCTCGCCGACTGCCCGGGGCTCGGCGTCGCCGCGGTCAACGGGCCGCGGTCGGTGGTCGTCTCCGGCGCCGCTGACGAACTGCAGAGCCTGTGCGCGGCGCTCGCGGCCGAGGGGGTCCCGGTGCGCACGCTGCTGGTCGACTACGCGTCGCACTCGAACGCGGTGGAGGAGCTGCACGCCGAGCTCGTCGACGCGCTTGCCGACATCGTGCCCGCCGGGGCGGAAGTGCCGTTCTACTCCACGGTCACCGGCGGTCGGGTCGACGGCACCGAACTGAACGCCGACTACTGGTACCGCAATCTCCGGGAGACGGTGCGGTTCAGCGCGGCCGTCGAGGCTCTTCTGGACGACGGGCACAGCTGCTTCGTGGAGCTCAGCGCGCACCCGGCCCTCGTCGACGCGGTCGAGGCGGTGGCCGAGGCCCGGGACGCCGAGGTCGCCGCGTCGTGGTCGTTGCGGCGGAACGGCGGTGACGTCGCGTTCACCCGCTCCCTGGCCACGGCCTTCGTGCACGGGGCAACGGTCCGCTGGGGGAAGGCGTTTCCCGCCGGTGGCCGAATCGACCTGCCCACTTACGCGTTCCAGCACCGTCGGCTGTGGGTCGAGCCCGCCAGCGCGGTGACGGCGAGCGCCGCCGACTTGGGGCTGGCGTCCGCCGATCACCCGCTGCTGGGCGCCGCCGTGGAACGCGCCGGCGAGGACCAGGTGCTCTTCACCGGCAGGTGGTCGCTGGCGACCCATCCGTGGCTGGCCGACCACGTCGTGCTCGGCACTCTCCTGCTGCCCGGAGCCGCCTTCGTCGAGCTGGTCACCCACGCCGGGCGCCACGTCGACTGCGCCCGCTTGGAAGAACTGGCCTTCCAGGCGCCGCTGGTGCTCTCGGAGAAGTCGGGGGTGGCGGTGCAGGTCGCGGTCGGCGCCGCCGACTCCACCGGTCGACGTTCGGTCACGGTGCACTCGCGGCGCACCGGGTCGGGCGCCGACAGCAGGTGGATCCTGCACGCGGAAGGCACGCTCGCCCCCGTCGGTACCGGCCCGGTGCCGGGCGACCTGAGGGTCTGGCCGCCGGCCGGCGCGGAGGCGGTCGATGTGACGGGCCTCTACGCGCGGCTCGCCGAGCGCGGATACGCCTACGGGCCCGCCTTCGCCGGGATCCGTGCGCTGTGGCGGGACGGCGAGGACATGTACGGCGAGGTCGCGCTGCCGGACACGGTCCGTGCCGAGGCGGGGCGGTTCGGCCTGCACCCGGCGCTGCTGGACGCCGCCCTGCAGGTGCCGGTCGCCGGACTGATCGACAGCGAGAGCGAGGCGGTGATGCCGTTCTCCTGGAACGGCATCACCGTGCACACCCGGGGAACGAGCTCGCTTCGGGTCGCTTTCCGGCGCAACGGCTCCGACTCCTCCACGATGCTGCTGACCGACGGCGCGGGCGACCCCGTCGCCTCCTTCGACTCCGTCGTCGCGAGGCCGGTCAGTCGTGCACAGCTGCGGAGCGCCGTGAACGCCGCGGCCGACACGGACGCCGACGACGGGAACTACCGCGTCACGTGGCGCGCGCTGCCCGGCGGCACGCGTACGCCGATCGACGGTACCTGGCTGGCGGTGGTCCCCGAGGGGCAGCCGGCCGAGGGCTGGGCCTCGGAGACCGTGCGCCGCCTCGCCGCCCACGCGCCGGACCTGGTGACCTGGGCAGTACCGTGCGGCAACCTCGACCGGGCGGCGCTGGCCCAGCGGCTCCGCGAACTCGCGGCGAACGGCACGGGCCCGGTCGGAGTGCTGTCGCTGCTGGCCGAGGACGAGACCCCGTGCGAGGACGCGGCGGCACTGCCCCAAGGGCTCGCGGGCACGGTGGTGCTCACCCAGGCCCTGCTCGACGCCGAACTCGACGCCCCGGTCTGGGCGGTTACCCGCGGTGCGGTGGCGGCCGGTCCCCAGGACCGCATCGGCTCGCCCACCCAGGCGCTGGTCTGGGGGTTCGGGCGTGTCGCCGGCCTCGAACACCCGCGGCTCTGGGGCGGCCTGATCGATCTGCCGGAGACGGTGGACGACCACGCAGTCGCCGAACTGGCCGGTGTGCTCGCGGGCAACGGCGAGAACGAGGTCGCCGTACGCTCCCGGGCCGTCCTGGCCCGGCGTCTGGTCAGGGCGGCGGCGCCCGACCAGGAACCGCCCGAGTGGCGGCCGCGCGGTACCGTGCTGGTGACGGGCGGCACGGGTGGCCTCGGTGCCGAAGTGGCCCGCTGGCTGGCCGACCGCGGTGCCGAACATCTGGTGCTTGCCAGCCGCAGCGGCGCCGAAGCGGCCGGGGCCCAGCGCCTGGTCGAGGAACTGGCCGCCAGGGGCGTCTCGGTCTCGGTGACGGCCTGCGACGTCACAAACCGGGCCGCCGTGGTCGAGTTGCTGGCCTCCGTTCCCGCCGAGCGCCCGCTGACCGCGGTCGTGCACGCCGCGGCCAGCCTCGACGGCGGGCCGATCGCCGACACGACGCTGACCGAGTTCGGCGACACCTTGGCCGCCAAGGTGCTCGGTGCGGCGCACCTCGACGAGCTGCTCGACCACGACAGCATCCAGACCGTGCTGCTGTTCGGCTCCATCTCGGCGACCTGGGGCGTCGGCAACCAGTCCGCGTACTCGGCCGCCAACGCCTACCTCGATGCCCTGGCGCGGGAACGGCACGACCGCGGCGGCCGCACCGTCTCGGTGGCGTGGGGTCCGTGGGAGGCCGGAATGCTGGCCGGGGACGAGGAGATGGCCGACTCGCTGCGCCGCGGAGGTCTGCCCCTGCTGCCGGTGGAATCCGGTCTGGCGACCCTGGACCGGATCGTCAGCGAGGACGAACCGTGCCCGGTCGTCGCACGAGTCGAATGGGCCCGGTTCCATGCCCGCTTCACCTCG
Source organism: Streptomyces sp. WG7 (assembly GCF_049975785.1). NCBI lineage: Bacteria > Bacillati > Actinomycetota > Actinomycetes > Kitasatosporales > Streptomycetaceae > Streptomyces > Streptomyces sp. WG7. Next base: position 13,654 of record NZ_JBNGGE010000074.1, read on the forward strand.
CTGCGGCCCAGCCCGCTGCTGGCCGACATGCCGGACGTCCGCCGGCTGCGGACGGCGGATTCCCCGGCCTCGGCCGGACGCGGCGCGGCCCTCATCGAGAAGCTCGCCGCGCTGCCGGAGGAGGACCGGGAACCGGCCGTGCTCGATCTGGTCTGCTCGCACGTCGCGGCCGTGCTCGGCCACGACTCTCCGGAGGAGGTCGATCACAAGCGGGCCTTCAAGGACGTCGGCTTCGACTCGATGATCGCGGTCCAGCTGCGCAACCGGCTCAACGCGGCGACGGGGTTGCGGCTGCCGGTGACGCTGGTCTTCGACTACCCGAATCCGACGATCCTGGCCTCGTTCCTGCGCTCCGAGGTGGCCGCCGCCGTGCCGTCGCCGACGGACGCGGCACTGGCCGAGTTCGACCGGCTGGAGGCGTCGCTCTCCGCACTGCCGACCGAGGAGACGGAAGTGCGCGACGTGCTCGTCGGCCGGGCGCGAGACCTGCTGAGCCGGCTCTCGGGCCCGGCGGAGACGGCGAGCGCCGAGGGCGACGTGGCGACACTGACGGCGGCCTCCGACGACGAACTGTTCAGTTTCATCAACACGCAGCTCGGCCGCCGGGACGAGTGATCCCCGTACACGTGGAACGTGCCGGGGTGTCGGACGAGAGGTCGAGGAGCAGATGGACGACAACGATCACAAACTGCGGCACTACCTGAATCTGGTCACGGCAGACCTCGTACAGGCCCGCAAGCGGTCGGAGGAGCTGGAGCGGCGGGTCGGCGAGCCGATAGCGATCGTCGGCATGGCATGCCGCTACCCGGGCGGCGTGCGCTCGCCGGAGGATCTGTGGGAGCTGGCGGTCACCGGGCGGGACGCGATCACCCCGTTCCCCCAGGACCGGGGCTGGGACCTCGACTCGCTCTACGACCCCGACCCCGGTCGCCCGGGTACCAGCTACACCCGGCAGGGCGGCTTCCTGAGCGACGTCGCGGATTTCGACGCGCAGTTCTGGGGCATCTCGCCCCGTGAGGCCACCGCCCTGGATCCACAGCAGCGGCTGCTGCTGGAGACGTCGTGGCAGGCCCTGGAGAGGGCTCGGATCGATCCGTACTCGCTGCACGGCAGCGAGACGGGGGTGTTCGTGGGCCCGAGTGTGACCGACTACGCGGCCCTGTTGGCGCGCTACCCGGCCGGTTTCGAGGGGCTCCTGCTCGGCGGCCTGGCAGGAGCGATCATCTCGGGCAGGATCTCCTACCTTCTGGGGCTGGAGGGTCCGGCGGTGACCCTTGACACCGGCTGTTCCTCGTCGCTCACCGCCCTGCACCTCGCGGCGGGAGCGCTGCGCGCCGGGGACTGCTCACTCGCCCTGGTCGGTGGCGTTTCCGTGTTGGCCACGCCGGGCTCGTTCGTCGAGTTCAGCACCCAGCGCGGGCTCGCTCCCGACGGCCGGTGCAAGTCCTTCGGCGACGCCGCGGACGGTACGGCCTGGGCGGAGGGTGTCGGCATGGTCGTGGTCGAGCGGCTTTCCGACGCCCGCCGCCACCGGCACCCGGTGCTGGCGGTGCTGCGCGGCTCGGCCATCAACCAGGACGGGGCGTCGAACGGGCTGACCGCGCCGAGTGGGCCGTCCCAGCAGCGGGTGATCCGGCGCGCGCTGGCCGCGGCCGGGCTCACGTCCTCCGACGTCGACGCCGTCGAAGCGCACGGTACCGGCACGACACTGGGCGACCCCATCGAGGCTCAGGCGCTGCTGGCGACGTACGGGCGTGGCCGGCGATCCGGTCATCCGCTGTTCCTGGGGTCGCTCAAGTCCAACCTGGGCCACAGCCAGTCCGCCGCCGGAGTGGGCGGTCTGATCAAGACGGTGATGTCGCTCCGGCACGGCACGCTGGCACCGACGCTGCACGCCGACCCGCCGTCCACCGAGGTCGACTGGACGGCCGGCGACATCGAACTCCTGCAGGAGCCGCGGTCGTGGCCGGATACGGGGGATCGGCCGCGGCGTGCGGCGGTCTCCGCCTTCGGCATCGGCGGTACCAACGCGCACGCCATCCTCGAAGCGGTGCCCGAGGACGACGCTGGAAGGGAGGGCGACGGCGTCGCGCACCGCACGCTCGCGGCCGTTCCCTGGCTGGTCTCCGGCCGCACGGTGGCCGCGATGCGCGCCCAGGCCGCGCGGCTGGCCGCCTTCCTGACGGACCGGGCCGAGCCGGCCGACCCCACCGACGTCGGATACTCGCTGGCCACCACGCGCGCCGCCCTGGACAGCCGCGGCGTCGTCGTGGCCGCCGATCGGGACGACCTGCTAGCCGGGCTCGGCGCACTCGCCGGGGGCGCACCGCACGCCGCGGTCACGACAGGCACCACCGTGCGCGGACGGCTGGCCTTCCTGTTCACCGGCCAGGGGGCGCAGAAGCTGGGCATGGGCCGCGAGCTGTACGCGGAGCACCGCGTCTTCGCCGAGGCGTTCGACGCCGTCTGCGCGCACCTGGACGGTCCGCTCGGCCGTTCGCTGCGTGACCTGACCTTCGCCGGGGACGACCCGCTGGACCTGCTCGACCGCACCGGTTTCGCCCAGCCGGCCCTCTTCGCCGTCGAGACCGCGCTGTTCCGGCTCGTCGAGTCGTGGGGTGTACGCCCGGACTTCGTCGCGGGGCATTCCATCGGCGAGGTCACTGCCGCGCACGTGGCCGGGATACTGTCGCTCGAGGACGCCTGTGCGCTGGTCGCCGCCCGGGCGCGCCTCATGCAGGACATGCCTCCCGGCGGCGCGATGGTCGCTGTCCGTGCGGCCGAAGAAGACATCCTGCCGATGCTCGATCAGCTGACCGGCCTCGTGTCCGTGGCCGCGGTGAACGGTCCCGCCTCGGTGGTGCTCTCCGGCGACGAGAAGACACTCGCCACGCTGACGGCGACGCTCACCGACAAGGGTTTCCGCCCGCGCGGACTGCGGGTGAGCCACGCCTTCCACTCACCGCGGATCGACCCGATCCTGGCCGGCTTCCGGTCGGCGATCGAATGCCTCTCGTACGCCGCGCCGCGCATCCCGATCGTGCCGCTCGCACCGGGCGGGGCGGACCGGGGCGAGCGGATGCGTTCGGCGGACTACTGGGTCGCCCAGGCTCGTGAGGCGGTTCGGTTCCACGACGGTGTCGTGCGCCTGAGCGAGGCCGGTGTAACCACCTTCCTGGAGCTCGGGCCGGGCGGGGTCCTCGCCGCTCTCGGCTGGGACTGCCTGCCGCCGGCCGGTCCGGGCATGCCCGAGCGGGCCTTCGTGCCGACGCTGCGTCAGGGCCGGGCCGAGCCCGCCGCGCTGCTGGACGCGGTGGCTGCCCTTTTCGTCCGCGGCGTGCCGGTCGACTGGCGCGCGGTCTACGCGGGCACCGGCGCCGCCCAGCTCGACCTGCCCACCTACGCCTTCCAGCGCCGCCGCTACTGGCTGGTCGATCACCTGCCGACCGGGGCGAGTCTGCTGGCCGACCAGGGGGTCGTCGGCGGGACGGGCGCCCCGCTGGCGGACGCGGTGACGGCCGAGACGGTCCCCGGGGTCCCCTCCGTACGCGCCACGATGGCCGATCGCCCGCGTCAGGAGTGGGCGGAGATCCTGCTCGCCGCGGTGCGCGACCAAGCGGCACAGCTGATGGGCTACGACGCACCCGAGGACGTGGACCCCCATCGGGGCTTCGCCGAGCTGGGCTTCGACTCGCTGACCGCAGTCTGGCTCACCGAGCGCCTGAGGGCCGTCACCGGGCTGGAGCTGTCCCGGACACTGGTCGTCGACTGGCCGACGCCGCACGCCGTGGCGACACATCTGGCCGACCGGTTCGCCGCGCTCGGCGACCTGGAAACACCACCGGCCGCCCCCGCCGCCGCACCGGCGCGCCCGACGCCGGCGGGCGCGGACCGGGCGACGCCGCCCGCGACCGATCCGCTGCCGGTCCTCTTCGCCCAGGCGTGCGCGCAGAACCAGGTGAAGGACGGGTTGGAGCTGCTGGCCGTCGCCGCCCGGATGCGCGTGGGTGCCGGCTCGCCCCGTATGCGGGAACCGGTCAGGTTCTCCCAGGGGTTCGCGGGTCCGACCCTGGTCTGCGTCCCGTCCGTGATGGCTCCCTCCAATGTCTACCAGTACGCTCGGACGGCCGACACGCTGCGCACGACGCACAACATGGCTGTGCTGTCGTTGCCGGGCTACGCCGACCACGAGTCCCTTCACCGCACCCGGACCGATCTGGTGGCTGCGGTCGCCGAGACGGTGCTCTCCCACGTGACCGGCCCCTACATTCTCGTCGGGTACTCCTCCGGCGGCTGGATCGCACACGCGGCTGCCGCCCGGCTCAAGAGCCTCGGCACCGCACCGGAGTCACTCGTGCTGCTGGACAGCCACCTGCCGGGCAGTACGGGTCTGGCCGAGATCCAGTTCGACCTGCTCGGCGACGCGTATGCCGAATGGACCGCGACGCAGCCGCCACGCGGCGCCGAACTGACCGCGATGGCACACCACCTCCAGTTGTTCGACGACTGGGCACCGACCGACATCGACGGCGTGTCGACGCTGCTGCTGCGTGCCACCGGACGGATGGGCGGCCAGCCCCGCGCGGGCGAGCACTGGCGGGCCCACTGGGGCCCCGACCATGACGCCATCGACGTGCCCGGCACCCACCTGAGCATGATCGACGAACACGCCGCGAGCACCGCCTCGGCGATCAGCGGCTGGCTGGCCCGGCGGCCCTCCCGTCCCCGGCACACCGACTCGATCAGGCAAGCCCCGTGACCGATACACGCCAGTCGAACCGCCCCGCGTGCGGACACGCGGCTACTGATCACCCCGTGGAGAAGAAGGACATGACTGACCACATGGATACCCAGCCGGAGCGGGTCTCGGACTTCTACGACGTGTTCACCCACATGTTCCTGCGTTTCTGGGGTGAGAACTTCCACTACGGATACTGGCTTTCCGACGAGGACGACAGTTCCGTGGACGTCGCCACGGATCGGCTCACCGACGTGCTCATCGAGCAACTGGGGCTGCGGCCCGGCCAGCGGATGCTCGATGTCGGCTGCGGTATCGGAACGCCCGCGCTCCGCCTGGCCGGTACGGTCGAGGCGGACATCACCGGCGTCACGATCAACTCGGGACAGGCGCAGGAGGCCAATGCCCGCGCCGCGGCGGCGGGCCTGTCCCATCGTGTCCGGTTCGATCACGCCGACGCGATGGCGCTGCCCTATCCGGACGCCTCGTTCGACGTGGCCTGGGCGTTCGAATCGCTCCTGCACATGGAGCGTTCCCGCGCGCTGGCGGAGCTGAAGCGGGTGCTGCGCCCCGGCGGCCGCCTGGTGATCGCCGACACCTGCCAACGCGAGCCGATCAGGCCGGAGTACCAGGACGTACTCGACGACGCGAAGGGGAAGTTCGCCATTGTCGAGCTTCCCAGCATCGACGACTACCGGGCCCTGATCACCGGCGCGGGCCTGAAGCTGGTCGAGCTGCTGGACGTCAGTGAGTACACCAGGCGGACACTGCGGATCATGGCCGATGGCGCGAGCGAGCACCGTGGCTCCCTGGAGGAGCAGTTCGGCGACGCGGCCCGGCAGTTGATCGAGGTCCTGGTGCACCCGGTCTCCACGTTGCCGGAGTTCGGCTACCTGGTGGCCACGGCGCACAAGGCGCCGTGAGCGCGTCGCCGGCCGTCGAAGCGGGAGCGCGCGGCCGGGCTCGGAGGCCGCCGGATCGGCCGATCACTCGCCGAGCGCTCCGCCGCACCGGGGCTCGCGGGCGGTTGGGGGCACGGCGGTCACAGGTCGAACTTCAGGTGCTCGATGTGAACCGCTCCGGGTCTGTTGGAGGCTCGATTCCCTGAGAGAGGATCGAGTTCATGGCCCGTCCTTCCCCTTACCCTGCCGAGCTTCGCGAGCGTGCGGCGCGCATGGTCGCGGAGATCCGCCCCAACTACCCCACCGAGTGGGCCGCGATGAAGGTGGTCGCCGCAAAGCTGGGCATCGGGCCGCCGAGACGGCGTCGACCTGGGTCCACAAGGCCCAGGTCGACGCCGGCCATCGCCCCGGTGCGACCTCGGAGGAGGCCGCGGAGATCAAGCGGCTGAAGGCCGAGAACGCCGAGCTGCGGAGAGCGAACGAGATCCTCAGGGGGGTCTGTCAAACGAGCGGGTCTGTTCCGTAGTCGGTGGTGACGGTGAGTCTCAGTCTGTGATCATCGAGCGTGCTTGATGCGAACGCGCCTGAGGACGTCGGCTGGGAGTCGGGCGCGGACTGGGTGCGCGAGCAGTCCCGTTCGGTCGCCAACCGCATGGGCGCCGAGGTCGACGAGATGGACCTCGGGCAGACCGAGGACAAGACCAAGCTGATCTACGGCAGCCCGAGCAAGGTCACCGCCACCGCCGACAAGCTCCGGGCCTTTCAGACGGCCTTCGACGACGCCGGTGACGGTCTCAAGGGCCTGGACTCCTCCCGGCTCAAGGGCGAGGCGGCCAACGCGCTGCGCACCGCGGTGAGCACTCAGCCGCCGAAGTGGTACGCCGCCGCCGACGCCTGTGCGAAGGCGCTCGGCGCACTCGACGCGTTCGCCGCCACGATCACCTGGGCGCAGGCACAGGCGCAGACGGCGATCGACAAGTGGAAGGAGGGTGTCAAGGCCTCCGAGGACGCCGCCGACGCCCACCGCAAGAAAGTCGACGACTTCAACAGCGCGGTCGACCGCTACAACGCCCAGCCCGCCGACAAGCGCGATCCGGCCTCGCTCCCGCCCAGGCCCGCGGCGACGTTCGAGGACCCCGGCAAGAAGCTGATGCAGCAGGCACAGGACATCCTCGCCGATGCCCGCAAGCAGCGGAACTCGGCGGCGGAGACGGCACGCACGGCGGTTCGCGCCGCACGCGAGATGGCCCCGGAAAAGCCCTCCTACGCCGAGCAACTGGCCGACGGGATACAAGAGTTCCAGATCATGGGCGGCCATGTCGGGGGCGGGATCGTCAAGGGCACGGCGGGCATCCTCAACTTCGTCCGCAGCGTCAACCCCGTCGATCCGTACAACATCACGCATCCGGCCGAGTACGCCACCTCCCTCAACAGCCTCGCCGCCGGTCTGAGCGTCGCCGCCAACGACCCGGTCGGCACCGGCAAGCAGATGGTCAGCGACTTCATGAAGGACCCGGCCGAGGGCTTCGGCAGGCTGATTCCCGACCTCGCACTGACCGCCGCCACCGGTGGCGGCGGCGCCGCGGTCAAGGGCATCCGCATCGCCGAGCAGGCCGCCGACGCCGCACGGGCGCGCAAACTGGTCGACGACGCCCCAGACGGCACCCACAACACCCCTGACGGCGACCGCACCGCGGGCGGCGACCCCGTGGACCTCGCCACGGGCCGGATGTATCTGCCCCAGACCGATGTCGAACTGCCCGGCATCCTGCCGCTGGTCTTCACCCGCCGCACCGAGTCCGGCTGCGCGGTCGGCCGCTTCCTCGGCCCCTCCTGGACGTCCACCGTCGACGAACATCTGCGCATCGACGCCACGGCGTCGTCCACGTCACCGCCGACGGCCTCCTGATCCCGTACCCGCACCCGGTCCCCGGCGCCCCCACCACCCCCTCATCGGGCAGAGGCCGCCGCACCCTGCTGGCCCGCGACGCCGACGGCGACTACACCGTCACCGACCCCGACAGCGGCCTGACCTTCCACTTCACCGCCCCGCCCGGCAGCGAACCAGGGGGCGACGGTCCGGCCTGGTTGTCGAGCATCACCGAACGCAACGGCCACACCATCACCGTCGACCGAGCCGAGGACGGCCTGCCGCTGGCCCTGGTCCACTCGGCGGGCCACCAGGTGAAACTGACCACCGCCGACGGCCTGGTCACCGCCCTGTCCCTGGCCGACGCGGGCGAGGGCGGCGCGGACCTGCCCCTGATGAACTACGGCTACCAGGACGGCAACCTCACCACCGTCACCAAACCCTCCGGTGCCACCACCACCTTCGTCTACGACGACCGCCGCCGCGTCGTCGCCTGGATCGACTCCAACAACAGCCGCTACGACTACCTCTACGACGACCGCGACCGCGTCATCGCCGAAGGCGGCGAAGCGGGCCACGTCCAGATCACCCTCACCTACACCGAACCCGACCCGGAAACCGGACACCGCACCACCACACTCACCACCGCCGGCGGACACAGCACCCGCCACCTGTTCGGCCCGGGCTGCCGTCTCCTGGCCGTCACCGACCCCCTCGGCCACACCACCCGGTTCACCTACGACACGCACGGCAACCTCCTGACCCGCACCGACCCACTGGGCCTCACCACCACGTTCTCCTACGACGAGGACGGTCGGGCCGTCTCCGCCACCCGCCCCGACGGAAGCCAACTGCGCACCGCACGCGGCCCGTTCGGTCTGCCGGTGGAGGTCGTCGGGCCGGACGGTGCCCGCAGGGTCAATGAGTTCGACGAACGCGGCCACCGCACGGCGGTCACCGACCAGGCCGGCTCCACCACCCTTTACAGCTACGACCACGCCGGCCGGCTCACGTCGGTCACCGACGCCCTCGGAGCCACGACACGAGTGGCGTGTGACGCGGCAGGACTGCCCGTGGAGGTGACCGACCCGGCAGGCGCCGTCACCCGCACGGAGCGGGACGCCCTCGGAAGGCCAGTCCGGATCACCGATCCGGAGGGCGGTGTCACCCGCCTGGAGTGGCACGCCGACGGGCAGCTCGCCCGGCGCACCGGTCCCGACGGAGCCACGGAGTCGTGGACCTACGACGGTGAGGGCAACCGCCTCACCCACACGGACGCGGGCGGTGGCGTCTCCCGTTTCGAGTACACCCACTTCGACCTGCCGGTCGCCCGCACCCGACCCGACGGCGCCCGCTACGAGTTCGAGCACGACGCCGAGCTGCGCCTCACCCGCGTCACCAACCCACAAGGGCTGACCTGGACCTACGACTACGACGCCGCCGGCGACATCGTCTCCGAGACCGACTTCGACGGCCGCACCCTCACCTACCGGGTGGACGCCGCGGGCCGGCTCGCCGCCCGCACCGACGCGCTCGGCGGGACTATTTCGTTCGAGCGCGACCAGCTCGGCCAGGTGGTCCGCAAGGACACCGACGGTCAGGTGACGACCTACACCCACGACAGGGCAGGACGCCTGCTGGAGGCAACCGGACCGGACAGCGAACTCCGCTACCAGTACGACCGACGCGGACTCACCAAGACGGAAGTGGTCGACGGCCGTCCCATCTCATACGCCTACGACGCCCTGGGCCGCCGTACGCGCCGCACCACGCCCACCGGTCACGTCACCTCCTACTCCTACCGCGCCGACGGACAACCCCACCGCCTGACCACCGGCGATCACCGGATCGACTTCACCCACGACGCCGCCGGCCGGGAACTCGCCCGCGTCTTCGGCGACGCGATCACCATGACCTCCGCCTGGGACGAGGCCGGACGGCTCTCCGCGCAGCACATCACCGCCAACGGGCACGACGTCAACAGCCGCGCCTACTCCTACCGCGCCGACGGTCACCTGACCTCCGTCGCGGACCGGCTGTCGGGCACCCGCACCTTCGGCCTCGACCGGGCGGGCCGCGTCACTTCCGTCCACGCCCAGGGTTGGACGGAGCGGTACGCCCCCGACGACGCCGGCAACCAGACCTCCGCATCCTGGCCGTCCCGCCACCCCGGCAGCGAGGCCACAGGGCCGCGCGCCTACACCGGCACCACCATCACCCGCGCCGGAGACGTCCGCTTCGAACACGACGCCCTCGGCCGGGTCACCCTGCGACAGAAGACCCGCCTCTCCCGCAAGCCCGACACCTGGCGCTACGAGTGGGACACGGAGAACCGCCTCACCTCCGTGACCACCCCCGACGGCACCCGCTGGAGGTACCGCTACGACCCGCTCGGCCGCCGCACCGCGAAACAGCGCCTGGCGACCGACGGCGAGAGCGTGGTGGAGGAGGTCCGCTTCACCTGGGACGGCCTCACCCTGTGTGAACAGACCAGCCAGCAGCCGGATGCCGCGAACACGGTCGCCCTCACCTGGGACCACCGTGCCGACGTCCCCCTGGCCCAGACCGAGCGCATCCTCACGGCCGACGACCGCCAGGAGGAGATCGACCGCCGGTTCTTCGCCATCGCCACCGACCTCATCGGCACCCCCACCGAACTGATCGACGAGACGGGCGACATCGCGTGGCGCACCCGGAGCACACTCTGGGGCACCACGGCCTGGTCCCGGGACAGCAGCACCTACACTCCCCTCCGCTTCCCCGGCCAGTCCTACGACCCCGAAACCGGCCTTCACTACAACTACTTCCGCCGCTACGACCCCGAGACCGGCCGCTACACCTCCCCCGACCCCCTCGGCCTCGCTCCCGCCCCGAACCCCTTCGCGTACGTGGACAACCCGCACAGCGGGTGCGACCCATTGGGCCTCATGCCCAAGTACACGAAGGAGGAGAAGGCTCAGAAAGCCAGGGAAGACGCCCTCAAGGCCATGGGCCAGGTCATCGAGAGGGCACAGGAAAGCAAGATCAAGAAGGCTGGCAACTACCACGCGCATGACCATGGCTTTACTGAGATAATGGTCACGGAGATCCTCAAGAAGCCGGACGCGGTGTACCACTCGACGGCGGGCAGCGGAAACCTGATCCTCCGTCAGGGTGAGGACACCGTGGTAGTCCGGGCCGACCGCCAGGGAGCAGGCAACGTCATCACGGCATACGGTTCGTCCGGTATCAAGGGTCCTTCCGGGGCCCAGGCGCTGGGCGGCTGGCCCACCGATCCCGGTAAACCGATTACGCACGCAGACGTGCTGGAAGGCAGGATCCCAGCAAAGAACGGCTACATGGCTCCCGGAGTGCAGGTCAGATGAGGTGGCATTCACCATGAGAATCACCATTGACGACAACTGGACCGCGACGGTGACGGGCGATCCGCTGCACATCACCCCGCGTCTCGATTTTCGGGACTTCCGTGTGCGCATCGCGACGTACGCAAACGTCGATGAACGCGGGCGGTTCCTTTTGGACACCTTCGGCAGTGGGCCGTGGCTGTGGGACACGCCTGACGAGCTCCGGTTCGATCAGGCGGGCCGGGAACTGGTCGGCGCCGAGTTTCAGATCGCGGGTGAGGCCGCCGACGCCGAGGACTCCGCCCGTCTTCCCGCCACACCCCCCGTCCGCCCGGGGGGCCTTCACGCTGACGAAGCCCGTGACTTCCGCCTGGAGGTGACCACGGAACTCTGCCGCGCTCCCGGAGACACCGCGCTCACCTGTCTACGCGACCTCGACGTCCTGGGCGAGCCGCTGCAGGCCCGCATCGGCATCGCCCCCGACGTCACACTCCTCATCCAGCACGGCACCGCCGTCGGCTGGAGCCTCACCGACCCCGCGCGCTACCTGACCACCGGCTTCGCCGCCACCGACCCGGCTCCCCCCGCCCCGGCCACCCGCCGCCTGCTCACCGAGTGCCTGGACATGGTCACCACGGAGCTCCTCGACGAGGTGAGGGACCGGGCCCCGGCCGCCCTGGACCGGCTCCGGGCACTGGAGCAAGCTCTGCGGACCCAGCGCGAGGACCGCCACCGAACCGACGCCCTTCTCTCGCTCATCGCCGACCTGGTCGAGGACTACGCCGACCGGCCGACCGGGCAGAAGCCGTGAACCACCGGCCTGCCCCGCCCAGCGGCAACGACGCGGACAGCCGGAGGCGCAACGCCGTCCAGATCCGTGGGGCACCCACAACGGGCCTTGACCCCTGAGGTTGAACACACGAGACACTGGATCCTGAGGATCTGAGAACGGACATCTCGTGGTCATGAAGAACTACCCGCTGGAGTTCAAGGCGGACGCGGTCGCGCTGTACGAGTCGCGGCCAGAAGCGACAATCAGGTCGGTCGCCGCCGATCTGGTGCGGCCTGGACGTCGATGAGGTCGCGGACGGTGCCGCGGTCGGCGAGGGCACGGACCTTGGTGCCGATCACGTCGTCGAGGGAAAGAACGGGGC
>NZ_JBNGGE010000075.1:0-25594 GCF_049975785.1 Streptomyces sp. WG7
CGAACACGGAACCGGCCGGGATGTGCAGGTCGACGCCGTCGAGGACGGTCTTGTCGCCGTACGACTTGCGCAGCCCGTTCGCCGCGATGGCCAAGCTGGTCATGGAGTGCTCCTTCTACAGGCTGCGGGCGGTGATGTCGCCGTGGGCGGTGGTCGCGTGGATGGCCAGGCCGGCGTCGGCGCCGTCGGCGTTGTGGAGTGCGTTGTGGATCCGGCCGTAAGTGGTGCCGGCGTCCAGGGAGGCGGAGACTCCGCGGGCGGCGCCGACCGACACGTCGCCGGACTCGGTGCGCAGCACGACCGTGCCGCGCACGGCCTCGGCGACGCTGATGTCGCCCTTCTGAGTGCGGATCTCCGCGGCGCCGCCCAGACGGCCGATCGACACGTCACCGGCGAGGAGGGTCAGGCGGGCGCTGTCGGCCTCGTCGAGCTTGACCGAGCCCTGCGCGCCCTCGAAGGTGACGTCACCGAGCCGTCCGACGCCCCGGAACTCGGCGGCGGCCGTCTTGGCCTCGATGCCGGAGCCGGCGGGCAGTTGGACGGTCACCTCGACTGCTCCGGAGGGGCCGAAGGCCTGGTTCTTCGCCGCGGGGCCCTCGATCCGCAGGACGCCGTCGCCGTAGGCGACCCGGACCTGCTCCGCCGCCTTCACGTCGCGGCTCTTCGAGGCGTTCGCGGGCAGGACCTCGACCGTGGTGTCGGCCCGGTCGGCGGCGATGAACTGCACGCGTCCCGCGGGGATGTCCAGGACGGCGGTGACCAGGGCGGGGGTGTCGAACTTCTGCATGGTTTCTCTCCTGCGGCTCGTCGTTTCTGACGTTGGAAACGCTACGTTGCGTTCACGGATCACACAACGAGATTGTTGCGTTCAATCTCGATAAGACCAGGTCAAAGTGAGTATTTCGTTGCGATGGTCTCTCGCTTAACGCAACAACTCTCCCCTGTTCGTTGCAATGGATTGAGAGTGAACGCTAGGCTGTAGTCACCAAGGACCCATGAGGAGGCCGCTGTGCCGGGAGGCAGACTCACCCAGCAGGAACGCCAGCAGATCGCGCTGGGGCTGGCCGACGGGCTGGCCTACGCGGAGATCGCCAGGCGGCTCGATCGTCCGACCTCGACCGTTACGCGTGAGGTGATGCGCAACGGCGGCCCCACCGACTACCGCGCCGACCTCGCCCACCGCGCCACGGAGCGCCGTGCCCACCGGCGCAGACAGGCGGCGCCGGCGTCGGAGGTGCCCGCACAGGCGCACGGGCGCGATGCCGAGGCGGTGCGCGAGTACGAGGAGTTGTTCACCACCGTCCTCATGGCGTCGGGCATGCCCAAGATGATGTCCCGGGTGATGGCCTGCCTCACCCTCACCGACACCGGCAGCCTCACCGCGGCGGAACTCGTCCGACACCTCCAAGTCAGCCCGGCGTCGGTCTCCAAAGCGATCGCGTTCCTCGAAAGCCAGGCGTTCGTCCGCCGGGAACGCGACGAACGCCGCCGCGAGCGCTACGTCGTCGACGACGACATCTGGTACCAGTCGATGCTGGCCAGCGCCCGCTCCACCGCCCACGTCGTGGAGATCGCACGGCAGGGCGTCGGCGTCCTCGGCCCCGACACTCCGGCCGCCGCCCGCCTGGAGAACGTGGCCCGCTTCCTCGACTTCGTCTCCGAGAGCCTCGCCCGCGCCGCGGAGCAGGCCCGCGAGATCCTCCACGCGAAACCCGAAACGACCCCGGGCGGCGGCGACGAGCCGCGTTCGGACCGCGCGTAGGCGATCGTCTCGCTCGGGCACAGCCGGTCGGTCGCCCGGGCCGGCGGCGTCGAGGACAGTGACGACGCGGCTCTGGGCGAGGGCGACCCGGAGCAGCGGGCGGCTACGACGCTCCCGTCGCCCTGGGCTGGCGGCGCATCAGGTACGCAGCCCCCGCCCCCGCGCCGAACAGGGCCACCAGCGACACCGCGGCCCCCAGCCAGGTCGCGCCCAGCCACTGGCCGCCGAAGTAGCCGAGGGCGACGCTGTAGGCGGCCCAGGCCAGTCCGGCCAGGGCCGACCAGGGGAGGAACTCGCGGACCCGGCGGTGAGCGGCGCCCGCGACGAGAGAGACGACCGAGCGGCCGGCCGGGGCGAAGCGGGCCAGTACGACCAGAGCACCGCCGCCACGGGCGAGGGCGCCGCCGAGACGTTCCTGCGCCGTGGTCAGCCGGCGGGAACGGGCGATCGCGCGGTCCAGGCGTGGCCCGCCGCGCCAGGCGAGGCGGTAGACCGCCAGGTCGCCGAGGACGGACGCGGTCGCCGCGCACAGCGTCAGGACCAGGATGTCGGGGACGTCCTGCGGAACCCGCCCGGCAGCCGCGGCGCCGGCGCCCGTGCCCGCGGCCGCCGCCGTGGCAGCCGTGATCACCAGGACACCGCTCGGCAGCACCGGCAGGAAGATGTCGAGGAGCACCGAGACGGCCACCAGCACATAGATCCATGGGCTGCTGACCAGCGAACCAATACTCCCGAGACTCTCGGCCACCACAACTCCCCGTTACTCCCCCGTGGGCCGGGCCATGCCGCGAGACGCGGGGACGGCAGGAGCGGCCGATGACAGCCATACAGCGTACGCCTGAGGTGTGACAGACGGTTCACAGGGGCCTTGTGTGTTCGGCGCGGAGCGTTCACCTGGGAGAGGGTGTCCGCGCCGGGAGCGGGTGTTCACGCCTCGCGGAGTGCCCGCGTGCCGCCAGTCGCACGGTGATCTCCCCGCCGCGGGGCGACAGCGGTGCCTCCCCGTCGACAGCGGTGCCTCCCGGTGCAGGGAGGCACCGCTCCGGTGCCTCGTGGATCAGGCGGGTACCGCTCCGGGGCGGTCAGGCCGCGACCGGCGTCTGCCGCTCCGTGGCGGACTTCTCCTGTTCGGACGTGCGGCGGGCGAACAGCCGGTCCAGGCCGAAGGCGCCGGAGCCGGTGAAGGCCAGCAGCAGGAAGGCCCAGCAGAACATGGCGGAGGCCTCGCCGCCGTTCTCCATCGGCCACAGGGCGCCCGGCTGGTGCACCTTGAAGTACGCGTAGGCCATGGAGCCCGAGGAGATGAACGCGGCGGCGCGGGTGCCGAGGCCGAGCATGACGAGGCCGCCGCCGACCAGCTGGATCACGGCCGCGTACCAGCCCGGCCAGGTGCCCGCCTCGATCGTGCCGCCGGTTCCCGAGGCGCCGCCGAGGACGCCGAAGAGGGAGGCCGCGCCGTGACAGGCGAAGAGCAGGCCGACGACTATGCGGAACAGGCCGAGAGCGTAGGGCTGGGCGCTGTTGAGGCGTTCGGACATGTGGGGGTGCTCCTTCGGTCGGACCGGCCGTATGGGGCCGGTGGGGACGGAACCGAGTGGGGTGCCCACGTTAGGTGCGCCTTACGAGTACTTGCAAGTTCAACATTTAGCCATGGCTTAACGAACGGTCACCCTTCCGGTCCGGTCGCCCTTGCAGGTGGGAGCGCTCCCACCTGTACACCGCAGGCCATCGATGTGACTGGTTTCATACTCGGCCTCGCTCCTGGCCTACGCCAGCTCTCTGTCCGTGATCATCCGCAGGACGCTCGCCCCGTCGCGCTCCGCCCGCGCCTGCTCCAGTCGCAGCCGGGCCGATCGCCCCCGCAGGGTCAGCGTCATGAGCTGGTTGCCGAACCAGGGGCCGCCGGTCTTGCGCCAGCCGACCGCCGGCGGCGCACAGCGTCCGTGCCGGGCGATGCGCCGCCCGAGGGCACGCGCCAGGGCGCTCCAGCCGAAGCGGAAGCCGAGACGGATCGAGAGCGGTACGGAGTTGTGGACGGGGGAGCAGGTCAGCTGCGCCACCCGGGCGTCGGGCGCGCGGCCCGGCCAGGACGGTTCGGCCACGTAGGCGTGGTGAACGTCGCCGGAGAGCACGCTCACCGTCGCGGGCGCCCCGGGGTCGGTGCCGGCCTCGGCGATCAGGTCGGCGAGGGCGTCGAAGGAGGACGGGAAGGCCGACCAGTGCTCCAGGTCGGCCCCGCGTCTGATCCTCTCCCCGAGGCGCGCCCAGCGTGCGCCGCGCTCGCCGACGCACATCGCCGCGTTCCACGCCTCCACGTCGTGCACCAGGTGGGGCAGCAGCCAGGGCAGGGAGGTGCCGATCAGCAGATGGTCGTACGCACTCTGCTCGCCGTCCCCGTCCCCGTCCCCGTTTCCGTCCCTGTTCCCGTTCTCGCTGTCCCTGCCCTCGGTGTCCCCGTCCCGGTTCTCGCCGCCGACCCGCCCGTCCAGGATCTGTTCCCGCAGCCAGGCGGCCTCGCCCGGGTCGAGCATGGTGCGGCGGTCCTCCTCGAGGACGCGGGCCGCGCGTGAGTCCACCATCACCAGCCGTACGCGGCCGAAGTCGCGCCGGTAGCTCCAGCGGACGGAGGCCGGGTCGGCGTCGGCCCGCGCGGCGAACGTGCGGAGTACGTCGGTGCCGTCGGGTGTCTCGCGGACGGCCGCGTAGAGAGGGTCGGCGGCCAGCTCGTCCGGGGAGAGGTTGCCCAGTTGCTGGTACACCCAGTAGGACATCAGCCCGCTCAGCACCCGCTCGCGCCACCAGTCCGTGGCCCGCATGTCGGCGAGCCAGGCGGCGGAGGTGTTCCAGTCGTCGATGACGTCGTGGTCGTCGAAGATCATGCAGCTGGGCACGGTGGACAGCAGCCAGCGCACCTCGGGGTCGAGCCACGACTCGTAGTAGAGGCGGGTGTACTCCTCGTAGTCCGCGACCTGGTCGCCGGGGGGTTCGCTCAGGTCGCGGCGGCCGGCGATCCAGTGGCGTGTGGCGTCGGAGACCTCGTCGGCGTACACCTGATCGCCGAGCAGGAGCAGCAGGTCGGGCCGCGCGCCCTGCGGGTCGGCGGCGATCCGGGCGGAGAGGGTGTCCAGCGCGTCCGGGCCCACCCGGTCCTTCCCGCCGGCCGGTGGTGCGGCCCAGCGGCAGGAGCCGAACGCGATGCGCATCTCCTCGTGCACCGCCGGGGACGTGGTGATCACCGAGGGCGGGAAGCGCGAGTCGGGCGGCGGCCACACGTGCGCGCCGTCGAGGAGTACGTCGTACTCCGTCGCCTTCCCGGGTGTCAGACCGCTCACCGGGACGAGGGCGTAGTGGTGCCCCGCGATCTGGAAGGTGCGGGACGTGCCCCGGGCGCCGTCGGCGCAGCGCACCTCGGCGGTGCACGGGCGGTTCGTCTCGACCCAGACGGTCGCGCACGAGCCGTCGGTGTACCTGAGCAGTGGTCCCAGGCGTAGTCCGGCCATGGTGATGCCCTCCTCCGTCGCCCCGTACGGTACGGAACGACGGAGGTGGGCGCGGAGGTTCCGCGCCGGACACGCGGTGACCGGACACGCGGTGACCGGGCGCGCGGTGACCGGACACGGGGGACCGGGCCGCCGGTGGCAGACCCCCGGACCTCCGGTGCCCGGACGTCACGTCCCGGTCACCCGGTGCCCGGCCGGCCGGGACGTGGCGTCAGCAGCTCGCGAGCCGGCTCTGCAGTGCCGACTTCTCGGCGGAGTCGACCGAGAGGTCGTAGTAGTACTTCACCTGGACCCAGGCCCGGACGTACGTGCAGTGGTAGGCGCTGCGCGAGGGCATCCAGGTGGCCGGGTCCTGGTCGCCCTTGGACTGGTTGACGTTGTCGGTGACCGCGAGGAGCTGGGGGCGGGTCAGGTCGTTGGCGAAGGACTGGCGCCGGGAGGTGCTCCAGGAGCCGGCGCCGGAGTCCCAGGCCTCGGCGAGCGGGACGAGGTGGTCGATGTCGACGTCGGAGGCGGCGGACCAGGTGGCGCCGTCGTAGGGCGAGTACCAGCTGCCCCTGGTGGCGGCGCAGGAGGAGTCGGTGACGACGCCCGAGCCGTCGCGCTTGAGGACGGTCTCGCGGGTGTTGCAGGAGCCCGACTGGGTGATCCAGTGCGGGAAGAGGTCGCGGTCGTAGCCGGTGCGGTTCTCGGTCTCCACGGTGAGGGAGGCGAGGTAGGAGCGGGCGGTGGCGGCGCTGACCGGGGTGGGGAGGGCGGCGGAGGCGGCCGGGCCGTTGAGGAGCCCGGCGGAGGCTATGAGCCCGGTGAACGCGGCGAGGAAACCGAGCCGTCGACGCGCGTAGAACTTCGGCATGCGAACTCCCTTGGAGTGTGGGGGTGTTGGGGCGCGGGCAGGGGAATGCTCGCGACGCCGCATGGCGCACAGATGTGCGGTCGGTAAGAAGTTAGTGACGTGTGCATGGCACGTCTATAAGTCCGACGGGACTTTCGCCTCCGACGGCCCCGGGGCTTTCGCCTCTCGGGATCGCTCGACGGCTCGCGTACTATGGATGGCGCAGAAGGGGAGTAGCTCTTCGCCGGACCGTCGACATACTGCTCAGCTCGCCTGAGCCGGCGCCCGGAGGCAGGCCTCGCACGCGGGGCCGGCCAGCGAGACCTTCGGCAAGCAGTGCACGCCCGTGCCGTACGGCACGGGTGGACCGTGTGCTGCCGTGCCGAGGTGTCTTGCGTCGCGGGTGTGTGAATCCGCGGGATCAGCACTCTCGGTGGGGCGGCCCCGACCGATAGAGGAACCCTTGATCAGCCTGACCGTGACGGCAGTCGTCTTCGGCGTCGTCTTCCTGGCCGAACTGCCGGACAAGACCGCGCTCGCCGGCCTCGTCCTCGGCACCCGCTACCGAGCCTCGTACGTCTTCGCCGGCGTGGCCGCCGCCTTCGCGCTGCACGTCGTGCTCGCGGTCGCGGCCGGCAGTGTGCTGACCCTGCTGCCGCAGCAGATCGTGCACGCGATCACCGGCGTGCTGTTCCTGGGCGGCGCCGCCGTGCTGCTGATGAGGAAGGACGACGAGGACGAGGAGATCCGCAAGCCCGAGAACCAGTCCTTCTGGAAGGTCTCCGGGGCGGGATTCATGCTCATCCTGGTCGCCGAGTTCGGCGACCTCACGCAGATCATGACGGCGAACCTCGCGGCCCGCTACGACGACCCGCTCTCCGTCGGGCTCGGCGCGGTGCTCGCGCTGTGGGCGGTGGCCGGTCTCGGCATCGTCGGCGGCAAGGCCCTGATGAAGCGGGTGCCGCTGCGGCTGATCACGAAGGTCGCGGCGCTGCTCATGCTGGGCCTCGGGGTGTGGAGCCTGTGGGAGGCGGTCGCCGGGTGAGGCGCGCACGGCGGGACGGCGGGACCCGGTGACGCGCGAGCGCTGTGACGTGCGAGCCCGGTGGCGCGAGCCTGGTGACGCGTGACCGACGCGGGCCGGGTGGCAGCTGAACTGACGCGGGTCGGATGGCGTGCGAACCGACGGGGACCGGGTGGCGTGCGAACTGAACGATGCGTGAACGTTCGGGCGAGGTGGTGGCGCGATGCCCGGTATGTTTTGTACCGTGGATGAACAAAGTGGCTCCCGCCCGTTCTCCCTGACCGGCGGGCGGGGCCGCCTTGTATTCCTCCCCGCGCCTTGGAGTCTGCCGATGACGGCCACCACCGTTCTCACCGCCCGTGCACTGCTGCTGGACATGGACGGCACCCTCGTCAACTCGGACGCCGCCGTCGAGCGCGTCTGGCGGCGCTGGGCCGACCGGAACGGCCTGGACGGCGACGAGGTCATGAAGGTCGTCCACGGGCGGCAGGGCTACGCCTCGATGGCGCTGCTGCTGCCCGACCGGCCCATGGAGCAGAACCACGCGGACAACGCGCGCCTGCTCGCCGAGGAGACCGCCGACACCGAGGGCGTCGTCGCGATCCCGGGGGCGCCGGAGTTCCTCGCCTCGCTGCGCGGCCTGCCGCACGCCCTGGTGACCTCGGCCGACGTGCCGTTGTCCACGGCGCGGATGGCCGCCGCCGGACTCGTGCAGCCGGACGTCCGGGTCACCGCCGAGTCGGTCGGCGCCAGCAAGCCCGACCCCGAGGGCTTCCTCAAGGGCGCCGCCGAACTGGGCGTCGCCCCTGCCGACTGCATCGCCTTCGAGGACTCCGGCGCCGGCATCACGGCCGCGCGCGCCGCGGGGATGCAGGTCGTGGGGGTCGGCCCGAGGGCCGGTTTCCACGGGCCCGACGTGGTCGTGGAGGACCTGACGCGGATACGTGTGGAGGCCGGTGCGGACGGGACGCTGCGGCTGCACATCGGCTGACGAAGGGGCGCCGCGCGCCGGCCGAACGCGGGCCGGCGGAACGCGCGCCCGCTGAACGGCGGGCCGCGCGCACCGCCTACGGTTCCCGCGCACCGCTACGGTTCGCGCGCACCGCCTACGGTTCGCGCGCACCGCCTACGGTTCCCGCGTCTCCGACTCCAGCTGGCGCCGGGTGTCCTGCCCGTAGACGCCGAGCTCGTCGGAGCGGATGCCGCGGGACCACTGGTAGTTGCGGACCGCGTCCTCGAGCTGGCGGTTGTATCTGCCGTCGAGGTCGCCGTTGTACAGGTACAGCTGGGTCATGCGCTGCTGGAGTTCGGTGACCTCGGGGCCCTGGTCGCCGCGGTGCAGGGTGCCGCCGCCGTCGGAGTCGGGTCCGTCCTCCTCGGACTCCTGCGCGGGGCTGTCGGCCGGCGCCGTCGTCGTGGTCCGCGTCGGCTCGGCCGACCGGGACGGCGCGGGCGAGGCGCTGGACGCCGACGGGGACGGCGAGGGGGACGGGCTCGCGCTGGCGGACGCGGACGCGGAGGCGGACGGGGACGGCGACGCGGAGGTCGGCCGTGCGGAGGTGGCGCTCGGCTCGGGGGCCGTCGAGGCCGCACTGACCGACGGGTCCGGCACGCTCGCCCGGACCTCCTCCGGCAGCGCTCCGTCCCGCGAGGGCGACTCGTAGGAGAACAGCCCGCTCGCGTACCCGGCCGCCCCCACCACGACCACGACCGCCCCAGCGGCACTGAGCAGCACGCCGCGGCGCCGCCGGCGCGGTGGCCGCCCGTCGGTGCCGTACGCGTCGTCCGCACCGGACCCCGCGGGCGCGGAGGGGGCGGTGGACGCGGCGGCCGAGGTCTCGAACAGGCGCAGGTCGTGCGCGCTGGGCGGGCCGGCCGAAGGCGCCAGGGGCGTGGGCAGTACGGAGGTCGCCTCCGTGGCCGCGCCGGGCGGTTCGGTGCCGACGGCGCGCAGCGTCATGGTGGCGTCCGGGTCGGGCGAGGCCCCCGAAGCGGGGGTGGGCGCGGTGGGCGCGGTCCCCGGAGCGGAGGTGTGCGCGGCCGGCGCGGACGGGGGTGCCGCGGGCGCCGGTCCCTCCGGTATGGGCGTACCGGAGGAAGGGGCCGCCCCTGCCGGGGGTGCCGACGGCTCCCCGGCGCCGTCCAGCTCGACGTACGGCCGTATGCGCAGCGGGTCGAAGTCCTCCGCCGCTGCCGCCTGTGCCGTACGCGCGTCGCGCAGGGCGTCGGACACCCGCTCCCCGCAGGCGCAGGCGGGCGTGTTGTCAGCCTCCCTGGGCGTTCCGCACTCCGGGCACGAGTGCCTCCGGGGCCGCTCCTGCGGCTCCTGCGGCGGCTCTTTCTGCTGTTCCACGCGTTCGTCCCTCCCCTCGCGACTCCCCTCGCGAACTCCAGAGATTATGCAGATCTTCTCCACACTCCCGCGCGCACGCCCCCGGAATCCCGGCTTTCCACAGGACTGAACCGGCCATACCCGGTCACACCGACCTGGACGGAAGGTGAGACGTCCGTGGGTGCGGTGCCGAACGCCGTGGCGTACGAGGACCTGGGCGTCGCCACCCCCGGCGCGACCTTCTTCCGCTCCTTCGGCGCCTCCTTCGGCGTGGCCGTCTTCGGCACGGTCTTCGCGGGCCGACTCCGCCGTCACCGTGTCTTCCTGTACGGCCGCCCCCGTCGCCCTCCTCGGCTTCGTGCCGGCCTGGTTCCTGAAGGAGGACCGGCTGCGGCGCGGGCCGGCTGAGCCCGCCGGGCCGCCGGGGCCGCCGGGGCCGTCAGGCCGCGTACGGGAGCTGCTTCACGAACCAGTGCTCGGCGTACGGGTCTTCCTTGTAGGCCTCGGTCTCCGTGTAGCCGAGCCGGGCGTACAGGGCACGGGCCTCGACGAGGTCGCCGCGTGTGTCGAGGACCATCCGCGAGGCGCCGAGCGCCCGTGCCGCGTCCTCGGCGGCCCGTACGAGCAGTGCGGCGCCGCCCCGGCCGCGCATCCGCTCGTACAGGAACACCCGGGTCAGCTCGGCGGTGGTGCCGTCCCGCAGCCGTACGCCCGAGGTGCCGGCCGGTTCGCCGCCGTACCGCGCGACCAGCAGCCGTCCCCGGGGCGGCGCGAGGTCGGCGCCGGAGTACGCGGCGATCTCCCGCTCCAGTTCGGCGGGTTCGGTGGGCCGGCCCTCGTGCAGCAGGTAGTACCGGTCGCTGACCTCCGTGTAGTACGCGCGCCAGAGGGCGGCGGCGACGGGGGAGTCGTACGGTTCCGGGGCGATGGTCCAGGTCATGACCGGCATTGTCGGGACGGCACCGGCGCCCTGTGCAAGCGTATTTTCGCACCGATGTGCCGTGAGCGCGAGCTGTGCGCCGTTTGAGCGCGGGGTCCGGGGCAACCCGAACGGCGAACCGGCCCGCTCCGAGAGCCGGTAGGGCCGAGAACCCGGAAGGCACTCATGTCCACAGGCGTGATCATCGCTTTGATCGTGATCGTGGCGGCCGTGCTCGTTGTCGCGGCCGTACTGGCCCTGCGCGCGCGGGGCCCCCAGCACGGCGGAAGCCTGAAGCGGCGCTTCGGGCCCGAGTACGACCGGGCCGTGGCCCGGCACGACGGCGACACCGCGGCCGCCGAGCGCGAACTCGCCGAGCGCGTGGCACGGCACGGGTCGCTGCACGTCAGGCCGTTGGAGCCGGTCGAGCGCGAGCGGTTCGAGGCGCGCTGGACCGCGGTCCAGGAGCGCTTCGTCGACTCCCCGCGCGAGGCGGTCGGCGAGGCGGACCGGCTGCTCGCGGAGCTGGCCGGCGCCCGGGGCTTCCCGGACGGCGGGCAGTACGAGGAGCAGCTCGCGGCGCTGTCCGTGCACCACGCCCACCACGTCGACGGCTACCGGCGCGTGCACCGAGTGACGCACGCGCGCGTGGACGGCGCGCAGGACAGCGGCGCGGGTACGGAGGAGATGCGCGAGTCCCTGGTCGAGGCCCGCGCGCTCTTCGAGGACCTCGTACGCTCCGGCCGCCATGACGCGGGCCGGCCCGACGGCGGTCGGCACCGCGCCGGGACGGACGGTGGCGGACACGCGCCGGCGTCCTCCCGCCCGCACCACTCCTGGTCGCTCAGCAAACGCCAGCCGAAGGAGAGTTGAGCAATGTCCGATGTGACCCGGCAGCCCGGCGGGATCCCCGTCGAGCGGGACAGGCAGAGCCCCGGCGCCCCGGTGGAGCGGGGCAGGCAGAGCCCCGGCGCCCCGGTGGAGCGGGGCAGGCAGGACCCCGGCGCCCCGGTGGAGCGGGACAGGCAGGACCCAGGCGCCCCGGTGGAGCGGGGCATGCCGGCCACCGGCGCCCGCGTCGAGCGGGACGGGCGGGCCCCCGATGCCCGCGGCGAGACCATCCCCGGCCCGGACACCGCGCCGGCCCACAGCGAGGGCACGACCCCTCCGGCCGTCCACGGGGGCGCACTCCTCCCGCACGAGGAGTACGACGAGCTCGGGCAGCGGCTGCGGCACGCGGTGGCCGGTTTCGTCGACGGGCCGCGTGCCTCCGTGGAGGAGGCGGACCGCGTCCTGGAGGAGATCACCGCGCGCTTCACGGAGGCCGTGACGCACCGCCGCCGCACACTGCGCACGTCCTGGCACGACACCGGCCAGGACGACCGCGCGGCGAGCACCGACACCGAACAACTCCGCCTGGCCCTGCGGGACTACCGCGAACTGGCGGACCGTCTCATGCGCCTGTGACGCATAGGCGTCACCGCTCCGCCCGGCGCTCCCGCCACTGCCGTACGACCTCTTCGACGTCGTAGGGCTTCAGACCCAGCGGGGGGCCGGGCGGCGGCTTGAACATGACGTCGCGGATCTTGACGTTGATCTCCTCGACGATGCGGCGGACCACCCGCTCCGACGGCGCGTTCGCCGCCGCCTCCAGGGCGTCCTCCGCCTCCTTGCGCAGGGCCAGGGTGGGCGGCAGTACGGAGAAGCCCTCGCGGGCCATCTTCCGCTTGACCCACCAGAGTTCGTCGTAGGTGCTGTCCACCTCGCTGGGGAGGGGCTTGCCCGCACCGGGCAGCTGGGCGAACTCGCCGCGCGCGTCCGCCTCACGGATCTGTTTGTCGACCCAGGACTCGAAGTCGACGCCAGGTGGCTTTCGCTCGGTCATGACCTCATTGTGCCGGACACGGCACCGGCGGCCGACTTATCATGCGGCGGCGGTACGTCAACGAGGGACGTCTCTGGAGGAGCGCACGTGCTCGAACTCACCATGGCCGTCGTCACCGCGGCGGACGCGGGCGCCACGGCCGGCATGCAGATGGCCGACGCGCCCAGCGAGCCGGGCGCGGTGCTGCGGGTGGGCCGGGACAAGTCCGTGTGCCGGCTGTCGACGCCGGACGACTGGCTGTTCGTCTCCCGGGTCCACCTGGAGTTCCGCTGCGGACCCGACGGCACGTGGCAGCTGACCTGGTTGCGGGGCTCCCAGCCGGAGCCGTCCTCCGAGGTCCGGCTCACCGTCGGCGGCCACGCGCAGCCCGTGTCCTACGGCGGCACCGTGCCGCTGCCGAGGGGCGGGAGCGGCGAGATCGTGGTCCAGGACCGCACGGAACCGCGCAGCGTCAACGTCGGCTTCTACCACGAGGCGTGAGACGCGCCTTTCCCCGCGAGGCCTGAGCGCGCGCCGCCCTCACTCCAGAACGCGGGCCAGCGCGAAACCGTCGTAGCCCTTGCTGCCGACCGTCTGGATCGCCGTACCGCTCAGCCGCGGGTGGCTGCCGATCAGCTCGATCGCGGCGCGGGTGCCGCGCACGTCGTCGCCGGTGTCACCGGCGTCGGCCACCCGTCCGCCGCGGACCACGTTGTCGACGACGATCAGGCTGCCGGTGCTGGTGAGCTTCAGGGCCCACTCCAGGTAGTGCGGGTTGTTGCCCTTGTCGGCGTCGATGAAGACCAGGTCGAAGGGCGGCGGGTTCTCGTCGGCGAGCTGCGGCAGTGAATCCAGGGCGGGCCCCACGCGCACGTCGACGAGGGCGTCGAGGCCGGCGCGGGCGATGTTGCGGGTGGCGACCTCGGCGTGCCGGGCGCTGTACTCCAGCGTGACCAGGCGGCCGTCGGCGGGGAGGGCGCGGGCCAGCCAGATGGTGCTGTAGCCGCCGAGGGTGCCGATCTCCAGGATGGTGCGGGCGCCCTGGATCCGAGCGAGCAGCTGGAGGAGCTTGCCCTGGTTGGGGGTGACGTTCACCTGCGGCAGCCCGGCGGCGTCGCTGTCCCTCAGGGCGGCCTCCAGCGGGCCGTCGTTCGGGCTGAGGTGGTGGGTGAAGTAGGCGTCGACGTCGTCCCAGAGCCGCGACTCGCTCATGCAGGGGGCCTCCTGTGTGCGTCGTTGGCGTTTCTGAGTGGATGCGCTGACGAAGTGGATGCGCTGACGAAGATAGCCCCGGGGTGACGACGTGTCAGGCGATTGACGAGGGCGTGTCCCCGGCGGGGTGGGCCGGGCCGCGGGCCGGGTGGCAGACGGCCGCATGGTTCGGGCAAGGCCGCGCGCTCGGCGCGCCTCGCCCCTTCCTCCCTCCCCCCGGGGAGCGTCAGCCCTCGACGGCCGGTGCCGAGCCCGGCAGTGGCCGGCCCGCGGACTCGCTCATGAACCACACCGCCACGCCACCGATCACGGCCGCGGCCATCATGTAGTAGGCGGGCATCATCATGTCGCCCGTCGCGCCGATCAGCGCCGTCACCACCAGCGGCGTCGTCCCGCCGAACAGCGACACCGAGACGTTGAAGCCGATCGACAGCGAGCCGTACCGCACCCGCGTCGGGAACAGCGCCGGCAGCGCGGACGGCATCGACGCCGTGAAGCAGACCAGCAGCAGCCCGAGCGCGGCCATGCCCAGCCCCACCGCGAGCAGGCTGCCCTCGCGGATCAGCAGCAGCGCCGGGACGGACAGGAGCAGGAAGCCCGCGCAGCCCGCCGCGATCACCGGCCGGCGCCCGATCCGGTCGGTCAGCGCGCCCGCGAACGGCTGGACGACCATCATCAGCGCCATCACGACCAGCACGACCAGCAGTCCGTGCGTCTCGTCGTACTCCAGCTCGCTCGTCAGGTAGCTCGGCATGTACGACAGCAGCATGTAGTCGGTGACGTTGAAGACCAGCACCAGGCCGACGCAGAGCAGCAGCGCCCGCCACTGCCCGGTGATCATGTCCCGCAGCGGTACCTTCGGCCGCGTCGACTCCGCCTTCTCCAGCTCGGCGGCGAACGCCGGCGTCTCCTCCAGCCGCATCCGCAGATACAGCCCGACGATGCCCATCGGTCCGGCGATCAGGAACGGGATGCGCCAGCCCCAGGACGTCAGGTCGGCGTCGGACAGCAGCGCCGTCATCAGGGTCACGAGCCCCGCACCGCCGATGTACCCGGCGAGCGTGCCGAACTCCAGCCAGCTCCCCAGGAACCCCCGCCGCTTGTCCGGCGCGTACTCGGCGATGAAGGTGGACGCGCCCGCGTACTCACCCCCGGTGGAGAACCCCTGCACCAGCCGCGCGGCCAGCAGCAGCACCGGCGCCCAGACGCCGATCGTCGCGTACGAGGGGATCAGCCCGATGGCGAACGTACCCGCCGCCATCATGATCATCGTGAGGGCGAGGACCTTCTGCCGCCCGACCCGGTCGCCCAGCGGGCCGAAGACCATGCCGCCGAGCGGCCGGACCAGGAACGCGGCGGCGAAGGCGCCGAAGGTGGAGAGCAGCTGGGCGGTCGGGTTGCCCGACGGGAAGAAGACCTTGCCCAGCGTCACGGCGATGTAGCTGTAGACGCCGAAGTCGAACCACTCCATCGCGTTGCCGAGCGCCGCCGCCTTCACGGCACGTCTGACGAGAGCGGGATCGGTCGCGGTGGGGGGAGCGGATCCCGGAGCGGACCCTGCCGGAGGGGAGGGACGCGGGTGGGTGCCGGACGGGTGAGTGGCGACGGGGGCAGCCGACAAAACTTCGCTCGCCTACCTTTCGACGGGGACAGGGACGCCACGACCCGTACGGCGGCACTGTCGCCGGGCCGGAAAGAAACCCGCGGCACTCGGCCACGGGCAGAAAAGCGACCATAGGCGCTGATGCGCCGCTTACGCCCGGTATGCTTTTCGTTGCACAGTGCACCAAAATGGCGTGCACGCAGGGACGTCCGTACGCCACGGAGCGCTGCATCGCCCCGTGACCTGTGATCCTTCTCGCTTCCACGAGAGGCGTCCGTGCCGCTCCCGCACTATCGTCGTCCGGACGAACGGCCGGACGTCCGGAAAAAGTCGGGACGAAATGCGGGCGGCGGTCAGGTTGAACGGGGGTTGCCTGCGTCTCCCTCCGGGGGTGGTGCGAGCCTCATAGGGTTCGCAAGGACAACACACCGCGTACACGGGCGCGGTACGAACGGGGCGGGAGGCCGACGAGGCGTGGCGAATGCGGAGCACAGTGGGCGACCGGCGGAGCCTTTCGGGGCACCGGCCGTCGATGCGACCAGGGCACGGCTGCGCGCCGCGCGCCTCGGCCTGTGGCTGGTCGCCGCCATCCTCGCCGTACGACAGCTGGCCACGGTCCTCAGCACCCCGAGCGGCGAACGGCTGACGGACCTGGAGACCTGGGTCGGGGAGCACGGAGTCCTGCACGTGGAGGGGTCCCTCTACGACTCCACGCAGTTCACCGGCACCCCCTTCGTCGGCCTCGTCCTCAAACCGTTCACCCGCGCCGCCGAGCAGGCCCTCGGCTGGGGCTGGACCTTCGGCTCGCTGCTGCTCGTCGTGGCCCTCGGCCTGGTCGCCGCCCGCGCCCTGCCGAAGCCGGTGGGCCGCCGTACGGCACTGCTGGCGGCGCCCGTCGCCGTCAGCCTGCTGATGCTGTCGCTGCCGGTGCGCAACGCGCTGTGGCTCGGCCAGACCAGCATCATCCCGGTCCTCCTCGTCCTGCTGGGCTGCTTCGCCGTACGCGGTGAACACGGCGACCGGATCGGCGGCGCGCTGATCGGTGTCGCCGCCGCGTTCCAGCCGACCGTCCTCCTCTTCGTCCCCCTGCTGTGGTTCACCGACCGCAGACGGGCCGCCGTGTCCACCGGCGTCACCTTCCTCGCCTGCACCGCCGTCGCCTGGGCGGCCATGGCGCAGGACTCCTACACCTACTGGGTCCACCACCTGGCCGGCGTGGGCCTGGGCGGCGAGGCCGACGACCTCGCCAACCAGTCGCTGCACGGCGCCCTGCTGCGGCTCGGCCTCTCCGGCCCCCTGGAGATCGCCCTCTTCCTCCTGCTCGGCGCCGCCGTCGCCGTCCTCGCCCTGCGCCGCGCCGTGCGCTACGCCCGCGACGGCCAGCTGCTCCTCGCGGTGGCGATCACCGGCTGCGCGGCCGTCGTGGTGTCCCCGGCCACCTGGCAGCACCAGCTGCTGTGGGTGCTGCCCGCGCTCGTCGGCCGGGTCGGCAAGAAGGCGTCCGACCGGTACGTGTGGCCGGTCGCCGTCGTCCTGGTGATGACGCTGCCCGCGAAGATGATGCTGCCGAACATGGCGGCCCTCTACCCCCTGCGCGACAACGTCGTACTCCTCGCGGCGCTGGCCGCCGCCGTCGCCGTGCCCTTCCTGTCCCGCACGTCGCCGTACTTCGACACGCCGGTCCCCACGAGCTACGCCCCGCCGGTCCCGGCCCGCTTCAAGCACGTCCCGCTGCTGCCGTTCCTGCGCCGGGTCCTCACCCGGCCCAACCTCCTCCTGGAGCTCCTCCTCATCCGGGTCACCTACGCCGCCTACTCCCAGGTCCGCCTCGCGGCGACCGGCGGCAGCAACTCGGCGGGCCGGGCGCGGGCGGAGGAGCACGGCTGGCAGATCCTCGACATCGAACGCTTCCTGCACATCGACATCGAGCACGCGGTCAACCACGCCGTCGTGAAGATCGGCTGGCTGCGGGACTTCTTCGACTTCTACTACACGTCGTTCCACTTCGTCGTCCCGCTGGCCGTCCTCGGCGTCCTGTACTGGCGCCGCCCGGTCGACTACCGCTGGGCCCGCGCGTCCCTCGGCTTCGCCACGCTGCTGGCCCTGGTCGGCTTCTGGCTGTACCCGCTGGCGCCGCCGCGCCTGATGCCGACCCTCGGGATCATCGACACGGTGCACGGCGTGCAGGACTTCTCGAAGCCGGACTACGGCACGCTGACGCACCTCACCAACCAGTACGCGGCGATGCCGTCGCTGCACTTCGGCTGGTCGCTGTGGTGCGGTGTGGCGATCGCGATCATCGCCCCGAAGATGTGGATGAAGGCCCTGGGGCTCCTGCACCCCACCTTCACCGTCGCGGCGATCGTGGCGACCGGCAACCACTGGATCCTGGACGCGGTGGGCGGCGCGGCCGTGGTCGCGGCGGGCTTCGGGCTGACGTACCTGTTCCAGGGGCCGAGGGCCCGGGTGGTCACCGGGACGGCGGTCACCGCGACCGCGGTCACCGGGACCGCGGCCAAGGACGCCTTGTCCTCGGCGTCCTCGGCGTCCTCGGAGCCCCTGGAGTCCTCGGCGTCCTCGGACGCCTTGGCCAAGGACACCCCGGCCAAGGACCCCGCCCCGGCCGCGAGCACCATCCCCGCTCCCGCCCCGTCCCCGGCCGACGACGACGCCTCGCCCGCCGAGGGGCTCAGCAGCGGTCTTCCGACCCCGGCGAAGGACCGTACCCGGAGCTGAGCCGGTACTCGCCCGCCGCCTCGACGGTCAGGCGGGTGAACTCGCCGTCCTGGGCGAGGCACCCGCCGTCGGTCCGCAGCCACGGCGACCAGGCGACCCGTACGGTCACCGGCCCGGGCCGGTCCACGCGGAGCACCAGGTCGGCGCTGCTGGTCGTCACGACGGTGCCGGGTTCGGAGACGAGCGGTACGGCGTCCCGCACCCGGTACACCCTCCAGTGCTCGTCCTGCCAGACGGGCTCCAGCCACTCGGGCCGCAGGTCAGGGTCCCGCACGAGCGCCGCCTCGGCCCTGGCGGGGCCGTCCGGCTTGCCCAGCGGAAGCACGACGAAGCCGACCGCCCAGCGGTCCAGCCACGCCCGGTAGGTGGCCGCGGAGAGGGTGCCGTCGTAGAAGAGGCGGGCGCGTTCCACGTCGAGCTGCCGGTTCCAGCCCCGGGCCAGGTTGACGTGCGGGGCGAGCCCGGACGCCTCGCGGTGGTCGCGGGCCGGCACCACCTCCACCCGCGTGCGGTCGGCCCCGAGCCCCTCCAGTGCCCGCACGACACCGTCCGTCTCGACGGCCCAGGCGGGCACCACGGTGTACTCCCGCAGGTCGTCGGCGGTCTTCTTCCCCATCCACCAGACGGAGAAGACGAGGGCGACGACCAGCAGACCGCGCGATACCCGTCGCAGCGGGGGCGCGGTGAGCAGGGCCGCGAGCAGCGCGACGGGAGCGAAGTACTCGGCGAACCGCTCGACGTTTGTGCCGACGGGGGAGGCGACGAGGTAGGTCAGCACGGTGCCGGTCGCGTAGACGGCCCCGCTCCACCGGGCGACCCGCCAGGTACGCGGGGCGAACGCGGTGACGGCGAGGCCGAGCACGACCGGCGGCCATATTCGGGCCGCCGGCATCGGCTGCTCCCCGGTGAAGGGGAACAGCAGCGTGGTCAGGCCGACGACGGCGGCGGGCGGTACGAGGAGCACGAGGGCGCGCCCCCAGTCCCGTACGAGCAGGTAGCCCGCCCCGACGACGGCCAGGAACAGCCCGGCCACCGGCGACGCCATGGTGGCCAGGGCCGCGTGGCCGGCGGCGATGACCAGCCGCCGTTCCCGGACCAGGTACAGGCACGCGGCCAGCCCGAAGGCGAGGCCGAGCGCGAAGGTGGTACGCCCCGAGGCGACGTTGCACCACAGGGCGAGGGAGGCGAGCAGGGCGGGCCACAGCGGCCTGCGCACGCCGGTCCGCTCGATCAGCACGGCCGCCAGCCAGGCGGCGGCCAGTCCGGACGCCACGGTGACCGTGCGCACGCCGAGCAGGGCCATCAAGTGGGGCGATATCACGCTGTAGTTGGCGGTGTGCGTCCCGCCGTACCAGAACAGCCCGTACGGCGAACCACCGTGCCGCGAGGTGAAGTCGGCCCATGCCTCCTGCGCGGCGAGGTCGCCCCCGCCGGTGGCGAGAAACGCCCACCACACCGCGTACAGCGGGATGGTGGGCAGGGTGGCGAGCAGGGCGACGCGATGCCGGCGCCCGAAGGTGCGCAGGGCATCGCCCGGGCGTCTCTCCCGCTGCCGTTCGGGGCGGGGGACGGTCGTCAGTGCGGCAGGGACCACGGTGGGGGTTTCCGTTCGGCGTCATCGGGGGGCACGGCGAGGGCACGTGCGAAGACGATAATTCGAACAGAAACGTTGACCTGACCCGGTCCGGGGCATCGGGTCGTCCGGGCACGGCCGGGGGCGGCAGGACCGTGGGGTTCGAATGCGGGACGCGGCTCAGCCGTGGGTCAGGGACTCCTGCGACGGGACGACCACGCCGTACATGTCGGCGATGGTGGCGAGGGCGCCCTGGTGCACCTGGCGGGCGTCCAGTTCGGTGCCCGCGACCGGCAGCGCGCGGGTGGCGCAGGCGTCGGCCACGACCGTGGGGCGGTTGCCGCGAAGGAAGGCGCCCTGGGCGGTGAAGGCCACGCACATGTGCGTCATGAAGCCGACGACGACGAGGTCGTTGTTGCCGGCCGCGTCGACGTGCTCGCCCAGGTCGGTGCCGAAGAAGGAGTCCGGTGCCTGCTTGGTGACGACCGCTTCGCCGTCGACGGGAGCGACGCTCGGGTGGATCTGCCCGATCTCCGCCCGGATGTCGTACGGGGTGCCCTCGCCGCCGTCGTGGACGACGTGGATGACCTTGGCGCCCTCCTGGCGGGCCCGTGCCAGCAGGCGGGAGGCGGCGTCGAGCGCGGCCTGCCAGCCGTCCAGTTCCATCACGCCGGTCGTGTAGGTGTTCTGGTAGTCGACCAGGACGAGGGTGGAGTCGGCGAGCTTGGCGGGAGTGTCGTCGAGTCCGTTGAGGCGGCGCAGCGTGGTCCTGGGCATGGGGAACCCCCTGGTGGTCGGAGTGGGATGACGGGTGGCGACCCGCGCCTACGACGCTACGGCCGGCGCGGGATGTCGGCAATGTCATCTAACCTGCAGATACCGACATGCCCGGTAGCCGCAAGACCGCATGACCTGCGTGGCCACGCGCCCGCGGGAGATCGCCGAGGAGCCCGTGAACTCCGTGGAACGACTGATCGTCGTCGTCCTCTTCGAGGGCGTCGACCTGCTCGACGTCACCGGACCGCCGGAGGTGTTCGCCCTCGCCCGGCGCGAGGCGGACGAGGCGGCGGGCTACGACGTCGTCCTCGCCGCCGAGACCCTGGACCCCGTCACCACCGGCGCCGGGGTGCGCGTCCTGCCCGACGCGACCTTCGACGAACTGGCCACGAGGGCCGTCGACACCCTCATCGTGCCCGGCGCGGTCGAGGTCGACGAGCGGGGCCGTGTCCGCGCCCTCACCGACCCCGCCGTGGTGAAGCGGGTCGGGGAACTCGCCGGCCGGACCCGGCGGGTCGCGTCCGTCTGCGTCGGCGCGCACGTACTGGCCGCCGCCGGACTGCTCGACGGCAGGCGCGCCACCACCCACTGGTCGACCGCGCGGCAGCTCGCCGAGGAGCATCCGGCGGTCGAGGTGGACGCCGACCCGATCTTCGTCCGGGAGGGCGACGTGTGGACGGGCGCGGGCATCAGCTCATGCCTCGACCTCTCCCTCGCCCTCGTCGCCGACGACCTCGGCGAGGACGTCGCCCTGCGCGTCGCCCGGCAACTGGTGATGTACCTGAAGCGGCCGAGCGGCCAGAGCCAGTTCAGCGTCCCCCTGGAGCAGGTCTCCACGACCCGCCGCGTCGAGGACCTCCGCCACCACGTCCTGCGCAACCTCGCCGAGCCGCTCACCGTGGCCGACCTCGCCGCGCACGTCCACGTCAGCGACCGGCAGCTCACCCGGATCTTCAAGAACGAACTCGGCACGACCCCGCACGCCTACATCGAGTCGGTCCGCGTCGAGGCGGCACGCCGGCAGCTCGAATCCACGGACGCCACCTTGGAACGCGTCGCCTCCGCCTGCGGTTTCGGCACCGTCGACACCCTGGTCAGGGCCTTCCGCCGCAGACTCGACACCACTCCGACCGAGTACCGCCGCCGATTCCGGACCGGCGCGAGCGCCCACGGCTAGTGCTCTGACCGCGAAGGTTTTGCCGGGTCTGGGCAGGCGAAACTCGTACGGACGCCTCTGCCGGCGGACAGCGTCATGCCCCGGACGAAGGGGATTCTTGACCATGGCAGAGCGTGCGGTTCCGTCTCGCGTGGTGGCCGCGGAGCGTGTCGCCTACGAGGCGGGTTCCAAGGAGAGTTCCATCCCTGAGGTGGGCAGGTTGCTCAGACTGGCCGCTGCTGCGAAACCACGGAGTCATTGCGGGGAGCGGCACCGGCTCGGGCGTGGGTACCGCCTGGCTGCATCTTCTTCTGCGACGGCGGTGGCAGGCGTGACGGCCCCGAGCAGGTCGTCGAGCTGCTGGCTTCCGGTGGCCTTCTCATCCTGGACGACTTCACCCCATCGCCCCATTGGCCGCCTCGTTTCGGCGGCGACGTGGATGAACTCCGCCTGTTCTATCTCACATATCCGGCCCTGAACGCCACTGAAGTACGCACAACGCCCGTCAGTCCAGCGGTTTCGGCATGCCGCCACTGGCGAGAAAGGCGTGGACCGTCTTGATCACGCCGCGAGGACCGGTCTGCCGCCCCAGCAGCTTCTGCCCTTCCTGGTGGGTCAGTCCGCGCACCCGCACAGGCTCAGCCGCCACACCTGCAGCGGTCGGAACCCGGCGAACCTTCCCGGTCAGACAGGCCCTAGACCTAGGCCTTGCCCCAGTCGGCGCGGAACGTGGAATGGCCGGGGAAGACGGCATCCGTGCAGTGCCGGCGCGTGGTCACGTCATCGACGTAGGCGCGGAAGACGTCCTCCATCTGGGAGACCACCAGCTTGGCGTAGCCGAGGCTGCCGACGGTCATGGTGTGGACCTGGGGGCGGCCGTCGCAGACGGAGGAGGCCCACCAGATCGGGTCCGTGGCACTGCGACCCGCCTTCCCCGGGACCGCCGGTTCCGGCGTCTCACCCTCGTCGGTGCTGGTGAGACGGAGGTTCTCGGCGACCGGGCCGGCGTAGGTGTGGAGGGAGACGAACCACTCGCCCGGGAAGTCCGGGCTGTTGAGCCAGTCGTGTTCGGCAGCCTCGTCCATGTACACCGCGTTGGCGCGGCCGGAGTCGAGCACAAGGCCACAGCTCTCGTCCCACACCCGGGCGTCCGTACGGCTCTCGACGACCTCGTCCGGGTACGGCGACCGGTCGGCAAGGCCCGTCTTGCCGTACCAGGCGCAGGTTCCCTCGGCCCGCGCCGCCGGGACGGGGCCCGCGGTCAGGGCGGGCACGTCGTCCGGGGCGTCCGGCAGACGGTCGGCACAACCGAGCCGGTCGGCGAGGTTGTTGGCGGTCTCCACGGCCGTCTGGGCGAGGATGTCGCGGTCGTGACCGCTCACCTGGGTGCCCCGCCGAGGCATGAGCTCGGCCCGCGCCCACAGGGCCCGCACGGACGTGTCCTCCGCCTTCGCTCCCTCGCACGGCAGTTGCACGGTGACCGAAGAGTCGGTCACGCGGCCGGCGATGTCGCCGCCCAGGGGCTGCGGTGGGTAGGTGGTCCGACCGAGCATGCCGACCGGGCCCTCCATCGGCGCGTCCGCGATCCGGGGCTGGTCAGCTGGCAGGACGCCCATCGCACCGGTGAAGAACCAGCGGATACCGGTGTCGGTGCCGGCCCGCTCGCCCGCCTCCGTGCTGAAGATCTCGCAGTCGTGCGGGATCCCGGTGTCCGGGTCGAAGCTGTCGTCGTCGAGTCTCCGGTGCGTGATGGTGCCGCCCGCTTCGGAGAGGGCCAGTACGCGGCCCGCCGGGACGAGTCCCCCGCAGGCCGCGTCGATCTGCCGGTGGTTGTTCCACACCAGCCAGATCTCCCGGCCGCTCCAGCCGATGGCCACCACGGCGGCCAGGCACAGCACGACGTTGATCGTTTTGCGCACCCGGTCCGATATCCGCACCGCTCCCCCGTCCCTCGGCGGCCCCCTGTCGGCGCCGCGACGTCCGACGAAACTAACAGGCGCTCAGGTGTGCCATCCCGTGAGGCCGGTGACGCTGTCGACACCGATCGGAGCCAGTTCCCACCAACCCGGCGAACCTTCCCGGTCGGAGCACTGGGCAGTTCGCTCGTCCTCACCTCGCGCTGGTCCACTGGCCGAGCAGACGGGCCCCGGCCCGGCCGCGCCACCACAGGAAGGCGGGAAGGGCGCTCAGCGTCATACCGGCCGCGCCGATCCACAAGGTCCCGGTCGCGCCGAACGCGGAACCGGACGCCCCGCCCATGAGTCCGCCGAGCGGAATGCCGCCCGAGGAGACGAATCGGGCCGTGGCGGCCATCCGGCCCAGGAGCCGGTCCGGGGTGAGGGACTGCTGGAGGCTCGACTGGGCCACCACGCGGACGACGCCGCCCATGGAGAGCGCGGCGAGCCCGATGGCACCCCCGTACAGGGTCCAGCCGGGGCGTGCCAACGGCATGAGGACGGCCAGGGGGCAAGTGACCAGCGTGGCGAGCCAGATGACCGGCCCCTGCCCGATCCGCTTGGACAGCGTGGTGGCCGTCAACGCGCCCAGCAGGGCGCCGCACCCCATGCCCGACAGGACGAGTCCGGTGCCGAAGGGCCCCAGGCCCGTCGTACGCTCCAGGAAGACCAGCAGCATCGTCTGGTACATGACCAGGGAGAGGTTGAATATCGCGTCCGAGAACATGATCGCGCGCAGGGCGGGATGGTGGAGGACGAAGTGCAGCCCCTCCGTGATCTCCCTCCTGAGGCCAGGCCTCCGGCCCGGCTCCGGATCCGACGCCGGCTTCGGGTTCTCCTCGCGCCCGCGGATCGTGGCCGCGAAGAGGCCCGACAGGGCCATTCCGGCCGAACTCGCCAGGAGCGTGGCCGGAGCCCCCACCAGACCGACCAGAGGGCCCGCCACCGCCGGGCCGCCGATGCTGGTCACCGAGCGGACCGCCGAGAGCTTCGCGTTCCCCTCCACCAGGTTCTCGCGGCCCACCAGATGCGGCAGACAGCTGACGTGTGCGACGTCGAAGAACACGGTCAGTACCCCGTGCAGCAGGGCGACGGCGTACAGCAGCCGGAGGGTGAGCAGGTCGGCCCACCAGGCGACCGGGATCGTCAGCAGGGCCGACGCCCGGAGGAGGTCGGTGCCGATCAGCACGGACCTCTTCCGCATCCGGTCGACCCAGGCCCCGGCCGGCAGCCCGACCAGGAGCGAGCCTGCCGTGGTCGTCGCGGCCA
The DNA here is from genome assembly GCF_049975785.1 of Streptomyces sp. WG7. Lineage (NCBI taxonomy): Bacteria > Bacillati > Actinomycetota > Actinomycetes > Kitasatosporales > Streptomycetaceae > Streptomyces > Streptomyces sp. WG7. Next base: position 24,518 of record NZ_JBNGGE010000075.1, read on the forward strand.
GCAGTCCGACCTGGAACTCGTCGGCGTGCAGGGTCGCGATCGCCACCAGCGGCAACGTCAGGAAGATGATCCGGTCGCCCAGTTGACCGAGTGCGGTGGCGGCGAGGAGACGCGCGAAGTTCCGGTCGCTCAGGAGGCCGAGCCGTAGACACCCGGGCATGCCTAACCCTGTTCCGTGGGCGTGGTGGAGGCGGGGAGGGGACGGTCCACTCCGAACTCGTAGACCACTTCCCGGTACCGGTCCGGAACGACCATGTCGGCCGTTTCCACCGGGCGCCGGTCGGTGTCGTACATGGTCCGTTCGATGTGGAGCACGAGGTCCCCCGGGCTGATGCCGAGGAGGTTCGCCTGAGCCCGGGTGGCACGGGCCGGGCGCGGCACCTCGACGACCGACTCGACTACGATGCCGATCGAACGCATGCGCTCGACCACTCCCTTGCCCGCCAGGGGCCCCGTCTCGGGCAGCACGACCGCTGTCCCGTCCGTGAGGGCCAAGGGCTCCCAGGACTCGGAGAGCTGGACCGGTTGTCCACCGGCCAGGAACTCGTACCGCGTGGTGACGCAGAGGTCGCCGGGGGCGATGCCCAACCGCTCGGCGATTCCGTCCGGCGCGGGGACGCGGACCAGGCTCTCCGCGTCCCAGGCGTCGGCCCCGCCCCGCTCCCGCGTGTGGGCGCGACGGGGGAGCCCGCCCGCCCGCTCCCGGTGCCGCGAACGGACCAGGCGCAGACGCTCACGGGGGCTGCGGACGTACGTGCCCGAGCCCGCGCGTCCTTCGAGGAGTCCGTCGACGACCAGACGGTCCACGGCCCGCTGTACGACGTTGCGCCCGACGCCGTACTCCTCGGCGAGCCGTGCCCGGGACGGCAGCCGCGCCCCGATCTCCCACTCTCCGGCGAGAATCCGCGCACGCAGTACGTCGGCCACTGCCAGGTACGGCGCCGATCGGGGCATGATCGGTCTCCTTCCGGTCCTTTCAGAGATGCCGGCAAGCTACTGCACCGGCTGAAAGCTGATGGAGCAGAAATACGCTCGGCCGCCCGCCGCCCGCCGCCCGCCGCCCGCCGCCCGCCGCCC
>NZ_JBNGGE010000076.1:0-25308 GCF_049975785.1 Streptomyces sp. WG7
CCGGCCGGCGCTCGAGCCCGACCTGGCGGCCGAACAGCCGAGCGGGCCGTGACAGCGCTCCCGCGACGCGGCCCGCACGCAGCGACGGTGGCGGCGCCAGTCGCACCCGCGGAGGCAACGGCGGCCGGGTGTTAGCCAGGTCTCGCCCGGTGACGAACGGGCTGAGGAGATGGATACCGGTGAACGTACGACCACCATCCGACGAACACGTGATCAGTCTGGTCGGTGACGCTGTCGCCGCGCCCTCGATGCACAACGCGCAGCCGTGGCGTTTCCGCTACGTGCGTCAGACGCGGACGTTCGAGCTGTACGCCGACTTCGACCGCGCCATGCCGTACTCCGACCCATGCGCCCGTGGCCTGCACATAGGCTGCGGCGCGGCCCTGCTGAACCTGCGGGTGGCCGTGGCCCACGACGGCCGGCACGCGAAAACGCGGCTGCTGCCCCGCCCCGAAGATCCGGCGCTCCTCGCGACCGTGGGGCTGACCGGCCCGGGAGGCGACGACAGCGACCTCGCCGCGCTGCACCCGGCCATCACCGAGCGGCACAGCAGCCGTTTCCCGTTCGAGGAGAAGCGGATCCCTGAAGACCTGCGCGGCGAGCTGGTCGAGGCTGCCCGTCGCGAAGGCGCCATCCTGACCTTCCCCGCTCCCTGGCATCTGCAGCATGTGCTGGATCTCGTGCGGGAGGCCGAGGCACGCGATCTCACCAACCGCGCGTCCGAACGGGAACTGGCGGAGTGGACCCGCACCGACGCTCCGTCGGTGAACTGTACGGACGACGGCGTCCCGGACTACGCCTTCGGCCCCGTCAGAAGCGGGGGCCGGGCGCCCCTGCGGGACTTCGCGGGTACTCGCCGCGTGGCGGGACGGGGCACCGCGGTCTTCGAAGTGGCACCCCAGCTCGCCTGCGTCAGCACGACGCACGACCGCCCGGAGGACTGGCTGCGGGCCGGCCAGGCCATGGAACGTGTCCTGCTGCTGGCCACAGCCGAAGGTCTGGTCGCTTCCCTCGCCACACAGCCCCTCGAACGGCCCGACCTGCGATGGCTCCTGCGCGATCCGATATCCGGTGCCGGCCACCCGCAGATGCTGCTGCGAGTGGGATACGGCCCCAAAGGGCCTCGGACGCCCCGGCGGCCGGTGTCCGATGCGCTCGACGTGCAACCCCGGGCACTCCAAGGGGAGGCGGGATCGGAGACCGACGACGACATTGGTCGCCGAGGGCCGATGCGGTGAATCCGAGGGCCGTCCGCTTCTTGCGTTCCCTCGTTGCACGGTGCGTGGTCTCGATAACTCCTCCGCAGGCCGCTCTTGCATCCGACGCAGCTTCACAGTCGGTGGTGCTCTTCGGGACGCTGTAGCCGTCGTCCGACTCGTCATGCGGACTTCGTGGCGGTGCTGCTGCAGGCGGACGAGAGCAACGCCGTTCGTCTCGCGCCGTCAGCCGCCATCCCGCCTCCCCCTCCCCTTGAACGGGCCGGGGAGGCGAAAGGCATGTTCAGCTGAGCGAAGGCACGTTGCCTACGGCGGCGTGGTCGAAATGGTCGACTGACAGGAGGGTGTGGTGACCGGACACTCTCCGGCGGCCAGGCCGCCGACCATCGTCTGGGCGGTATCGGGCGCAACATAGACGTTGATCGCCAGTTGGCCAAACCGGCGATGATGGCGACCCTTGAGGGAGTTCACGTTCACTGGGCTCGGCGTTGGATCCGTGTGGGTCAAGAGGAGTCGAGACCCTCTAGGAGAGTGAGTAGTCCTGTCCGACCCCATCAAGAAGCTCGTTCCGGATAGCAAGGGGAGGGTCCGGTACCGGTTTGTGGTCGATGCAGGCCCTGATCCGGTTACCGGGAAGCGTAAGCAGCTGACGCGTACCTTCGGGACGTTGAGGGAGGCGAAGGCGCAGTACGCGAGCATCGTGCATCGTCGCTACGAGGCGGAGCAGGCACCGTTCAGTCAGGTCACGGTGGACGAGTGGCTCGATCAGTGGCTGGCCATGAAGGCGGAGGATCTGGAAGAGAGCACTGCCTACAGCTACACCATGACCCTGGCCCGGGTCCGCGGAAGGCTCGGGCACATCCGTCTTCCGGACCTCACCGAGGAACATGTGGCGGCATGGATGCGATGGGCGCTCCAGGAGGGGCGTGGGCGGGGAGGGAGGTCGGGCACCGGCCTGGGGGCTACCTCGGTCGAGATGTCGCTGGCCCGGCTGAAGGAGGCGCTCGACCGGGCGGTGACACGGGGCCTGGTTGAGGTGAACGTCGCTCGTGAGGTGACCGTTCCCCGTAAGGCACGCAAGGCAGAGCGCAGGGCCAGGGCGGCAGTGCCGCCGTGGACCGTCGCGGAAGTACGTGCCTTTGTCCGTGCGATCGCAGGTGACCGCCTGCAGGCACCGTTCCTTCTGGCTCTGATGGGCCTTCGGCCGGCGGAGATCTGTGGCATGCGCTGGGCGGACGTCGACCTGGATGAAGCCACGGTGTCCATCACCAACACCCGCACGGTCATGGGGAACGACATCGTGGTGGAGAAGGACGCCAAGTCGCTCGCCGGTGAGCGGCAGCTGCCTCTGCCGGCTCCGGTGGCGGCTGCCTTGACCGCGTTCCGGGAGGCTCAGGCAGACGAGAAGACGGTGGCGGGGCAGGGGTACGAAGACAGCGGTTACGTTCTCGTGGACGCTGGGGGCAGGGCGCTCAACGGGCGGCAGCTGCGTGAGCGGGCCTACAAGGTCATGGACCGCATTGGGCTGCGTCGGGTCCGTCTGTACGACGCCCGTGCGAGTTGCCTGACGTACCTGGCGAACCACGGGGTCCCGGACCACCTTCTCGCCCTGTGGGCCGGTCACGCCGACGTCCGGACCACGAAGCGCTGGTACGTAAAGCCGGATGTGGAGGACCTGCGGTTGGCGGCGGACACGTGGGGAGGTCTGGCGAGTGGCTCCGCCCCCGTTCACGAAGAGAATGTGAGATGTGGGAGCGTGAACGGGTGAGTGAGAAGAACGCCGACACCCTGCAATACCGCTTTGACGGGCCGGAACAGGCCCCGGTCCTCGTCATGGGGCCAAGCCTTGGTGCTACATGGCACAGGTTGTAGAGACCGTCCAGGGATGTCTACAGCAGTACAGCGCGGGCAGGAAATTGCAGGTCAGAGCGTCTTGGTCCGAGACGGTCTGCCCAGTTGGTGATTGCGGTGTGACACGAGGGTGATATGGCGAGGCCCCACCGGGGTCCGTCCTGACGGGATCTCTGCGCGGACCGTGAGACGGAGAAGCCGCACCGGAGCACTCCGGTGCGGCTTCTCCGTGAGAGAGGACGCGCTGATGCACAGGATGTCGTCGGCGGCCCGTGCAGTCCGAATGGACGTGACTTTCCCGGGTGCCTGATTCGCGATCGCACGTGCTCGTCGGTCCGTGTGAGGGTGCGCGCCCCACAAGACGGTGTACGCCTTCGCCACCCGGCGCCACGCCCGCGTCCTGGCCGCACGGTCGGATCCCGGCCCGGATCAGCGTCACCCGGCGGTCGGCACCGGCCGACAGACGGACGTCGGCCCCGTTCCTAAGCGTCCAGGCCCGGAGGCGGCGGCGCCGCCAGAGAGTCACGTGCGGTCGTCCCACTCTGACGACCGCGCTGAGGATGGCGAGAACCGTTCAGAAGGCTCGTCCCGGTCGAGCGGGCCCCATTGTCCGGGCTGTTCGGTGACGATGCGGCAGGCGTCCGTGATCACCTGGTCGGCGATCCAGCCGAGCGGTTCGATCTCCGTCACCAGCGGTTCGTTGTCCGGCCCGCGGGCCGTCTCCGAGCCGTGCAGGACCCAGGGTCGGGTGCGAGCGTCCTTGACGTGCGGCAGGTGGCAGTAGTCGTACAGTCGCCGGGCCACCCAGACCCGCACGGGCCGCTCACCCCACCAGTCCTCAAGGTCCATCGGGCTGGCCGACAGGCCCGGCAGCTTGATCCCGGTCAGATCATCCGTACTGCTCGTCTTCGGCAGGTCGCGTTGCGGCCCGCGAGACCAGCGCACGTAAAGACCGCGGCGGCGGGTTACGAGCCGGGCGAGCTCATCAAGGCTGCTGAACGTCGGCAGGTCGACGGTCTTCGTCATGGTGAGGTGGGGCGGTGCCGCAGGTAGTCAGGCGGTCAGAACGGAGTCGTCTTCGGTACGAGCTCCGGGCAGCCGGTGGCGGGCGGCGACGAGGGCGGCGTCGATGTCGCGGGTGCCGGTCGACACGCACAGCGTGTAAGCGACGTCTTCCATACGCCGTCGCGCCTCCTCGGTGCCGTCCTCGGCGTGCAGGGCGCGCAGCGTCTCGTACTGCTCGATGAGGTTCTTCAGCACGACGGGGTGTGCCAAGAGCATCGGTAGCCTCCCTTGTCACCATTGCTCACGTGGGTCATACAGCGATCCGTATGCCCCGGGCCTCCGTCGCCAATCAGGTGTGTTCCCGCACTCGGCGACCACGAGGTCTGGGGGCCCGTGTCGAGCTCAGTCGGTGGACAGGGCCTGGAGCAGGTCGCCGACCTTGGGGTCGGGCAGGGAGCGGGCGACGTCGGCCTGAGCGACCATGCCGACCAGGTCGTGCCCGTCGATCACCGGCAGGCGGCGCACCTTGTGTTCCGTCATGGTGCGCAGGATCTCCTCCACGTCGTCGTCGGCGCCGATGGTCACGGCCTCGCCCTGGGCCAGGTCGCCGGCGGGGCAGGTCGAGGGGTCCTTGCCCGCGCCCAGAACCTTCACGACGACGTCCCGGTCGGTCAGTACGCCCTTGAGTTTGTTGTCCGTGCCGCAGATCGGCAGGGCGCCGACGCCGAGATCCTTCATCTTGCGGGCCGCGTCGAGCACCGTTTCCTCGGCGCCGATGCACTCGGCTCCGCCCGTCATGATGTCCCGTGCCTTCGTCATCAGATTTCACTCCCTGTGGTCGGCCGGCCGTCCCTGATCACCGGGTCAGCGAACGGTCGCGTTCGGTGGCTGTGGGCGCGGGTTCCCCGCAGTCACCCGCCGTAACGCTCGCGGCGGCCCTGACCTCACCGCACTGGCAGCGGCACGCCAGCCCAGCAGAGCGGGGCCCGCCTGCCATCGACGCCGGGCTGCGTGGTCACGGCTTGTGATGTGATCCGGTCGGCTGGATGCTGGTACGGAACGGGGGCAGGCGTAAGATGCCACTGCCCGCTGCACACACCGGTGAGCGCCATGACCTCTTCCACGCATCCCAGCCCTGAGTCGCTGCTGACAACGACCGATGAGCTGGTGAAGGAACTGCAGCGCGTGCGGGCGGAGAACAGACAGCTCAAGCAGGCCCTCTCCTCCCACGCGCTGGTCGACCAGGCCATCGGCGTCCTGACCGCCTTGGGCCAGATCAGCCCCAGTGACGGGTTCACGGTCCTACGGGAAATCTCCCAGCACACCAACGTCAGACTCTCCGTCGTGGCTGAGCACCTCCTCAAGCACGCGCAGGGCGCGGCGCTGCCTGACCTTCTGCTCGGAGAACTGCACGCGGCCCTGGCCCGCCACGCCGGACCACCCGCTGCTCCCTGACTGCGTGCGGCCGACTGGTCCCGTACGGGGCAGCGTCAGGCGGCAGCGCATCCGAGGCCGGGCGCGTCCAGGAGGGCGACGCCGACGCTGATGCGTTTGCCGACCGGCTCGCGTTGCGCCTCGAAACTCCGGGCGACGGCCATGACGATCTCCAGACCGTGTTGTCCCACCCGGCCGGCATCTGCGGCACGGGCAACCGGCAGCACCGGATCGGAGTCCCACACCGAGACCTCCACCGACTCCTCCGTAAGGCGTAGGGTCATCCGTATCGGGCCCGGTGCGTACTTGCGGGCGTTGGTGACCAGCTCGCTGACCACCAACTGCGTGAGATCCGTGGCCCGCTGCGACACCGGCACATCGTGCTCGGCCTGCGCCTGGACAAGGAAGGCCGCGGCCTGGTGACGGGCTTGGGCGATGCATGGTCCGTCGCCGGTCAGCGACACAGTGAAGTGTGCCGGCCGACCACCCAGCGCCGTTTCGACCTGCTCCGTCGAATCCGGTCCCACCTCGGCTGCCCTCATGTTGCCCCCCGTTCACATAGCTCGGCCTCTACGCGGGTTGCTGCCAGCCATGCCACACGAGTCCTGTAACCCTCGCCACGCTGCGAAGCGGCCTCTGTCACGCCGGGTGACGCCACGGCAGGGCCTGGGTGTGCCAGGATCACTGGCATGGCGGAGGGAAAGCCGGCGGGCATCGAACGCGCCGAACAGACTGGCCGGTTGTCGGTCGGTGGCTACGGCCACCGATGGCATCCGCGTCGTGTCGCCCCCGGATCGTGATCGACATGCGCCAGGTCACCTTCATGGACTCCAGCGGCATCAACATCTTCATCGCCACTCACCGTACGGCCAGCGAGGCCGGCGGCTGGCTGCGTCTCGCCGCACCCGGCGAGGCGGTGAAACGCACGCTGAGCCTCGTTGGTGTCGACGCCGTGATCGACTGTCAGTACGGCTGCTCCTCTGTACTGCTCACTGTTGAGGGCAGCCTGCTCGACCACCTGAGCACGACCCTCCAGGAGTACCAGGACGGTGTCGTCCGACGGAGCGGCAAGCAGCTCCCTGACCAGGACCTCGCCGATCCTCATACGCTCTCCCTTGCTGGTGCCGTCTGCAGACCGCGCGTCCCGGGCCCATGAGCACGGCCCGGGACGCGGCTGCTTCAGACCTACTTGCCCATGGCCTTGCGCACGGTGTCCTTTAGTGCGGTCCATGAGAGCGGCGATCGGTCCGAGGACCATCTTCTTCGCCCTGCCCCCGCGTGTGCGGAGCGGTCTCGCCACGCTTCTTCTCCCGTCGGACCACCGTCCCGGCGCTCGCCGTGCCCACACATGCCAGGGCCGCCCATTGCGCCAACCCCAGGTGCTCGTCGAGAACCAACACTCCTGCGAGACCCGCACTCGCCGGCTCAAGACTGGCCAGCACGCCCACCGTTCTCGTCGGCAGTCGCCGCAGCGCTGCCAACTCCAGCGAGTACGGAAGCACCGCCGAGAGCACCGCCACTACAATCCCGGCCAGCAGCACTTGGGGGGCAAGCAGGTGCGTCCCTTGCTCCACTGCCCCCAGCGGCACTGTCAGCACCGCCGCCCAGGCCAACGCCAGGGCCAGCGAGTCTCCACCCGTGCTCCTGGCCGCTGCTGTCTTGCTCAGCAGCAGGTAGACGGCCATAGAGATCCCTGAGGCTAAGGCGAGAAGCACGCCGCCGAGCGGGAAGTGGGCACCGTGCGGGGCGTAAAAGAGCCACACGCCGCCTCCGGCCAGGACGGCGCAGCCCGCGTCGCGGGGGCGGTGCGAGGTGAGCAGCGCGAGGGTGATCGGCCCAAGGAGTTGCAGTGCGCTGGCCAGTCCCAGAGGCAGGAGGGTCAATGCGGGATAGACCAAGTTCATCCCCGCGATGGCCGTGCCGAAGCCGAGTACCAGTCCCGTGTCCGTACGGCTGCGCGGCAGCGAAGGGCGGTACAGAAGCAGCAGGATCACTGCGGCCAGTCCGAGGCGCAGAGCCACGACTCCCGGAGCGCCGACAGTACCGGAAAGTTGTTTACCGATGGCCTGCCCGAACTGGATGCTCAGCACGCTCCCCAGCATCAGAGCGGGAGCGGGAGGTTTCGTCATGGTTCCAGGCTTGGCGCTGCAATCATCCGCGTCCAGCAGATGTTTGTGGATAAAACCGTTTAGGCTGGCCTACATGATTGACCATCGGCTGCACGTTCTACGAACACTGGCCGAGCACGGAACAGTGACCGCCACCGCGGCCGCCCTGCACCTGACCCCCTCAGCCGTCTCCCAGCAGCTACGACTGCTGGCCCGTGATCTCCAGGTGGAACTGCTACGACCAGAGGGACGGCGGGTGCGGCTCACACCGGCCGCAAACATCGTGCTCCGGCACGCCGACATCCTGCGGATGCAGTGGGAGGCGGCCCAGGCGGAACTCGCTCAACAGAGCGTGGCTCTCCGCGGCACGCTGCGCCTGTGTGGGGTGTCCTCCGCGCTGGCCGCACTCGCGGCCCCAGCCGTCGCCGAACTGCGCAAGACCCACCCCATGGTGGAGCTACTGATCAACGAGGAAGAGAGCGCTGAGTGCTACCGGCAGTTGCTCGCTGACGAGGCGGACGTGGCCCTGGTGCTACCCGGCCCGGACGCGCCACCCGTCACCGACGCCCGCTTCGAACAGGCACCGTTGACGACCGACCGCCAGGACCTCTTGGTCGCCGAAGGCCACCAGCTCGCCCGGCCCGAAGGAATCCGACTGACGGAAGCGGCCGATCAAGCCTGGATCGTGAAGAAACACAAGAACGACACCTACCCGCTGGTGTTAGCGGCGTGTGCAGCCGCTGGCTTCACTCCCCGCATCGTCCACCAGGTCAAAGAGTGGTACGCAGTCTCCGCACTCGTCGCGGAAGGGCTCGGCGTCTGCCTCATGCCAAGGATCGTGCCACTGCCCCAGCACGCAGTTACCCGGGTCCCCCTGGTGGGTGAACCGGTCCCCGTGCGGCAGTTGTTGACTGCCGTCCGACGCGGCAGCACTGGCCATCCCCTCGTCAAGGCCGGACTGGCAGCGCTGCGCACCACCGCCTCGACGCGCTCCGTTGGCAGCTGACAGCACGTAGTAGAAGGGCACGGCGCAGCGACGACGTGGTTCGGGCCAGTCGGCTGTGGCGCGGCTGATTTGCGAAACAAGCCGATTCCAAAACTTCGGAGCGCAGTGGCAAAGACACCTCGCCACCACGTCCATGCGCGTCTGAGCCCCCCGGAAGACCAGTGCGCAAGCCTCCACGAGTGCCCGGACCCCACGGTCGCATCCGTCGGCGGATGTAGCCGGGATGCGGGGTAGAAGGAACGAGGTGCGTCGGCTGAGCACTGGACGGCAGCCGAGCGCCGTACGAGCCGGAACGTCCCTCGTGGAGCGGGCCGGTCGGCAGTCGAACGCCAGCCGTCAGCCCACCGGCCGCGGTGCGCCGTGGACCGGTGCCGGAACACGAACGGATTCGATGACGAACCCGCTGCGTACGAGGCTCGGCAGGCGGTTCAAGGGAATGCGCAGGTCCTGTTCGGGCACCTCATACTCCAGCCGTGCCAATCGTGGCCCGAGGGCCCCAAGCAGAGCGATCGTGATGTCCTCCCCGGGGCAGCGGTGGCCGGCGGTGCGGTTGCCGCCGCCCTGCGGGACCAGTTCGTCGCGTTGGGGCGGCCGGTCGAGAAAGCGGTCGGGGTGGAAGGCATACGGCTCGTCCCACAGGTCGGGGTCATGGTTCTGCCCGTACAGGTCGAGCAGGATGAGCGCACCGGACGGGATCGACTCTCCCCGCCACTCCAGGTCGGTGACGGCCCGGCCGCCGAGGAAGGGGGCGAAGGGGTAGAAGCGCCTAAGTTCGTGTGCGAACGCCACGGCGTACGCGGGGTCGTCCTCGCGCAGCCGCTCCCGGACGTCGGGCCTGGCACGCAGGGCGTGACCGGCGTAGGCGACGAACCAGCACACCGCCACAGTGGGACGGATGACGTTGAGGAGTTCCACCGCGGCGGTGTGCGGGGCGAGGAGCCCGCCGTCGGCGTCCCGGTGGCGGACCACCACGTCCAGCACCGACCCGGCCGGTGCGGTGACCTTCCCTTCCCGCACGTCCTCGACCAGGCGTCCCAGCCACGCCTCGCACCGGGCCCGTGCACGGCGAGCCCGCCAATGGCGCGGTCCCGGCGTGGCGAAGCCGTCGACCATGGCGACCAGGTCCCGGGCGACGGACCACGCGTCGCCCAGGGGGACCCCGGCCCACTGGCAGACACCTCGGGTGAGTATCCGGCTCGCCTCATCGAACAGCACGACCGACGGACGGCCGGGCCACGACTGCACAACCGCGTCCCACGCCGCAGCGACGTGTTCCACCAGGCCGGTGACCGCCTCAGGGCCGGTGAGCAGCGACAGGAACATCCCCTTGCGTACCCGGTGGTCCTGCCCGTCCAGGGTGTGCACGGCTCCATGACCGAACAGTGTGCTCAGCACCGGCCCGGGAAGCGCCGTCCCGCGCTCCACATGGCGCTCGTCGTAGAAGAACCGCACCGCTTCGGGGCCGTGCAGGGCGACGGCGTGCTGCCCCATCAGCCGGGCCCGCACCAAAGGGCCGGCAGTTCGGCGCCGGCGGTCCGGCAGCCACGCGTATCCTTTGGCGAGGACGGCGAGCGAGCTGTCGACGATCGGGGCACGAGGATTCCGATTCATGGGTCCGTGGGTCCCCGCCACCGCCCACCGGAAACGCGGCCCGCTTACGGTCACTCGGACCGGGGGTGCCCTGTGACTTATGTGTTCCGCTGCCACCGTGAGCGGGCCTCCCGCGCCGACTACCAGTGATCCGGGGTGGGTAGTCGCGGCACAGGCCGCGATCACCGCTGGCAGACGTCAGTCGCCGCTGAGGCGACCTCTGTGCGAGCGGAGCGTCGGGTGGTGGTGTCGTCAGCCGGATGGGCCAGGCTGCTCGGGGTAAAACGGATGTGGCTCCTGCTGCCGGGAGCCGGAGCATGCCCGGATTACGGGCTGTTCCCGGGCATCAACGATGAACGAAGGATCGACAGTATGGCCAGCGGTACCGTCAAGTGGTTCAACTCCGACAAGGGCTTCGGCTTCATCGAACAGGACGGTGGAGGCCCGGACGTCTTCGCGCACTACTCCGAGATCCAGGGCGGCGGGTACCGCGAGCTGACGGAGGGCGAGCACGTGACGTTCGAGATCGGGCAGGGGCAGAAGGGCCCGCAGGCACAAAACATCGTCCGGGGCTGACCGGACGCCGCGGTGTTAGTGCGTGGATCACTCGTATGGAAGCGTGACGCAGCGGGCGCAGGAGGCGTTCTTCAGTGTGTCACTGCATGGTTCTGCTCGCCCCACGACGGAACGCGTGCGGACAGACGGCCCCGACTCCGCGCCCGGTCTCGGGGCCGTCGTGTTCTTCGTTGGGCCGGGCGGGTCTCTGGCGACACCCATGCGGGCCAAGGGCGTACATACGGCGCGTCCCAGCTGCGCGGGGTACCTGCTGGTGGGCACCGTCGTCCCGGACCCGTCCGCCGGGCGCCCACCACGAGGAGGATTCCGATGGCCCAGCAGGTCCATGCGGTGATGACTGCCGGTCCGCTGACGGTCGCTCCAACTCGCCGGCGCACCAGGTGCCCGTCCGGATGAGGGACGAACACAGGGGCGCCGTCTTGGTCGTCGCATCGGTCGGCTGCGCGGCGTCACCGAGCGGGATCTAGCGGTGTGGGTCCTGGCCGATGGCGGTGAGGTGCCGGGCCGGACCGTGAGTGAGGCGTGAAGCAGCGAGCTGAACCGGTGGCTCCCGAGGATGATGGGTTTTGGCCACGGCCGTACGTCTGCTCGACCTCGGCTTCTTCCGCATCGGCAACGACCGTTACACCGAACTGAACAACAGTTACGGCCTCACCACACTGCTGCGCGAGCACTCCCGCTGCCAGGCAGGTGCGGTCCTGTTCACCTACACGGGAAAGCACGGCAAGGAGATCGTCCAGACCGTCGCGGACCCCGCCGCCTGCCGCAGCTCACCGCACTTCTGCGACGCCGGCGCGGTGGTGATCGGCTCCTGGCCTACTGGGAGCAGCGCTCCTGGCACACCGTGACCGGCGAGGACGTCAACGCGTATCTCAAGAAACTGGCCGGTGTCGAGGTCACCGCCAGGGACTTCCGCACCTGGCACGCCACCGTCATGGCCGCCGTCGCACTGGCCGTCTTCCAACCCGTCGCCCGCAGCGAGAGCGCCCGGCGCCGGGCCGTCGCCCGGGCAGCGCGCGAGGTGGCCGGCTATCTCGGCAACACACCCGCGGTCTGCCGCGCCTCCTACATCAATCCACGGGTGATCGAGCTGTACGAGGAGGACGTGACGGTCGTCGGCGCGCTGCCTCAGCTGGGTGACGAGGGCGCTTACGGCGTCCCCGCCACCCAGGGTTCCGTGGAACGGGCGGTGCTGCGCATGCTCCGCAACGAACACCCGTTTCGAAGGCAGTGAGCAGTCTTGTTGTGCTCGAGAACGGATTTCAGTCCCGTAGGACGAGAAGGGCGGCGACCGGCCGCGCGAGACGGCGTGCCGATCGCCTCCCAAGGGCGTAGCGTCCTCTTAGGGCCCGCATGCTGGAGGTGTATTCGTGACCAGCGCAGGTGATCCAGTCGCCGACGGTGAGCTGGACGCCGTTTTCGCGGACACGGCGCGCCGGACCGGCGCGTCGATCGGTGCCCTGTATCTGCTCGCGCCTGATGAGAAGTTCTTGCGGCTGGACGTGCTGTGCGGGGCCCCGGCCGAGTTCGCCGCCCCCTGGTCGAAAGTTGCGGTGGCCGCTCCCGCACCGGTGGCCGTCGCGTTCCGCGAGGAACATCTGGTGTGGGTGGGCAGTCAGGAGGAGATGGTCCGCACCTACCCGCGCACGTCGGTCGTGCTTCCCTACCCGTTGGTCCTGGCCGCCGCGCCGGTCACCGGCACCCGCAGGTGGGGCGCGTTGCTGCTGATGTGGCCGGCCACCCGTCCGCCGTACATGACCGGGCGGGAGCGTGGTCACAACACGGCCAGCTGCCGGCGTCTGGCCCGGCTGCTGGAGGAGGCCGCCGAGCGTGGCAGGCCCCCGTCCGGCGACGAGCTGCTTCGCGTCGTTCCTCTCGCCCCAGAGGACCGGTCCGACAGCCGGGCGATGGCCGCCGCCGACTTCGCGGAGCGCCTGCCCGGCGGGAGCTGCGCGCTGAACCTCGAGGGGCAGGTCACCTACGTCAGCACCGGCGCCTGTGACCTGCTGGACTGCGAAGCCGGCCGGCTGCTTGGCACGGTGCCGTGGCAGTCCCTGCGCTGGCTCGACGACCCTACCTACGAGGACCGCTACCGTGCCGCGGTGCTCAGCCGCGAGCCCGTCTCCTTCACCGCCTGTCGTCCCCCGGCTCACTGGCTGGAGTTCCACCTCTACCCGGACGCCAGCGGAATCAGCATCCGTATTGTCCCCAGCGGTGCACAGCCCCCGCCCGAACCGGCGTCGAGCCACTCCGCGCGTCCGGCTACTCCGGCCCGCGCGGGCAGGCTCTACCAGCTCACCCACCTGGCCGCCGGACTGACCGAGGTCGTCGGAGTACAGGATGTCGTCGCCCTGGTCGCCGAACAGGTCATGCCCGCCTTCGGCGCCCGGGGCCTTCCTGTCCACAGCGGAGGCCGGCCGGCTGCGGATCACCGGATACCGCGGCTACGACCCCCAGATCATCGAGCGCCTCGACGGTCTGTCCGTCGATACCGACTTCACCCCGGCCGGGCGCGCCCTCAGCAGCGGAGTCCCCGCGTTCTTCCGATCCTGAGGAGATGCGCCGGCTGTACCCCGCGGCCCCTCAGGTCAGCGGAAAACAGGCATGGGCCTTCCTTCCCCTGATCATTTCCGGTCGGCCCGTCGGCTGCTGCATCCTGTCCTACGACCACCCCCGCGCGGTCCCGGCCGAGGAACGCGCCGTCATGACCTCACTCGCCGGTCTCATCGCCCAGGCGCTCGACCGTGCCCGCCTCTACGACACCAAGCGCGAACTTGCACACGGCCTCCAGCAGGCGCTGCTTCCTCGCGCCCTTCCCGAGATCGCCGGTCTGCGCGTCGCCGCCCGCTACCTCCCCGCGACCCGGGGCATGGCCATCGGCGGTGACTTCTACGACCTGATCCGGCTTGGCGACACCGCCGCCGCGGCCGCACCCTGAGGCCGTTTTCCCCTGACCGAGATCACCCTCACCCCGGGCTCGATGCTGGTCTTCTACACCGACGGCCTCATCGAGAAACCGGGGATCGATCTCGACGTCGCCATCGCCGGTCTCGCGCACCATTTCGCCCAGGCCGACGAAGGGGACCTCGACCTGCTCATCGACCACCTGCTCAACAAAGCCGGCACGGATGGGCAACGTGCCGACGACATCGCTCTCCTGGTCCTTCACCGCGACGCGGTGCACCACGACGCGGGTTGACCGCACGACGGCCGCATGCTTCGGGTGGCTCCTCAGGGGAACCCGTCGCTCAGAGTAAATTTCCGGAACGAGACAGGTGCTCACACATGTCCAATCCACAGCAGCCAGAACAGCGACGCAGTCAGAAGGGCGGCGGCACGCCCCAGCAGAGCGGCGAGAACAAGGCCCGCGAGATGGAGGCGAAGGGCCGCAGCGCCCACGGCACGGACAAGGGCGACAAGGGCGGCGGAGAAGGCGGCGGAGTGCCGCCGGACCAGCAGACCGAGCACCCGTAACCCTCCCGGCGACCTGTCGCAGTCACCGATCCACCCGAGAAGGGAGATGCGCAATGCCGGCCGGATCGAGCTCCAAGCGTGAGCGCCAGTACGAACACATCAAGGAGGGCGTCGAGGACCGCGGGGCATCGTCGAAGCGCGCCAAGGAGATCGCCGCACGGACGGTCAACAAGGAGCGGGCCAGGTCGGGCGAGTCGAAGAGCGCCAGCAAGACCTCGACGCGCGACCCCAAGTCGGCATCCCAGCGCGGCGGGCAGCGCTCACACAGCGGCGCGCAGGGCCCCACCAAGGACCAGTTGTACGAAGAGGCCAAGAAGCGCGGTATCCAGGGCCGCTCCTCGATGAGTAAGAAGCAGTTGGAGAACGCCCTGGGCCGCTGACCCGCGGTTCCACGCTGTCGACTGGAAGACGGACGGGGCCTGACTGCGTGCGCGGCCTGCCCTACGTGATGGTGCAGCAGGCTTCTGCCGTCGAAACGTTCGCGCAGCACACCCGGCAACCAGGTGTAACTCTGACGGGAGTCAGCGCGGAACGGTCGATATGTGGGGGCAGGTAAGGAAGGGGTCGGCGAGGGACTCGGTGAAGACGGCTGTGGCGGACATGGCTCAGCGTCCCGCCTCGCGGTGCAGTCTCCACGCCTTCTCGCGCAGGTCGGCGTCGAGGAGCAGGTCTACGGCCGTGCAGGCCAGCGCACCGGTTACGGCTACGAGCACGTCGCGGGCCCGCGGAGAGGCGGCTGCCGTGGCGAACTCGGGGGTGTGGTCGGATCCATCGTTCATGATGGCGACGAAGGGATGGATGGCGGGCACGCGTGTACTGACGTTGCCGATGTCCGACGATCCCAGGTAGACGCCCGGCTCGGGCGGGGTGAGTTCGATCCCTGCCCCGGACAGGTGTCCGGCGAACGTCTCGGACAGCGGGCCGCTGTCACGGAAGTGCTCGTAGCGGAGCGTGGCCCGTTCCACCTCGGCCCGGGTGCCCGTGGCGTGGGCGACGCCCTCGGCGGCGGTGCGCAATTGCCCGGTCAGATCCTCCAACTCCTCGTTCGTCGCCGCCCGCAGGCCGAACAGGCCCTCCGCGTACTCCGGGACGATGTTGGTTGCCCTGCCCCCGTCGGTGACGATTCCCTGGATGTGGGAGGCCGCCGGCAGACGCTTGCCCAGGGCGGTCAGCACGTTGAACAGCTCGACCAGCGCCAGGAGAGCGTCGACGCCCTCGGTCGGGTTGCCGGTGGGGTGCGCGGCGCGGCCGTGGAAGGCCACCCGGTATTGCACCTGGGCGGTCAGCGGGGCCCGCGTCCAGTCGTACACGCCGGGGTGGAACATCAGCGCGGCGTCGACGTCGTCGAACACGCCGGCCTCCACCTCCAGGGCCTTTCCGCCCCCGCCCTCCTCGGCCGGCGTTCCGACCGCCATGACGCGTCCGTCTGAGGCGTCCAGCACCGCGTTCAGTGCGAGTGCCGCGCCCAGACCGGCGGCTGCGATGAGGTTGTGCCCGCAGGCGTGGCCGAGTCCCGGCAGGGCGTCGTACTCCAGCAGCAGTGCCACGGCGGGGCGGCCGTGGCCCGAGCGGGCGGTGAACGCGGTGGACATCCCGGCCGTCCCGCGCTCGACCTCGAAACCGGCCCTCTCCAGCGCGTCCGTCAGCAGCGCCGCGGCCTGGTGCTCGGAGAAGGCGTGCTCGGGGTGGGCGTGCAGCTCGAGGGCTGTCTCCCACAACTGGTCTGCCCGTTCCGCCACCTCCGCGCGCAGCCTGTCGTGGACGTCGGCATGCACATCGCCGCCGGACGGCATACGGGTCACCTGGCCTCCTCGGATCAAGGTGCGGTCGTCGGTCTTCGCGTCCTGCACCACCGGGTGCCGTCAACCGGGCGTCGTCACACCTCCGGGTTTCGATCCGGGACATCGGTGCAACACGTCCGGTGCGCGCTCGGACGACGCAGAGCGAAGTCGCCGTGCCGGAAACGGCCGGGCGGAGGACGACCGCTGGGAGGAACCGATGGATCACTCGCGGGTACCCGTGCTGGAGGCGCTCGAGGAGTTCCGGCGTCGTGGGGACGTGGTCTTCGGCCCGCCGGGGCACAAGCAGGGCCGAGGCGTGGACCCGCGGGTGGCAGACATCGTCGGGCTCGACGTGTTCCGGTCGGACGTATTGTCCCTCAACGGACTGGACGACCGCCGCCAGTCCCAGGGCGTGCTCGGCCAGGCCCAGGAACTGATGGCCGACGCGGTAGGGGCCGAACACGCGTTCTTCTCCACCTGTGGCAGCTCCCTGTCGGTCAAGACCGCCATGCTGGCCGTGGCCGGTCCCGGCGAGAAGCTCCTGCTGTCCCGCAACGCGCACAAGTCGGTGATCGCGGCCGTCGTCGTCAATGGTGTGGAGCCGATCTGGGTGCATCCGAAGTTCGATGCCGAACGGCACCTGGCGCACCCGCCGGAGCCCGAGGACGTCCGGCGCCGCCTTCAGGAGCACCCGGACGCCAAGGGAATGCTGCTGATCACTCCCACCGACTGGGGCACCTGTGCGGACGTGGCGGGCGTGGCCCGGGTCTGCCACGAGTTCGACGTCCCGCTGATCGTCGACGAGGCGTGGGGGGCCCACCTTCCGTTCCATCCCGAACTGCCGGCCTGGGGCATGGACGCCGAGGCCGACCTGGTGGTCACCAGCGTCCACAAGATGGGCGGGGCCATCGAGCAGAGCTCCGTCTTCCACCTCCAGTACGACCGGGTGTCACCGGAGGCCCTCAAGCAGCGGGAGGACCTGCTGGGCACCACCAGCGCCTCCTCCCTGGTCTACGCGACTCTCGACGGCTGGCGCCGTCAGATGGTCGAACACGGACACGACCTCCTGGACGCCGCGCTGCACCGTGCGGAGCGCATCCGGTCGGGCGTCCGTGATCTGCCCGGTCTACGGCCCATGGGCGGAGAGGTCGTCGAAGAGGGGTTCGCCGCCGCGTTCGACCCGCTGAAGATGGTGATCGACGTACGGGAGCTGGGCATCAGCGGCATGCAGGCGGCCGAGTGGCTGCGGGCGAACCGGCATGTGGACATTGGCGGCTCCGACACCTGCCGGATCAGCGCGTCCATCACGCATGCCGACGACGACGAGACCGAGAAGGTCCTGCTGGACGCCCTGCGCGCGCTCGTCGAGGGCGTCGGCTCCATCGAGAAGCAGCCGCCGGTGCACCTGCCCGAGCCCTCGGCCCTGGAACTGGAGCAGGCGATGCTGCCGCGGGAGGCGTTCTTCGCCCCGGTGGAGCACGTGCCCGCCGAGCGTGCGGCGGGACGGATCGCCGCGGAGACGATCAGCCCGTACCCGCCGGGGGTGCCCGTCGTCGCTCCCGGTGAAGTCATCACCGACGAGGTGTTGGACTACCTGCGCAGCGGTGTCGAGCACGGGGTTCTGATCCCGGACGCGGCCGACCCTTCGGTCAGGACGCTCCGTGTGGTGGCGCGGGACTGACGACGGTTGACCGAAGACGTTCCCGGACGATCGGGCCCGAGGTTACTCGTTCGCCGTTCCCTGGTCCCGGGTGCCGCCGACCGCGTCGGCACCGGCCTGTCACCGGAGCGAGCGACGACGCAGCCGGTATGGCGACACTCGACATTCTCCGCCGGCAAGTGATGGGAAGACCGCCCTGCGATCGCCCCGGTCGGCGACTGTCGCCCCTCCGGTTGCAGTCGAGGGGAATGTCGAGAGCCCTGCGCGCGGCGTTACACACGAATGGTGCCGGGTACTGATGATGCGGCTGGAGGGCCGGCGCCGGATGCAATGGAGGAGCTGGGGCATGGACGTTTCGGTGGACCGCATCGCGCAACCGTGGGGCAGTCGCACTCCGTACGGGCGGCACGAGGCGTGGCCGGTACGGGTGGACACGCACCTCGCGGAGGGCGTCGCACCGGGCGACGTGCAGCGCTGGGTGCGGGCCGCCTCGATCCTGCACTCCGATGGTGACGCGATGGACATCGCGGTCATGGACGGCCGCATGGTGGGAGTCCGGGGCCGCGCGCAGGACCGGGTCAACCACGGCCGTCTCGGGCCGAAGGACCTCTTCGGCTGGCAGGCCAACGCCTCCGCGGACCGGCTGCGTCGGCCCCTCGTCCGCCAGGACGGCCGTCTGGTCGAGACCGACTGGGCGACCGCGATGGAGCGGATCGTTTCCCGGTCTCAGGAACTCCTGGACGACAAGGGCCCGAGCTCGATCGGTTTCTACACGTCCGGCCAGCTGTTCCTTGAGGAGTACTACACACTGGCGGTGCTGGCCCGGGCTGGAATCGGGACGAATCACCTGGACGGCAACACCAGGCTGTGCACCTCGACGGCCGCGGAGGCGCTCAAGGAGTCCTTCGGCTGCGACGGCCAGCCCGGCAACTACGACGACATCGACCACGCGGACGTCATCGCCCTCTTCGGACACAATCTGGCCGAGACCCAGCCGGTGCAGTGGATGCGCATCCTCGACCGGCTCGACGGAGACGACCCGCCCCGCCTGATCTGTGTGGACCCCCGGCCGACTCAGGTGGCACGCAGGGCCGTCGTGCACCTGGCCCCGCGCATCGGGACGAACGTGGCGCTGCTCAACGCGCTGCTGCACGAGATCATCCGCACCGGTCGGGTCGACCACGACTACGTCGCAGCTCGCACCGTCGGCTTCGAGGAGCTGGAAGCCCGGGTTGAGGAATGCACACCCGCGTGGGCCGCCGAGATCTGTGACGTGCCGGCCGCGCGCATCGAGGAGGCGGCGGAGATCCTCGGTTCGGCCGACCGTCTGCTGTCGACGGTGCTGCAGGGCGTCTACCAGTCCCACCAGGCCACCGCCGCCGCCGTGCAGATCAACAACATCCACCTGCTCCTCGGCATGCTCGGCCGGCCGGGAGCGGGCATCCTGCAGATGAACGGGCAGCCCACAGCCCAGAACACCCGGGAGTGCGGCGCCAACGGTGACCTGCCGGGCTTCAGGAACTGGCAGAACGACCAGCACGTGGCGGACCTGGCGAAGGTGTGGAACGTCGTACCGAAGCAGATTCCGCACTACGCGCCGCCCACCCACGCGATGCAGATGTTCCGCTACGCCGAGCAAGGCTCGATCCGCATGCTGTGGATCAGTGGCACCAACCCCGCCGTCTCCCTGCCGGAACTGTCCCGCATCCGATCGATCCTGTCTCAAGAACGGCTGTTCGTCGTGGTGCAGGACCTGTTCCTGACCGAGACCGCCCAACTGGCCGACGTGGTGCTGCCCGCCGCGACGTGGGGCGAGAAGACCGGCACATTCACCAACGCCGACCGCACCGTGCACCTGTCCGAGAAGGCCGTCGACCCACCGGGTGAGGCCAAACCGGACCTGGACATCTTCCTCGACTACGCCGCCCGCATGGACTTCCGCGACAAGGACGGCGGTCCGCTGGTCCACTGGCACGACCCGGAGTCGGCCTTCGAGGCGTGGAAGCGGTGCAGCGCGGGCCGGCCATGTGACTACACCGGTCTCACCTACGGCAAGCTGCGCGGTCCTTCCGGCATCCAGTGGCCGTGCAACGAGCACGCCCCGCAGGGGACGGAACGCCTGTACACCGACGGCATCAGCTGGGCGCACCCCGACGTGTGCGAGAACTACGGCAAGGATCTCGTCACCGGTGCCTCGGACAGCGTGGTGGAGTACCGCTCCCTCAACCCGGACGGCAAGGCCATGGTCAAGGCGGCCGCCTATCTGCCGCTCCACGAGATGCCCGACGAGGAGCACCCGTTCCAGCTGACCACCGGCCGGACGCTGTACCACTTCCACACCCGCACCAAGACCGGGCGCGCCCCACAGCTGAACACCGCCGCCCCCGACGTCTGGGTGGAGGTGTCGGCGGCCGACGCGGCCGAGCGGGATCTGCACGAGGGCGACCTGGTGGACGTCTCCACGCCGCGCGGCACTCTGCGGGGACGGGTCCGTGTCACGGACATCCGCCCGGGACTGCTGTTCGTGCCGTTCCACTACGGCTACTGGGACACCCCGGCCGGCCACGGTCCGGACGAGAACACACCCGGCCGCGCCGCCAACGAGACGACCATCACCGACTGGGATCCGGCCTCCAAGCAGCCGCTGTTCAAGACCGCCGCTGCGGCCCTCACCCTCGTCGCACGCGGCGACGGCCGGACCGCCCCCGCGCCCACCACCACCGCCTCCGCGCCGTCAGCGACCGGCAAGGCCAGCGTCCCCCCGACGCAGGGCGGACCCACCGCGCAAGTCACGCAGTCCGCCGAGGCCACGTGGCACGGCCGTGAGGAGGGCACCCGGTGAACGGCGTCACCATGGTCCTGCGCGCGCTGCACCACGGCGAGAAGCACCTCGCCGAACACCTGACCACGGTGGCGGAGCGCCACCGCACCGAGCACGAGATCCACCACGTCGCCACCGATCTGGCCCTCTGGTCCCGTGAACACGTCCAACGACTGGCCGACACGGGCCGCCACTACGGCCTGACCCTCGACGAATCTCCCGACGTATCCGACCCAGGCGTCCTGACGATGCTCCGGGAGAAGGCGGCGGAGGCCGTGGGACGCCGACCCGAGCCCGGTCTGCTCCTGCTGCGCGACCTGCGTGACCTGCACGTGGGAGCCACCGAAAACTCCCTGTACTGGGAAATGCTCGCCCAGGCCGCCCAAGCCACCCGGGACGACCGGATCCTCACCCTCACCGCGCACTGCCACCCGCAGACCCTGCGGCAGATGCGCTGGACCAACACCATGATCAAGAACCTTGGCCCGCAGATTCTGACCAGCCTCTAGCGCCGGTCGGGACACCGACGTCGACTCCATCCCGGTGGGTCAGCACGCCGGTGGGCTTCCGGCATTCCGCCCCGACGGCCCGGAAGGCGGCCGTCTTCTCGTGCCGGGCTTGGAACAACCTTGATTCGTTGTGCGTGCGTCCCCAGGCAGCAACGGTCCGGCTATGCGGGAAACGTCGACCCCGTGGGGCCCGGCTCGGCCGCGCGGGCGTCAGCCGAGCCGCGCGGGCGTCAGCCGAGGGAGGCAAGCAGGTCGTTGCACGCCTCCTCGCAGCGGCGGCACGCCTCGGCGCAGACGCGGCAGTGCTCGTGCCGCTCGGCGTGGCTCGCGCACTCGTCACCGCAGGCTTTGCAGACGGTGGCGCACGCCGTGAGGACGGCCCGGGTGACGTTGGCGTCGTAACCCGTGTGGCGGGACAGGACGGCGGCCGTCGCGGCGCAGACGTCGGCGCAGTCGGCGTCGGTCCTGATGCACGTGGTCAGTTCGGCGACCATCTCCTCCGACAGGCAGGCGTCCGCGCACGCCGTGCACGCCTGAGCGCAGGCGACGCACTTCTCGATGCAGTGGGCGAGCTTGTCACGATCCACACCGCCCAGGTCGGCGGGGTAAGCGGCGAGCATGTCCCGGACAGCAGCGTTCATGCGAGTCTCCAGTAGGGGGCTCGGGGCGGGGGCGAGGTCAGTCGGTGGACAGGGCCTGCAGCAGATCACCGACCTGGGGGTCGGGCAGGGAACGGGCGACATCGGCCTGGGCGACCATGCCGACCAGGTCGTGCCCGTCGATCACCG
This sequence comes from Streptomyces sp. WG7, assembly GCF_049975785.1. Classification (NCBI taxonomy): domain Bacteria; kingdom Bacillati; phylum Actinomycetota; class Actinomycetes; order Kitasatosporales; family Streptomycetaceae; genus Streptomyces; species Streptomyces sp. WG7. The sequence continues at coordinate 21,821 of NZ_JBNGGE010000076.1, forward strand.
GCAGGCGGCGCACCTTGTGCGCGGACATGGTGCGCAGGATCTCCTGCACGTCGTCGTCGGCTCCGATGGTGACGGCCTCACCTTGGGCCAGTTCCCCGGCCGGACAGGTGGCCGGGTCCTTGCCGGCACCCAGGACCTTCACCACGATGTCCCGGTCGGTCAGGACACCCTTCAGCTTGTTGTCGGTGCCGCAGATCGGCAGGGCGCCGACCCCGAGGTCCTTCATCTTGCGGGCCGCGTCCAGCACCGTCTCTTCGGCACCGACGCATTCGGCTCCGCCGGTCATGATGTCTCGCGCCTTGGTCATGGACTCCCCTTCTCCGGTGTGCCGCCTCCCGCACGGGGGCCGAGGGGCGGCGGTTGAACTGATGCGACATGTGTTCCCGAGTGCGAGGGCTGGTAACGGGCTCTTTCCTGCTCTTCCGCTCACCGCGTGCGTGCGCAGCCTGCGCGTGACGGTCCTGCGACCTCCCCCCCAAGGCGTGGCACGAGGCGCGGCGGTTACCCGTCTGTCATGACTGACACACGGCCACTCGCCCTGATCACCGGCGCGTCCAGCGGAATCGGCCACGAACTGGCCCGGCAGTTCACGCACCACGGCTACGACTTGGTGGTGAACGCCGAGGACGAAGCGCTGGAGTCCGCCGCCCAGGACCTGCGGGAGTCGGGAGCGGAGGTCAGCGCGGTGCGCGCCGATCTCCGGACCGGCGAGGGACGCTTCCGCCTCCTTGACGCGCTCGACGGACTGACCGTCGACGTCGCCGTCCTCAACGCCGGGGTGGGCCGGGGCGGCGCCTTCGTGGACACCGATCTCGCCGACGACCAAGAGGTCATCGACCTCAATGTCACCGCGACCGTGCGGCTGGCCAAGCCGCTCCTGCGGGCCATGGTGGCGCGAGGAGCGGGCCGGCTCGCTTTCACCTCGTCCGTCGCCTCGACGATGCCCGGTTCCTTCCAGCCCGTGTACAACGCGTCCAAGTCGTTCGTGCAGTCCTTCGCCCAGGCACTGGCGGAGGAGGTGAAGGACACCGGTGTGACGGTGACTGCCTTTATGCCGGGACCGACGGATACGGCCTTCTTCGACCGGGCGGGCATGGCGGACGACACGCGGATCGGCACCATGAAGAAGGACGATCCGGCACAAGTGGCCGAGCAGGCGTTCGAAGCGATCGTGACGGGCGAGGGAAAGGCCGTGACCGGGTCGTTGAAGACCAAGGCACAGGAGCTGGCGGGGAAGGTATTGCCTGACGGGGTCAAGGCGGCGGCCCACCGGCGACTGGCGGAACCGGGAACCGGCAAGGCCCCCGAGCAGCCCTCCTGAGGGGCGGACGGGCGTCGCCGCGCCCGTCCGAGGTATCTGTTCGGCGGCGCCGAGTCCCCGGTATCCGTTGCCTGACGGGAGGGCCCCACCCTCTGACGGGCGCGGAGGGCGGGGCCGACAGTACACAGCGCTCGGACCGGCGTACCACAGGCCGGTCCGAGGAGAAGCCGCTGGCGGGCAGCTCGCCCGCTCAACGGTGCGCAGCGCACACGGGCGTCGGCGTGCGCTAACTCGTCGTCCGCACGTTCCGTACGGCGAAGCCGCTGCGCACTCGCGCCGGGATACGCCGCAGGGAAATCCTCAGGTCCTGGTCGGGGACGGCGTAGTCGAGATCGGAAAGACGAAGCGCGAGAGCTTCGAGCAGTCCGATGGTCAGCCCTTCCCCGGGGCAACGGTGACCGGTGCGTGACTCGCCGCCGCCCTGCGGGACCAGTTCGTCCCGCTCGACAGCGTGCCCGAGGAACCGCTCGGGGCGGAAGACGAACGGGTCGCCCCACAGCTTCTCGTCGTGGTTCTGGCCGAAGACGTCGAGCAGCACCATCCCACCGGCCGGCAGCGACACCCCCCGCCAGGCCAGATCGCGGACGGCCAGGCCGCCGAGGAACGGCACGAACGGATAGAAACGACGCACCTCGTGCACGAACGCGGCGGCGTAGGCGGGGCCGCCGCCGCGCAGCCGCTCACGCTGGCCGGGCTGCAGATGCAGCGCGTGCGCCGTGTTGGCGACGAACCAGCAGACCGCGACGGTGGGACGCAGGACATTCAGCAGCTCGACCGCGGCCGTGTGCGGGTGGAGCAGTTCGCCATCTGCCTCCCGGTGCTCGCACACGGCGGCGAGCACCGATCCGTCAGGGGCCGCTGCCTCGCCGCCGCGCACGTCCGCGACCAGCTGGGTGAAGCGCTGCTCCTGGCGGCTGCGGGCACGGCGCGCTCGCCAGTGCCGTGGCCCGGCGGTGGCGAAGCCGTCGACCATGGCGACCAGGTCGCGGGCAAGGTCCTTCGTCTCTTCGGTGTCCTCGTCGAATGGAACGCCCGCCCAGCGGCACACGCCGCGGGTGAGCACCACGCTCGCCGCGTCGAACAGCACGGTCTGCTCCGCCCCGCCCCACTCCCGGACCGCATCGTCCCACGCGGCCGTCACGTGGTCGACGAGACCGGCGATACGGTCAGGGTGCAGCAGCGGCAGGAAGAACTCCTTGCGGGCGCGGTGCGCATCGCCGTCGAGCGTGTGGACGGCAGCTTCCGGTCCGCGCACGACGAGCGCCAGCTTGCCGAGCACCCGGGTGCGGGCCACGCCGTCGGAGCGTTCCCCCAGGACACCGGGCAACCAGGAGTAGCCCTGGATGAGAGCCGGCAGGGAACGGTCGGTCAAGGGCGCGGTGGGCATCGGGTGCCCCCGCCCGTGGCCGGGACACGTGGTGGTCGATACAGGAAAGCCGGACAGTGAGGCGCCGGAGGCGTGGGCCGGCCGATCCCCCTGCGTGGACTGAAGCGCGGTCTGTGCGTGCGCGCCGGTGACACCGTCACCGCTGATCGGTATGCCAACGCCCTCGCGCTGGGGGGCGGGCGTGGATGCATCGGCGGACCAGATCGCGGACCCTCCCTCTATGGGCAGGACAAGGCGTCGGCCTCGAGCATCAGCATGTCAAGGTTGGGTTGAAACTCCGCGTCGCCCACCGGGGAGCCGTCCTCCATCTTCCAACTGGACACCGGTCTCCCTGGAGGGTCCGTACCCGCACAGCATCGATGGGATGGCCACTCTCATCGGGGTCCTGAGGTTCGGTCCTGGTTGGCGACGAGCGAAACATAGACCGTGATCGCCGGTTGGCCAAACCGGCGATCACGGCAATCCTTGGAGGGGCTCGTCAGCCCCCCGGGCTTGGTGTTCGACATCAACACAGAAGGCTGCGCTGGGGCTCCCACACTCCAAGGAAAGCGAGTAGTCCTGTCTTATCCGATCAAGAAGCTTGCCCCCAATGCCAAGGGGAAGGTTCGGTACCGGTTCGTGGTCGATGCGGGCCCCGATCCGGTCACGGGGAAGCGTAAGCAGGTGACCCGTACGTTCGGGACGCTGAGGGAGGCGAAGGCGGAGTACGCGAGCATCGTGCATCGTCGCTACGAGGCAGCGCGCGCACCGCTCAGTCAGGTCACGGTGGACGAGTGGCTC
>NZ_JBNGGE010000077.1:0-25196 GCF_049975785.1 Streptomyces sp. WG7
CGCGGGGGGGGGCGGGCGGGGGGGGGGGGGGGGTGGGCGGGGGGGGGGGGGGGGCGCGCGGGGGGGGGGGGGTGGGGGGGGGGGGGGGGGGGGGCGGGCCGGCCGCCCCCCCCCCTCCCACCCGTTGACCGGGATGGTTCGCCGCCTAGTCGGTCTTGGCGTACTCCCTGGCCATACCGCCCGCGAAGTCGTGGACCACGCACTGTTCGTCGCTCACGACCCAGGCGTCGTGCCCGGGCGAGCAGACGAAGACGTCACCGGGGCCCACCTCGCTCTCGGCACCGTCGTCCATGCGGATCCGCATGCGGCCGCGGACGACGTAGCCGTTGTGGTGGACCTGGCAGCTGTCGGTGCCCGCGAGCGGCGCCACGGACTCCGACCAGCGCCAGCCCGGTTCGAAGGTGGCCACGGCGAAGTCGAGGCCCTCCATGTGCACGGCCTCGAGGTGTCCCCGGGGGAAATCGCGCCGCTCGTCCGGCTTGTCGAGCGTCTTGACGTCGAGCATGACGCTCCTCCTTTCCCTGCCCACCACCCCATCGTCCGCCTGTCAACTCGGCACCGCCATCCGGGGGACGGCACGGTCTCAGCCCGGCGTGCCGCACAGCCGGGCGAAGCGTTCGGCGTCCACGTTGCCGCCGGAGAGGATCACGCCGACACGGCGGGGCAGCGGGCCGGCGCGACCGGTGAGGAGGGCTGCCAGCGGGGTGGCGCCGCTCGGTTCGAGGACGGTCTTCAGCCGCTCGAAGGCGAACCGCATCGCGTCCCGGATCTCGTCGTCGGAGACCGCCACGACCCCGTCGAGCAGTCGCCGGTTGAGGGAGAACGTCAGCTCGCCGGGGGTGGGCAGGGCCTGGCCGTCGGCGATGGTGTGCGGAACCGGGACGGTGACGCGCCGGCCCGCCTCAAGGGAGCGCCTGGTGTCGTCGCCGGCCTCCGGTTCGACGCCGAGCACCCGGGTGCCGGCGTGCAGGCCCTTGACGGCGGTGGCGCACCCGGCGATCAGCCCGCCGCCGCCGACCGGGGTGATCAGCGCGTCCAGCCGCCCCGTCTCCTCGACGAGTTCGAGGGCTGCGGTGCCCTGCCCGGCGATGACGTGCGGGTGCTCGTAGGGCGGGATCAGGCTCAGCCCGCGTTCGGCGGCCAGGGCCTCGGCGAGGGCGGTGCGGTCGCCGGTGTAGCGGTCGTAGGTGACGATCTCGGCGCCGTAGCCGGCGGTGGCGGCCCGCTTGGAGGGCGGCGCGTCCTCGGGCATGACGATCACGGCGGTGGTGCCCAGCTCGCGCGCGGCGAGGGCGACCGCCTGCGCGTGGTTGCCGGAGGAGTAGGCGGCGATGCCGCGGGACAGCTGCTCCGGCGTGAGGCGGGAGGCCGCGTTGTAGGCGCCGCGGAACTTGAAGGCGCCCACCCGCTGGAGGTTCTCGCACTTGAGGAAGACCTCGGCGCCGACGAGGGCGTCCAGCGTGCGTGAGCGCAGCACCGGGGTGCGGTTCGCGACGCCCCGGAGCCGGGCGGCGGCGGAACGGACGTCGTCGAGGGTGACCGGCGGGGTGGTGGTCGTCACGCGTGTCCTCCAGCGGGGTCGGCGGCCGGGCCGGTCGCGGCGCGGGCCTGGGAGAGGTAGCTGTAGGCGGAGGCCCGGGAGATGCCGAGCCGGGCGGCGACCTGCTCGACCGAGCGGCGTACGGCGAACACTCCGCGCCCGTCCAGGTCGCGGAAGAGCTCCAGGCGCTGTGCGCGGTCCAGTGCCGCCCAGCTCCTGTCCCGGCGCAGCGGGTGGGCGTCCACGATGGCGTCGACCACCGCGTCGATGTCGTCGCCGAAGGCGGTCGCGGGTGGATCGGCCGGGGTGCCCGCGGCTCCGGCCAGGGCACCGAGCAGCGCCTGGGCCCGGTCGACGGCGGTCACGTCCAGGTTGACGCACAGGGCCCCGAACACGGCCCCCGTGGAGTCGCGCAGCACCATCGTGGAGGACTTCAGCAGGATGCCGTCACCGGTCCGGGTGACGTAGTTCAGCTCGTCCCGCGCCTCGTCGCCGCGGGCCAGGACCCGCATGCCGATCTCGCTCATCGCCCCGCCCACCGTCCGCCCGGTCACCGAGCCGGCGACGGCCACGACCGACCGCTCGGGGCGCCGGTAGTCGTGCAGGACCACCTCGCAGACCGGGCCGAACGTCGCCGCGATCCCGTCGACGACGGGGCGCAACGCGGCGAGGACGGCGTCCCGTTCGGCGTCCGGGGACGGTTCGCTCACCAGGTGCCTCCTTACTGGGCCGGCGGATGAACCGAGACTACACGTCCAATGTCTGGACTGTCAGTCCACGCGAACTCCCCGTTTGACAACCGGTCCTCAGTTGATCATGCTTCTGCTAATGAATTAATGAAAGCATGGAAGGTGACGTGGTCGAGTACCGGATCGATCGGCAGAGCGGCATCCCCGCCTACGTACAGATCGTGCGGCAGACCGAACAGGCACTCCGGATGGGTGTCCTGCGGGTCGGGGACAGACTCCCGACGGCCAGGGAGGTCGTCGCCGCCACCGCCATCAACCCCAACACCGTGTTCAGGGCCTACCGCGACATGGAACAGGCCGGCCTGGTCCGGTCGCGGCGCGGACTCGGCACCTTCGTGACGCGGTCGCTGGCACGGCCCGGCGCGGAGGACGACTCGCCCCTGCGTACGGAGCTCACCGGGTGGGTCGCCCGGGCCCGGTCGGCCGGACTGGAGCGGGACGACGTACTCGCCCTGGTCACGGCGGCCCTGGACGAGCACGAGCACGAGCACGAGCACGAGCCGCACCAGCGGCACGAGAACGACCCGGACGACCGGGGAAGGACACAGGAGGACGTATGACCGGGCCCGACGAGCCCGCCGCGCTGCACGCCAGGGACCTCGGGTTCCGCTACCGGGCACGCGCCGAATGGGCCCTGCGGGACTGTGGGTTCACGGTGCCGCGCGGCCGCATCACCGCCCTGGTCGGCCGCAACGGCGCGGGCAAGAGCACCCTGCTGCACCTGGCCGGCGGGCTGCTGCGGCCCACGCACGGGGAGATCCGGGCGCTGGACACCGCCCCGGACACGGCCGCGGCGCGCACCCGGGTCGCCCTGCTCACCCAGGACAAGCCGCTCTACCCCCGCTTCACCGTGGCCGACACCCTGCGCATGGGCGGCAAGCTGAACTCCGCGTGGGACCACCCGGTCGCCGAGCGGGTCGTGCGGGAGGGCGACATCCCGCCGGCCGCCCGCGTGGGCGAGCTGTCCCCCGGTCAGCGCACCCGGGTGGCGCTCGCGCTGGCCCTGGGCAAGCGGCCGGAACTGCTGCTGCTCGACGAGCCGCTCGCCGACCTCGACCCGGTGGTGCGCGGCGAGATCATGGCGACGCTGATGGCCGAGGCGGCGGAGCGCGAGGTGAGCATCATGCTGTCCTCGCACGTCCTGCCCGACCTGGAGCAGACCTGCGACCGGGTGCTGCTGCTGCGGGCCGGCCGGGTGGAGCTGAGCGAGGACGCCGACGCGCTCCGTGAGAGCCACACCCTGGTCACCGGACACGCCGACGAGGCGCCGGCACTGCGGGAGCACACCGTGGTGCACCGCCGTACGCACGGACGGCAGCTGACCGCCCTGGTGCGGCCGCGCGGCCCGCTCGGCGGGAACTGGCACGTCGAGCGGCCCGGCCTGGAGGAGATCCTGCTCGGCCACCTCCGGTCCGATGCCGACGACACGAAGGAGAGGGCGGCGTGAAGGGCACGCTGTGGCTGGCCTGGCGCCAGCAGCGGGTACTGGTCGTCTGCGGCGCGGCGGTCCTCGTGGCCACCGCCGCGCTCGCCGCGTACTTCCGTTCCGGCATGCTCGACGACCTGCACAGCGGGCTGTTCGACCACTGCGACCCCGGACCGCTGTACTGCGTCCGCTCCGCGGACGGCCTGCCCCAGTTCCTGGACGTCGAGCCGCTCAAGCTCCTCGGCGCGCTCAACATCGCCCTGCCCACCCTGATCGGCATGTTCTGGGGCGCACCCCTGCTGGGCCGCGACCGGGAACTGGGCACCCACCGGATGGTCCTGGCCCAGGGCGTGAGCCGGGCCCAGTGGTTCGCGTCCCGGTTCGCGCTCGCCGCGACGGGCACCGTGCTGCTCTCCGGGACCCTGGCCCTGCTGTTCCGGTGGTGGTGGGAACCCGCCGTCAACCGCAGCTACGGCGTCTTCTGGTACGAGGCCACCGCGCTGACCGGCTCGGGCCCCGCCACCGTCGCCGCCGCGCTGTCCGGCCTGGCCGTGGGCACCCTCGCCGGGCTGCTGACGCGCCGGGTGCTGTCCGCAATGGCCTGGACGCTGCTGGTCACGGCGGCGGTCACGGTCCTGGTGCAGTGGACGCACCGAGCCCGCCTGCTGGTCCCGCCGCACCGGTACGTGAGCGACGGGTGGCAGCCCAAACCACCGATGGGCGACAAGTGGTCCACCGGGCACTACGGCCTGATCACGGCCTCCGGCCGCCGCGAGTCCGTCCTGAACTGCCCCTACCCGTCCGGCCGCGAGCTGAAGGAGTGCATGTCCCAGCACGGCTACGTCGCCCGCTTCTACGAGGCGAACCCGGCCGGCGACTACTGGACGTTCCAGTGGACCGACACCGCCCTCCTCGGCGGCCTCGCCCTGGGACTCACCGCCGTCACGGTCCTCCTGCTGCGCCGCCGGGTCTGACACCCTCTCCGGCATCCTCCTCACCGCCCCACCCGCACACGTCACACGGAGGTCGATCCGCTCATGCCCAAGGACGCCAAGTCCCCGAAGAAACTGCGCAGCAACCGCGCCGCGCTCACCCACAAGGTCGGGTACGCGCTGCGCCACCCCGAACGCGTCGGCCCCTACGTCCGCCGGGCCGGCCGCGACGCGTGGCTGCGGATCAAGCACCCGGACCACGTCGGTTACTACCGGGCCGTGATGGCCTCCGACACCCGCCGCAACCCCGAGGCCGCGGTCGGCAGCCAGACCCACGACCGCTGGCTGGCGCTCGGGCAGATGCAGTTCGAGTACCTCGTCGAGCACGGGCTGCGCCCCGGGCACCGCATGCTCGACATCGGCTGCGGCAACCTGCGCGGCGGCTGGCGCTTCATCGACCACCTCGACACCGGCCACTACTACGGCATCGACATCTCGCCGGACATACTGATCGCCGCCAAGAAGACGCTGAGCGAGCGCGGACTCCAGGCCAAGCTCCCCCATCTGACCATCACCGGGGACCTCACACTGGACTTCCTGCCCGACGACCACTTCGACGTCGTCCACGCGCACAGCGTCTTCTCCCACTCGCCGCTGAACGTCATCGAGGAGTGCCTCTCCCACGTCGGCCGCGTCCTGACCGACTCCGGGTTCTTCGACTTCACCTTCGACCGCACCGAGGGCACCGAACACCAGGTCCTCCGCGAGGACTTCTACTACCGCACCGACACCCTGCTCGCGCTGGCCCGCAGGCACGGTCTGCACGCCCGGTTCATGGAGGACTGGGAGCAGCGTCCGCACGGCCAGTCCAAGATCCGCGTCAGCCGCTCGCCGCTGCCGTCGTAGACGGCGGACCGAGCGGCCGCGGCACCCCGGGTCCGGGCCCTCCGGCCGGCCCTACGGCCGTGGGTCGGTGCGCCGCCAGCCGGGGCGGGCGTCCGCGCCCCGGCGGCCGGCCGCGGCCGCGCAGCGGGGGCAGACCCGGCGGACGGCGTCGGCCGCGCCGCCGGACTCGGGCAGTACGTCGGTCCAGGTGACGGCCGGGAACCGGGACAGCTGCGAACGGTGCAGCGCGAGACCGCACACGGTCTGGTTCCTGCCCTGCTCCCACGCGTGCACCTCGCCGGCCGGCAGCCAGCGGTTGTCGTCCTCGTCCCACCAGCGGCCGGAGGCCGCCACGTCGTAACGCCGTGCCCTGGCCATCGGCTCCACCCGCCGCCTTCCTCTCCCGTGCCCCCCGCCTCACCCGTCGTCCCCGGGTGCCCCGGCGGGCAGGCGCCCACACGCGCGTACCTCCTCCTGTGTGATCACTCCGCACGTCCTGACGGTTTACGCCGTTATGTCTGCTTAGCATGCGGGGTCCGCGCATCGCGGGTCGGCGCCACCGCGCGACGGAACCCGGGCATGGACGACGCACACCGGCTCGCCCCCTCGCGAGTACCCCGTGCCGGCGTGCGTGGGGCGACCGCCCGGGGCCCACCCGGTTCCCCGTGCCGTTCGCCCACGGACCGCCCGCCCCGTACGAGAGGACAGCAGATGGCGCCCACGGGCCGTCGCAGCTCACTGGCCGAGCACGCCTTCTCCCCCCACGACGCCGTGATGGGCGCCGCCGCCCGGCACCTCGGCCGCCGGCGTTTCCTCACCGTCACCGCGGCCGCCGCCGCGCTCGCCTTCTCCACCAACCTGCCGGCCCGCGGCGCGGTCGCCGCACCCCTGCGGACCGCCCGGATCAGCAGCGACCCGTTCACCCTCGGCGTCGCCTCCGGTGATCCCCTGCCGGACTCGGTGCTGCTGTGGACCCGGCTGGCGCCGGAGCCGTTCGCGGAGGACGGCGGGATGGGCACGGAGCGGGTCACGGTCGAGTGGGAAGTGGCCCTCGACGAGCACTTCGCGGCCGTCGTGACCCGGGGCACCGCCGAGGCACACGCCGAGTACGCCCACAGCGTGCACGTCGACGTCCTGGGCCTGGCGCCGGGCACGGTGTACTACTACCGCTTCCGCACCGGTACCTGGCTCAGCCCGACGGGCCGCACCCGCACCGCACCGCCGGCGGACAGCGCCACGTCGGCGCTGAGACTGGCGGCCGTCGCCTGCCAGGCCTACCAGGACGGCTACTACACGGTGCACCGGCACCTCGCCGAGGACGACGTCGACGTGGTCTTCCACCTCGGCGACTACCTGTACGAGTACGCGGTGAACTCGGCCGGCGGGGAGCGCCGCTACACCGACATCGCCCTGCCCGACGTGTTCAACCGCGAGACCATGACCCTCGCGGACTACCGGATGCGCTACGCGCTCTACAAGAGCGACGCGGACCTGCGGGCCGCGCACGCCGCGCACCCGTTCGTCGTCACCTGGGACGACCACGAGACCGAGAACAACTACGCCGGCAGCATCCCGGAGAACGACATCCCGCCGGACCAGTTCCTGCTGCGACGGGCGTCCGCCTACCGGGCGTACTGGGAGAACCAGCCACTGCGCGCCGCCCAGCTGCCCCAGGGGCCCGACGCGCGGCTGTACCGCCGGCTGCACTGGGGCACGCTCGCCCAGTTCGACATCCTCGACACCCGGCAGTACCGCTCCGACCAGGCCTACGACGACCGGCCGCACGCCCCCGGGCCCGAGTCGGACGACCCGGCGCGCACCATCACCGGCGCCGCGCAGGAGCAATGGCTGCTCGACGGCTGGCAGAGCTCGGCCGCGCTGTGGAACGTCATGCCCCAGCAGGTCTGCTTCTCCCAGCGGAAGTTCGACGTGACCGCCGACGCCGCGGTCTCGATGGACGCCTGGGACGGCTACCGCGCCTCACGCGAGAGGGTCGTCGCCGGGGCGAAGGCCGCCGGGGTCGACAACTGGCTGATCCTCACCGGCGACGTGCACGTGGGCTACGCCCTCGACGTCAAGGACGATTTCGACGACCCCGCGTCGGCCACCATCGGCACGGAGGTCACCTGCACGTCGGTGGCCAGCGGCCGGGACGGCGTGGAGCAGCCCGCCAACTGGGATCTGTACCTGCGGGCCAACCCGCACATGAGGTTCTACAACGGCAAGCGCGGCTACGTCCGGGTCGGACTCGACCGCGAAGCCGCCCGCCTCGACTTCAGGACGGTCTCCGCGGTCACCACGCCCGGCGCTGCCATCAGCACGGCCGCGTCCTTCGTCACCGAGGCGGGTGCCCCGGGGCTGAAGCCCGCCTGACCCCGGCCCGGCGTACGCGTGCGCGTACTGCACTTGGCACCCCCCACGTCCCCCATCGCGCGAAAGACGCCCGGTCCCGGCATCGCCGCGGATCTTTCCGGCAAGGACTGTGACTTCGCCGCAGTCGCACCGTGATCCACGGTCACTCACCGATCCCCGCTGTCTCGCACAGCCCTCGAAGGAGGCACATCGCATGGTCGGCAGACATGCCGCGCGCAGCCGCCGCGCCGCCCTGACCGCGCTCGGCGCCCTGGTCCTGACCGCTCTCCCCGCGGCCGCCTCGGCCGCACCCCCGACCGCCCCGGAGCCGCAGCGCGTCACCGCCCGGACGCCCTCCGCCGGCAAGGCGTCGACGCACGTACTGCGCGCGATGGAGCGCGACCTGGGGCTGACGGCGGAGCAGGCGGCGGCCCGGCTGGTCAACGAGGCGGAGGCGGGCACCCGGGCGGGCCTGCTGCGCAACGCCCTGGGCGACCGCTTCGCCGGGGCCTGGGTGAGCGGCGCGGCCTCCGCCGAGCTGACCGTCGCCACCACCGACGCCGCGGACACCGCCGCCATCGAGGCGCAGGGCGCCAGGGCCGCGGTCGTCGAGAGGGGGCTGGGCGAGCTCCGCGCGGTGAAGGAGAAGCTGAACGCCGCCGCCGCCCGTACGCAGACCCCGAAGACGCCGGTCTGGTACGTCGACGTGCGGACCAACCGGGTCGTGGTGCAGGCCACGAGCCGGTCGGCCGCGGCCGCGTTCGTCGAGGCCGCCGGGGTCGAGGACCAGAACGTGGGCGTCCGCGTCTCGCCGCACCGGCCGCGGGTACTGGAGGACCTCGTCGGCGGCGACGCCTACTACATCGACGGTCAGGCCCGCTGTTCGGTCGGGTTCTCCGTCACCCAGGACGCCCAGCAAGGATTCGCCACGGCCGGTCACTGCGGCGACCCGGGCGACCCCACCACCGGGTTCAACGAGGCCGACCAGGGCACCTTCCGGGCCTCGACCTTCCCCGGCAAGGACATGGCCTGGGTGGGCGTGAACGCCGACTGGACCGCCACCCCCGACGTCAGGGCGCAGAACGGCCAGAAGGTGCAGGTCACCGGCTCGGTGGAGGCGCTCGTCGGCGCCTCGGTGTGCCGTTCCGGCTCCACCACCGGATGGCACTGCGGCACGATCCGGCAGCACGACACGAGCGTCAGCTACCCGGAGGGCACCGTCGACGGGCTGACCGAGACAACGGTGTGCGCCGAACCCGGCGACTCCGGCGGCCCCTTCGTCGCGGGCACCCAGGCCCAGGGCACCACGTCCGGCGGCTCCGGTGACTGCACGAACGGCGGGACCACCTTCTACCAGCCGATCAACCCGCTGCTCAGCGACTTCGGCCTCACCCTGACGACCACGTCCGGCTCGGCGGGAACGCCCGCGCCGCAGGACGACGCGGCGGCGGACGCGTGGGCCGCGGGCCGCGTCTACGAGGTCGGGGCCACGGTGTCCCACGCGGGCCTGCGGTACCGGTGCCTGCAGAACCACCAGGCGCAGGGTGTCTGGTCGCCCGAGAACACGCCGGCCCTGTGGCAGCGTGTCTGACGGACGGTGAGCCGCCGTACGGCGGACCGGGCGCGGGGTCGCTGCCGGAGGCGGCCCCGCGCCTTCGTCATTCCCCGGCGAGGAACGAGTAGGCCGTGGCGATGAACGGGTCGTGGGCGCGGAAGCGCCGGGTGCACACCGCGGCCAGGGCCGTGCCGGTGTCGGGCCGGAACCCCAGGAACGCCTGCTGGCCGAGGGTGGCGCCGCTGTGGAAGTACATCGGCCCGCCGTCGGTGGGGTGCCGGAACCACGTCACCGTGTGCACGTGCCGGTGGCCCAGCCCGCGCCTCAGCACCGGCACCCGTACGGCCCCCAGCGCGCCGGCGGCCGGTGAGCCGGCCGGGTCGAGGTGGGCCTCGAGGAAGGCGAGCAGGTCGTGCGGGGTGGACCGGACGGCCCCGGCCGCCTGGAAGCCGCCGGCGTCGAAGGCCGGGACAGGGGTGCGGCCGTCCTTGCGGTGGCCGGTGGCGTCGGTCTTCTCGTCCTCCGCGCGCAGGGCCGTGCCGCTCAGGCCGAGCGGGCGCAGGACGTACCCGGTGAGCAGGTCCTCCCATGCCGTGCCGGTGGCCGCGGCGACGGCGTGTCCGAGCACGGAGACGCCGTAGTTGGAGTAGTGCCAGCGGGCTCCGGGACGGTGCCGCGGGCGGTGGCGCAGGAAGGTGGCGGTCAGCCGCTCGGCCGGGTAGCGGGCGTAGGGGTTGGTGCGCCAGGCGGGCAGGGCGCGGGGGAAGAAGTCGGCCGGCAGGGCGGGCAGTCCCGACGTGTGGGTGATGAGGTGGGCGAGCGTCACGGGGTGGGGGCCTACCGGCCGGTCGGCGTCCAGGCAGGCTGCGGCCGGTTCGCCCCCGGTGAGGACACCGTGCCGGATCAGCCGGGTGAGCAGCAGTCCGGCGAGCGTCTTGGAGGCCGACCCGATCTCGTAGCGCAGGTCCTCGCGGGGGACCGCGCGGGGCGGGGCGGTGCCGCCGCTGTGGAGGGTGCGCCGGCCGTGCCGGGAGACGGCGAAGACGACGTCGGGTGCGTCGGCGGCGTCGACGGCGTCGGCCAGCCGTGCCCGCAGGGCCGCCTCGTCGGCGGGTTCGGGGAGCCCGGGCTCCGGCGGGGCGTTCCCTTCGTCGTCGGGGTCGCCCGGCCACGGCGTGGGGCGGCCCGTCATGAGCCGGTGTGCGCCAGCGCGGTGAGGGCGCGGGAGGTGGCCAGCAGGGAGGCGAAGGCCGCGACCAGCGTCGGGTGGTAGACGATGTCGAACACCGCCTCGGGGTCGCCCGCGGGCATCGTCCGTATCGCGGGCATGGCGCCGTCGGGCTGCTGTGCGGCGGCGAAGCCCCGCCAGGCGGGTTCGTCGAGGGTGGGCCGGGGCAGGCAGGCGTCGACGACGAGGAGTTCGCCGAGCAGGTCCCAGCGTTCCAGGTCCAGCCAGTCGTCGATCCAGACCGGGAGCCAGGTGGCGAGGTAGTCGGCGATCGGGGCCGGCAGGCCGTCGGGGTTCTCGCCCCAGTCGGTGAGGTGGAAGACGGTGTGGGTGATGTCGTAGGCGGTATGGCCCTCGACCGTCCACGGTTCGGGGGTGCCGGCCAGCCAGGTGGTGCCCACCAGGTCGGCCTCCGGGGGCCGGGGCGGCAGGCCGAAGCGGCGCTGGAAGGCGGAGAGGCCCAGGCGCCGGGTCGGCGTCAGCGGCATCCGCGTCCAGCTCGCCAGCCGGTGGTTGAGGACCGCGGCCCGCTCCACCTCGGGCTGGCTGTAGCCGAGCTCCTTGAACGCCAGGTACACCTCGAACGGGATGGGTGAGAACGGCTCGATGCGCTGTCCGCGCACCAGCATGCGGCCCCCGTCCAGGGTTTCGCGCCAGGTGTCGTCGAGCAGCCGGCGGGCCAGTTGCGCCTGCCGGGACCCGGCGACGCCCTCGCGGAAGAGCACCTTGCAGATGAGGGCGAGTTCGCCGATCGGCTTGAAGCGTTCCAGGAAGCCGATCTCGGGGTCCACCTCCGGCTCCAGCCGGAAGCCGTCGCGGTGGGCCCACAGCCATTCCAGGGCACCGGCTCCGACGCGGTGGATCAGTCGGGTGTCCGTCATCCCGGCACTCCTTGTCCGGCGTGGTCCACGTCCCTCAGCCGTGCCGTGGTGAGGGCTGCCGCGAACGCCGCCATCAGGGTGGAGTGGTAGCAGTCGGTGAAGGCGTAGGGGGCGGCGTCGGCGCCGTCGGTGGACCCGGCGGCGTCCTGGACGGCGCCCTCCTCGGGGACCGCGCCGGACACGTGCTGTGCCGCCGCGACGCGCTGCCAGGCGTCCTCCAGGACGGCCGGTTCGGGCGGACGCGGCAGGCTCGCCGCCACCGCCAGCAACTCGCAGCTCAGGTCCCACATCCGCGCCTCCAGGCAGCTGTCGAGCCAGGGCGGCAGCCAGTGCAGCAGATAGTCCGCCAGGTCCGGCGGTACCCCTTGGGCGGTGCGTCCCCATTCGGTGAGGTGGAAGACGACGTGGGTGAGCGCGTAGCCGGCCGCGCGTTCGAAGGTCCAGGGTTCGGGCAGGCCGCCCAGCCAGGTGCGGCCGAGCGCCCGCGGTACCCGGTCGTGCGGGCTCAGGCCGCTGCGCCGCTCGGCCTCGATGACACCGAGCCGGCGGGTGGGGTACTGCTCGGTCAGCCGCCAGCCGCGGGTGCGGGCCACCACGGCGGCGGACGCCTCGTACCCGGGGTGCCGGTGACCGGCCGAGGCGAAGGCCGCGTACACCTCCAGCGGGTAGGTGGCGAAGGGCTCCAGCGACTGCATCAGCAGGAACAGTTCGCCCCGGCGGGTCTGCTGCCAGGCGAAGTCCAGCAGGTCGGACACGCGGGTGTGGAGCGGGTCCGACAGCGGGGCGCACGCGGACACGGACGCGCAGACCTGCGCCAGTTCGCCCAGTGGCTTCCAGGTGCGGTTCACCTGGCCGTCGGCGGCCAGGGCGTCGTCGCCGAGCGCGAAGCGGTCGCGGTGGGCCCACACCCAGGCCAGGGCGGTTTCCTCGACCGCTCGCACGCTCACAGGAGTACTGCGGCCGGCATCAGCCGGGCCGCCTCCAGCTGCAGGGCCACCCGCGGGTCGTTGCCGCCCATGAGCCGGACGAAGTCGAGTCCGGCCTCGAGACCGAGGGTGTCGGGCACGCCGTCCAGGAGGGTGAGCCAGCGCCCGGCTCCGGCCGCCTGCTGCCAGTCGCGGCGACGTACCGCGCGTACGAAGCCGCGGGCGACGTCCACCGGACGGCGCCGGGCCGCACGGGTCACCGCGCACTCCTCGCCGGGCAGCGCGAGCGGGGCGAGTACGGCGAGCTGGTGGGTCAGGTACTGCCAGCCCGCGTCGTCGAGCCATCCGGCGTCGGGTTCGGCGCCCGGATCGTCGTCGTCGAGCGGGTGGGTCAGGGGTTCTTCGAGCCGACGAAGGGCGCGGGCCATGGCCCAGTGGCTCCATACGACGGTGGGGGCCGCGTCGGCGCGCGGCGGATGGGCCGCCACGGCGTCCTCGAACACCGCGAGTCGCCCGGGTTCGGGCGGAACGCGCAGGAGTGCGGTGGGCAACAGCGTGTCGGCGCCCAGGACGCGTACCGCCGCGACGGCGACGCCTTCGGCGCTCCCCGTCAGGGTGCCCCCCGCTCGCACGTGGTCTCCGCTCCGAAGAGCGGAGACCACGTCGGAAGCGAGGTCCAGCACCGTCCCCTGGAGAAGGGCTGACGTGCTCGACTGCTCCATCTCAATGCTCCCGTCGGTCCGTCAGCCCTTCTTCGGGCGCGGGGTCGGCGGCGAAAGCAGCAGCTTGCCACCTCCGGCCTGGAGGGCGAGCGCGGCGCACTCGCGGCTGTCGCGGAAGACTCCGTCGGGCTCGGCGGGGTTCAGTGCCGCTTCGATGTCGATGTTCTCGGTGCGGACTTCCTCGAGCACCTTGTCCTTGGAAGGCATTTCACCATCTCCCTCTGGTAGCCAAAGGCCTTCACACCACAGGTGTCCGGGAAGCCACAAAACATGCCTCTCGTCACAACATTCTCAGAAGATGACTTTTTCAACAAAATGGACAGGTGCTCTCCGGGTCGCCCCGCTGAACCGGTGCCGGCGGGCGCCGGGAGCGTCGGCACCGGTTCAGCGGGGCCGGGGCTCACCTCCGCCGCAGGCGCCACACGTGGTCTTCACGGAAGCCTTCGACGCCCTGGGGCGAGGCGCTGGGCCGGCGGACGGTCTCCTTGGTCTCGACGGTCCATTCGCCGTCCGGCAGGGCGAGTTCGGCGAGGACCCCGTCCAGGGTGGGGAAGACGACGTCGAAGGGCGGTTCGGTCTGCCAGGACGGCCACCCGGCGTGCAGCACGACGAGCAGGGTGCCGCCGTCCGCCACGGCACGCGCGGCGTCACGCAGTACCGTCCGCTGGTCGAGAGCGACCGGCGACTGCAGGTAGTGGGCGCTCACCAGGTCGAACGAGCCCTCGGGGAACGACGTGCCCAGCTCGTGACGTTCCCAGTCGACGCGTTCACCGACCCCCGCGTCCGCGGCGTGCCCGGCGGCGCGTTCGAGCGCGGTGCCGGAGATGTCCACTCCGGTGACCCGCCAGCCGCGCGAGGCCAGCCACACGGCGTCCGCTCCTTCCCCGCAGCCGAGGTCCAGCGCGGTGCCGGGCGCGAGGTCGCTCGCCTCGCGGACCAGCAGGTCGTTGGGGCGTCCGCTCCAGACGCGGTCGGTGTCGCGGTAGCGGGCTTCCCAGAACTCTGCGGGAGCCGGCGCGGGCGTGTCGGTCATGGGTGCCTCCTGGGACGGACGGATCGTCTGCTCGGTGGGGACGCGCGACGACCGCGTGCCCTGTGTGCAGACTGCACCTGCCGGAACCGGACGGCAAAGATCTTTGCCGGTCCCGCAAACACGATCGGCACCGTCCGCCCGGCCCGACCCCGTCAGCGCGTCAGTGCGCCGGGCCCGGAGTCCGGGGTGTCGGTACGCACCCGTACCGTCCGCCGCGGGAAGAAGCTGTCGGTACCCGCCCAGTCCAGGGCGTCCTCGACCCGGCGGCGCAGCTCGCGGGTGACGCCCCCTGCTGGAGCGGCACGGTCTTCACGGCGAGGCGCGCGAGGACAGCGGTCGGCGTCCAGGCGTCTCCGCCGTCGGGCCCGCATGTCCACGGACAGCCCGGACATGACGCCCGGAACACCACGAGCGCATTCACCCCTTTACCCCTTTCACCGCTTATGTCAGACGGTTGCGTCATCTTCACCCGGGACCGGCCCATCACCGGCCCGGGCCCGGGCACCCGTGAGGAGTCGTCCACAGCGGAGGGGGGACCTGCGGCGTGGTTGTCGTTGCCGTCCTGCTACTGCCCGCACTGGGGCTGCTGTTGTTCACCATGACGTACCTGGAGGACCGGCTCTTCGGTGATCCTGGGCCGCCCCGGCACGCCCGGCGCCGCCACCTGCGTCTCGTTCCGGGCGGCAGAGCCAGGGAAGCGTCCCCGGCCCGGAACCCGGCACGGGCCGAACCCCGGTCAGGCGACCGGGACGCCGCCTGAGGCCGGCCCCCGGCACGGCCACCCGCGCCGGTCGCGGGCGTCTGCTCCGGCGGCCCCGGTGCGGCGCCCGGGCCGCAGGACGACCACCGGGGCCACCGCGAGCAGGACTTCGGCGACTGCGCGGTCACGGTGGCCGATGCCCCTTCACCGGTCGGCCGCGTTCCGGCCGGGGCGGCCGACCGCCGGCCCCCTCGACCGCCCGGCCCGGGCAGGAGGATGGAGGGCGGCAGGTCACGGCGCACGTCCACCACAGGGTGGGGACGTGCCTGGGGCGGACCGAGTGAGCGGCGGGGGTGGCGCGGGCCGGGCTCGGCGGACGGCACCGGTGTCACGACCGGTGCCCTGGCCCAAGGCTTCGGCCTGGCGCCGACTACGGTCAGGTCGTGGGACCGGTGCTACGGGCCGGTCCCGGTCGACCGGTCACGCGGTCGGTGCCGGCCGACCGCCACGGGAGTCCCGCCCGCGGAGGCGACGCGCGCGGCGAAGGCGGGTCAGGGCGGGGACACGAGCGGCTCACTCAAGGAGACAGGATGGACGCCGAGGAACGACACGACACGGACGCGGACGCCGAGTTCGTGAGGTTCTGGCAGGAGCGCCGGGTGTGCTTCCTGTCGACGGCGCGCGCCGACGGGACCCCGCACCTGGTCCCGGTCGGGGTGACGTACGACCACGTCACCCGTACGGCGCGCGTCATCACGAGCGGGGGCACCGCGAAGGCGCGCAACGTCCGGCGGGCCGAGCGGCCCGTCGTCGCCGTGAGTCAGGTGGACGGCAGACGCTGGCCCACCCTGGAGGGCGTCGCGACCGTGCGGGACGACGCCGAGGCGGTCCGCGACGCGGAGGCCCGGTACGCGGCCCGCTACCGGCAACCCCGGGCGAACCCGGAGCGGGTCGTCATCGAGATCGCCGTCCGGCGCTTCCTCGGCACGGTGCGCCCCCTCACACCCTCCGGGGCCGGCACCCCTGGAGGGTGAGCCCGCCGGGGTCAGCCACCACTCCAGGGGCGGGAATCGGAGGTCCCGGCCGCTCCGGCCGGTGTCCGGCGGCCGAGACGCCCGGGCCACCACGCGACGGCGCCGATGTCGCGGGCGAGCGCCGGGACCAGCAGCGAGCGCACCACGAGTGTGTCCAGCAGGACGCCGAAGGCCACGATGAAGGCGATCTGCACCAGGAAGGCCAGCGGGATCACCCCGAGGGCGGCGAACGTGGCGGCGAGTACGACGCCGGCCGAGGTGATCACGCCGCCGGTGGCGGTCAGCCCTCGCAGGATCCCCTCCCGTACGCCGTGGTCCAGCGACTCCTGCCGCACCCGGGACATGAGGAAGATGTTGTAGTCCACGCCGAGGGCGACCAGGAACACGAACCCGTACAGCGGGACGGAGGCGTCGGTGCCGCTGAAGCCGAACACATGGGTGAAGACGAGGGCCGAGACGCCGAGCGTGGCCAGGAAGTTCAGCGCCACCGTCGCCACGAGCAGCACGGGCATCAGCAGGGAGCGCAGCAGGGCGATCAGGATGACCAGGATGATGGCGAGGACCACGGGCACGATGAGCGAGCGGTCGTGTTCGGCGGTCTGCTGGGTGTCGTACTGCTGCGCGGTGTAGCCGCCGACGAGGGCGTCTGCGCCGGGCACGTCGTGGACGGCGGACCTGAGCCGGGCCACCGTGCTCTTGGCGGCGTCGCTGTCCGCCGGCGCCTGCAGTGTCGCGTCGATGCGCACCCGCCCGTCGGCCACCTTCGGTTCACCGCCGCCCGGGCGGCCGGAGGCGGTCACCGCGGCGGCGGAGGCGACGCCGCGGGTGTCGCGGGCCGCCGCGAGGACGGGGTCGAGCCGGCCGGCGTCCGCGATGATCACGGCGGGGTTGCCGGAGCCGCCCGGGAAGTGCCGCGCCAGGGTCTGCTGGGCGGCGACGGACGGTGTGTCGTTGACGAAGATCTCGTCCAGCGGCACGCCCTTGGAGGTCAGGGTCGGTGAGAAGGCGGCGCAGGCGAGCAGCGCGGCGAGCGACACCGCCCAGATGCGGCGCGGGGCCCGGTCCACCAGGGCGGCGACACGGTGCCACAGGCGGTGCCCGGCCTCCGGGTCGCCGGTCCGGACGGGCTTGGCCGGCCAGTAGGCGGCCCGGCCGAGCACGACCAGGACGGCGGGCAGGAAGGTGAGCGTGCTCAGGACGGCGCAGACGATGCCGATGGCGCCGACGGGTCCGAGCGCGCGGTTGTTGGTCAGGTCGCTGAGCAGCAGCGCCAGCAGCCCCAGGGCGACGGTCGCCGCGCTGGCGACGACGGCTCCCCAGGAGGCGCGCAGTGCGGCGCGCATGGCGCCGAAGCGGTCCGGGTGCCGGGCCAGTTCCTCACGGTAGCGGGCGGTGAGCAGGAGCGCGTAGTCGGTGGCGGCGCCGATGACCAGGATGGAGAGGATGCCCTGGACCTGCCCGTCGACGCGTACGACGTCCCGGTCGGCGAGCGCGTAGACGATCGCGCAGGCCAGTCCCAGTGCGAAGACGGCGCCGAGGATGATGACCAGGGGCAGCAGGACGCTGCGGTAGACGAGCAGCAGGATCACCAGCACGGTGACGAGCGCGACGCCGAGCAGCAGCCCGTCGATGCCCGCGAAGGCGTCGGAGAGATCGGCCTGGGAGGCCGCCGGTCCGGCGAGTTGCGCGTGGGTTCCGGGGACCTGTCCGGCGGCTTCGCGGATGTGCTCCAGGACGTCGGGCAGGCGGTCGCCGAGGCCGGGCTCGACCTGGACGACGGCTTGGAGGGCTTCCCCGTCGTCGGAGGGCAGGGCGGGCGTCGCGGGGCCGGCGACCCCGGGCTCCCCTTCGAGGCCCGCGACCGCTCGGGTGGCGGGCGCCCGGTGTTCGGTGACGGCGCCACCGCCGTCCGCGGTCCACACGACGATCACGGGGAGGGTCTCGTCCTGCTGGAAGGCCTTCTGCGCGTCGATGACGCGGGTGGACTCGGCACTGCGGGGCAGGAAGGCGGCCTGGTCGTTGGTGGCGACCTCACCGAGCTTTCCGGCGTACGGGCCGAGCGCTCCGCCGATGCCGAGCCAGACCAGGAGCAGGACGACGGGGACGAGCCAGCGGGCTCGCCGGGAGGGGATGGACATCGGTCTTCGGGTCTCCAGGTCTCCAGCGGCAGGGAAGTGACTCGATCATAAACAATCTCAATGATTGAGTTACTTGGGGTCGTCGCGACACACCGGTTTCTGCCCGGACCTGTCCCCCGGATGCCCCGATCGCCCGGAAAATCAGCGGTCGTGCGCCCGGACCAGCCGCAGCTCCTCGTTCATCGCCGCCAGGAAGCGGACCACCACCGCCAGTTCGCCGTCGTCGAAGCGCGAGCAGGTGACGGCGGCCGCCTCGGCCAGCGGACGGAAGTACGTCCGGGCCGCCGCCCGGGCGTCGGGCACGTAGCGCAGATGGACGACCCTGCGGTCGGCGCTCTCCCGCACCCGGCGCACGTGCCCGGCGCGCTCCAGCCGGTCGACGCACGCCGTCACCGCGCCGGAGGTGAGCCCCAGGTGCTCCCGCAGCCGCCCCGGCGTCATGGGCTCCTGTGCGTCCAGGATCGCCGCGAGTGCCTGGACGTCGGTGGCGTGCAGTCCGTGCGTGCCGGCGAAGCTCTGCACGAGGCGGTTGATCTCGCCGTTCATCCGCCGGAGCTGCGCCGCGAGGACGTGCAGGTCGCTCTCCTCGGCACCGGCTCCGGTCCCCCGCTCGTGCGCGTGCTGCCCGCGCTGATTCGCTGTCGCCACGTGATCAGCGTATAGAAGGGCCGAACCGGGCCCACCGCGCGTCCCGGGCGACCCTCGCGCGACAGGAGATCACCGCGACGGCTTCCGGTGCGGGACGGAGCCCGCACCCCGTGAGCGGTCCCGGTGACCGTCCGTCGGGGCACGCACCGCGCGCCGGGGTCAGGCGAAGGGACTGTTCGGGAGCCGGGTGCCGGGGCTGTCGGGACGGGCCGTGTGGTCCGGGTGGTTGCGGGTGCGGCGGGCCTCCTTCAGCTCCGCCTCGTACAGATGGTCACGGCCCTCGGCGAGCCGGTCCACCGCCGCGCGCTCCAGGTCCCGGAACGCCTGGTAGTACGTCCGGTCGTACGCCTCGACGATCTGGAACGTCCAGTGCCCGGGGATGACGTTGCGCCCGAGGATCTCCGTGCGGACACGCTCCGCCCATTCCGTGTGGCCCGCCTTGCGCAGCAGCTCGACCGCGCGGTCCAGTTCGAAGTCCGCCGTGCCGGTGAGCTGGTGGAACGCGAACAGGTGCCCACGGGCACGGTCGGTCGTCTCCAGCGCCTTGGACAGGGACCCGAGGGCTTCCACCGTCTCGTCGCTGACGCCCTCGGGGCGCCGGTGCGGGTCTTCCACGTGGTCGGTCCCTTTCGGTGAGTGAACGTGAGAAAGGTGGCACGTCAGCGGCTCGCGGCCCGGGTTCGTGAGCGCGAACCGGCGGCCGGGGCCTCGGTGCGCTCGGGGGGCTTCTCCTCCACCGTCCCCTCGGCCCCGCTGCCGGGGCTGCTCCAGGCGGCCTTGTCTCCCGTGCAGGGATTCCGCTCCCCGTCGCGGTTCTTCGCCACCTCACCGCTCCTTCCAGTCCAGACCAGCCTGAACCGGGTGCGGAGGTCCTACCACTCGACGCGGGACCCCGATCGGCTTCGACGTCCTGCGCCGCCGGGCTACGGCCGTGGAGACGTCCGACGACGGGAATCACCGCACGTACTGCCCCGGGCGTCCACGGCGGGGAGACAGCCGTGACCCGATCGGCGCAGTCCTCCGTGACCCGCCCTGCGGGGAACCGTCGCCCGCCATAGGCTCACGGGTATCCCCCGGAAGCGCCGCTAGGAGTTCCCATGCGTCTGCCCGTCGAACCCAGGCATCTCCCCCCACGACTGGCCATCGGGGCTTTCATCCTCAATTCCGGCCTGGCGAAACGCGGGGCCGACGAGCAGACCGCCGCCATGCTGCATGGAATGGCGAAGAACACCTATCCGTTCCTCGACAAAGTGCAGCCGACGACTTTCGTCCGTCTGCTGTCCGCCGGTGAGATGGCCCTCGGCGCGGCGCTGCTCCTGCCGGTCGTACCGACGGCAGTGGCGGGGATCGGCCTGACCGCGTTCTCGGCCGGGCTGGTGGGTATGTACCTGCGCACGCCCGGCATGCGCGAGGAAGGCAGTCTGCGCCCGACCCAGGACGGCACGGCCCTGGCGAAGGACACCTGGTTGCTCGGCGTCGGTGTCGGATTCGTCGTCGACGGAGTCACGCGCGAGTCACGGTGACCGCGTGGTGCCCGCCGCAGGCCGCCGCGTGGCCGCCGCGTGGGTCGATGAACGCGGTGTGTGCGTGGGCAGCCGCGCACGGGGACGGGTTGCTCGACACGCGGGTGCCGTACGAACACCACTGCATCACGACGCGGGCCGCCGGAACACCGCGGTTCCGGCCGACCTCTCAGGTGTCACGAACCGGTGCACTCCGACCGGGAGCGACCGCGACGAAGCCGACGCGGGTCCGGGGTGAGCGCTGTCCCGCCGGTTGCGCGCGGCACGGGCGGCGCAGGTGGCGAGATCGACGTTTTGCCCTCTTCGTCCCGGGTGACCCGTATGGAGCACATCCACGGTGACGAGGTGAGAACCATGCTGGTACTGGGCCTCCTGCTGATGGCGGGCGCCGCCGCCTTCGCAGGTCTGCTGATCGCGTACAACCTGTCCGGCGGTCCGGACTACACGGTGACCCTGCTGGGCAGCGACCCCTTCACGATCAGCACACTCGGGGCGTTTCTCGGCGGCATCGCCCTGACTCTGATCTTCGGCCTGGGCATGTGGATGCTGCTGGCCGGAACGGTACTGGCGCGCCATCGCAGCAAGAAGCGTCGCGGGGAGCGGGAGGCCGCCCGGCGGGCCGCCGCGGAGCGTGACCGACTGGCCGACCGCCTGGGGGGCGGGAGCCGCGAGGACGGCAGCACCAGCCCTTCGGACGAGACGGCGGGACAGCACCGCCCGGCCGCCCACCGGCCGCACCGGCTTCGCTTGCACCACTGACCGAGGCGCTTTCACCGCTGACCGACGCAGCCGGGTGAGCGTCGGCCGTTTCCCTCCCTCCGCCGCTTGCGCTCGTGCCGGTTCGACCGGCACGAGCAGCAGGCGGCGAGTTCGTCTCACGCGACGGCGGTCGCCTCGAGTTCGACCATCTGGCCGGGGATCGCCAGCCGTGTCACCCCGAGCATCGTGCTGGCCGGGGCCACCCCGGCGGCGCCCAGCCGCGACGCCAGCACGCCGTAGTGCGGGAACAGCAGATCGACGTCGGTGGTGTAGACGTTGAGCCGGACGACGTTCGAGAGGGACATGCCGGCCTCGCCGAGCACGGCCTCCAGGTTGTCGAGGCTCAGCGCCAACTGGGCGGCCATGTCACCGTCGTGCTGGGGTTTGCCGTCGGCGGACATCGCGGTCTGTCCGGAGCAGTACAGGGTCCGGGTGTGTCCGGAGACGACCTCACCCTGGTTGAATCCCATCTCGACCGACCAGGTCACCGGGTTGACCGCTGTTCGTTCCACTGCCACATCAGCTCCATCTGCATTCACCGGGAGTAAGTACGACGCCCGGCGGCGACGCAGCCGCCTTCGTCGACGTCGGTGCTGACGAGCCTTCCGGAAAATCACGACACCCTTGGTCGTGTATGCGTTGGGTTCCCGCCCGTTCGTGCGCCGATCGGCCCGTCGGGCGCACCCGGCGACTCAGGTGAGGCCGGCGGCGGTGACGGCGAGAGCGGTGCGCAGGGTCGCCGCGAGGTCGATCCTGGCGGCCGCGGGGTCGGTGTTCGGCTCGGTCGTCCGGTAGGCGTGGTGCTCGACGGCCGCGCGCAGCGCCGCGTTGATCATGGCGGCCCAGATGGCCGGCCGTACGTCGCCGGCGGGGAGTCCGGCTCGCTCGGCGAGGGCCCGGGCGAAGGCGGGCTCCGCCTCGTCGTGGGTCTGCAGCCAGACCGCGCGCAGACCCGGCTCCGTCCGGGTCAGCCGCAGCAGCGCGCCGACGTCCGGTCCGGGCAGGACGGCGTCGGCGGTCCACAGGTGGTCGAAGGCTTCCTGAAGGGGTTGGCCGGGGCGCCACTGCCGCAGCGCGGTGGCGATCGCATCGATGCCGCTCGTGAACAGCGGCCCCACGCAGCTTTCCTTGGTGGGGAAGTAGCGCCACACCGTGCGCGCGGAGATTCCGACCGCCTGTCCGATCTGCTCCCCCGTCGTCGCGGCGACGCCCTGGGCGATGAACAGGTCGACCGCGGCCCGGGCGATCCCCAGCCTGATGGCGGCCTTGCGCTCCTCGGTCAGGGGTGGCCGCCCGGTCCGTCCGCGAGCTGCGGTCATCGGCCCCTCCGGCGCACAGAGATCCACGTCATGAACGTGTATTCTCCACCAAGACTTTATGTCACTCAGAGACATTAAGCGTGGGTGTGCCGGCGCGGGGGGACACGGGTCCGCCGCGTCAGCACTTCGGAGAGGGAGTACTTCATGACCGCCGATCTGAACGGCCGCAGCGTGATCGTCACCGGAGCGGGATCGGGCATAGGCCGCGCGGCCGCCCTCGCCTTCGCCGCGCAGGGGGACCGCGTCGTGGTGGCGGACCTCAACGCCGACGGCGCCGACGCGGTCGTCGAGGAGATCCAGCAGGCGGGCGGCACCGCGGTGGCCGTCACGGGTGACCTGAGCGAGCAGGCTGTCGTGGACCGGGTGACGGCGACGGCGGTGGAGCGGTTCGGCGGCGTGGACGTCCTGGTGAACAATGCCGGGATCATGGACAGCATGTCGGCCCTGGCCGACGTGACCGACGCCGAGTGGGAGCGGGTCATCCGGGTCAACCTGACCGCGCCGTTCATGCTGGCCCGCGCGGTGCTGCCGCACATGCTGGGCGCGGGCCGCGGCGCCATCGTGAGCACGGCCTCCGAGGCCTCCTTGCGCGGGAGCGCGGCAGGCACCTCGTACACGGCTTCCAAGCACGGCGTGGTGGGCCTGACGAAGTCGCTCGCGGTGATGTACCGGAAGAACGGCATCCGCGCCAACGCCATCTGCCCGGGTGGCACCGCGACCGCCATCTCGGTGGAGGCCGACCGCACGGCGCACGGCCCGGCGGCGATCGGCCCGCACTTCGTCAACCTCGGCCGTGTGTCGCAGCCGGAGGAACAGGCGGCCGCGATCCTGTTCCTCGCCTCGGACGCCGCGAGCAACATCAACGGCGCGATCCTGCCCGTCGACGACGGCTGGTCCGCCGTCTGACACGGCGTCGGCCCCACGTACTGGGGGGTGCCTCGCCGCCACGTCGTGAGCGCGCGGCACCGCACCCGGTGACGGACCGCGAGCCGGGCGGAACCCGGCAGTCGGCGACCTGGCCTGGGACGCACCGCCTCTCGGTCCGTACCTTCCAGGAGTCGTCGCAGCGGGTGGCGATGCCGCGTCAGGCCGCCTCGGGAGCGTCCGCGGCCCGGGCTGCGGAGCTCCCTTCCTCGCGCCCCGACGGGGTGCTGGTGGGCGCGGACGACGGTGGAGCGAGGACTCCGGCAGCACGCATCGGGCAGTTCAGGTCGCCGTACCACCCGACCGTGATCCACCGCTCAACAGCATGTGAAGGCGTCGCCTAGCAGCCCGCTTCGACACCGCTGTTCAGGAACGAGTCGATGTTGATCGAGTAGCCGGCACCGGTGGTGAGGTCGGGGCGGCTTCCGTGGCCGTCCTCCGCGAGGCCCTCGGCGGTGAGGAAGACGATCCGCAGGGTCATTTCCTCTTTGGCGAAGCACAGGTCGCCGGACGAGGCGTCCGGGTCGGGGTTCCATCCGTTCCGCGTCGCTGCCGTCCGGTAGTGTGCGGCCACTTCGGCCCGCGTGCCGGGGAAGGCGTACGTCCGGTTGGCGTACACCGAGACGTCGCCGCTGTCCGCCCAGCAGCCGGCGTCGGCCTCCTCGAAGCCCCGGGCGACGGTGGCCTCGGCGGGGCGGGAGGCGAGGATGTCGAGCGTCGCCATCTCCTGCACCCGGTCGTCGGTCCCCTCGCAGCCCCTGGCGAGTTCCCGCAGTGTGCAACCGGTGAGCGTGCCGACCGCTAGCACGGTCGACAGAAGCAGGGACATCGGGCGGGTGGTACCTGTCCGTAGAGGCAAAGGGGGCTCCAGGAGAAGGCCGGGCGCGGGACGTCCGCCAGGCAGCAGAGTGATCCGTGCCGCTCCAGCAGCGGCACCGGCCAGTTCTACCAAGGATTCGCCCTTCGTCGTTCCTGATGGGTGGAACCACCCGTGGCCGGAGGCGTCCTCGGCGATGACGGCGAGCCAGGCGTCCGCCCGTCCCCGTCGCGACAACCGGGGCACCGGCCTGCCCACCTGCGGCCGTCCTCGTTGCCGCCTTCACCGAGTGCTGGTGACGTACCGGTCCGACGACAACTCGAACACCCGTACTCGCCGGCCACAGGTGGGATTGACGGTCTCACGGACCGGACGCATCCCCAGTTTGGCCATGATCCGCTCGGAGGCGACGTTGCCCACTTGAGCGATGCTGACGATCCGCTCCAGCCCTCGCTCTTCGAACCCGAACCGTACAGCGGCCGCAGCGGCCTCGGTGGCCAAGCCCTGACCCCAGTGGGCACGTCCCAGCCGCCAGCCGACCTCGACCGCCGGCAGTACCTCCGGCAGGAAGTCGGGCACCGAAAGGCCGGTGAACCCGGCCAGCTCGCCGGTGGACCGGATCTCCACGGCGAACAGGCCGAAGCCCTGTGCCTCCCACTCGCTCTCCCATGCCCGGACCCCGTCGCGAGTCTGCTGTTCGTCGCGGACGCTGCCGTCACGGATCCACCGCATGACCTCGGGGTCGGCATGGACGGCAGCCATGGGCGCAACGTCTTCCTCGCGCCAGCGACGCAGGATCAAACGGGGAGTCTCAAGCGTGACCATCCCGTCATCCTGGACCACGAAGGGGGCTCTCGGCCATCCTCACCAGGCACTTCGATACACGGCCGGCAGCCGGCCCGATCGCCGGCCCCGGCCGACTCGACCGCCGAACAGATCACCATTGGCCCGACAGCCGTCAAACCTAGCGGTCTTGTCATATCTGGTGGCGATGCCTCGGAAGCTCTTGAGGCGGTTGAAGCAGCGCCCGACCACGTTGCGTCGGCGGTAGATCTGCCGGTTGAATGCCGGTGGCCTTCCGCCGAGGCGGCCGCGGCTGTGTCGG
>NZ_JBNGGE010000078.1:0-24412 GCF_049975785.1 Streptomyces sp. WG7
CAGCAGCCTGCGTAGACCCGGCTGCCCCGCAGCGGCCCGCACCCGCAGGCGGCGGCGGGGGCGCCCGCCCCGCCGGCGCCGGCGGGGGCCGCAGGTTGAGACAACCCCCCCGAGGGGGGGGGCCGCCCAGATGGGGGGGGGCGGGGGGGGGGCGCCCCCCCCCGGGCGCCCCCCCACCGGGTGAGGAACGCGGCCGTGTCCGCGGCGTCGTAGACGGTCACCGCGACGGTCACCTCGCGCACCGGATCGGTCTGGAACTCGAACGCCGTCGCGACCCCGAAGTTGGCTCCCGCCCCGCGCACGGCCCAGAACAGGTCCGGATCGTGGTCGGCGTCGGTGCGCACCAGGGAGCCGTCGGCCAGGACGAGTTCGGCGGCGCGCATGTGGTCGATCGTCAGGCCGTGCAGGCGGGACATCAGGCCGATACCACCGGCGGTGGCCAGACCGCCGACCCCGACGTCCCCGGTGTCTCCGGAGGACAGGCCCAGGCCATGAGGTGCGAGCGCTGCGGCGACGTCTCCCCAGCGGGCTCCCGCCTCCACGCGCACCAGTCCGGATCTCGCGTCGACGACCTCCACTGCGTCGAGCCCGGCGAGGTCGATGACGATGCCTTGGTCGTTGGTGGACCGGCCACTGATGCCGTGGCCGCCGCTACGCGCGGTCAGTGGCACCTGGGAGGTACGGGCATGGGCCAGGGCGTCCGCTATGTCCTTCTGATCACGGACGCGTATCACGGCGGCCGGGGATCCCAGGCGGGTGTAGGTGTGCCGTACCGCGTCGTAGTCACGGTCGCCCGGCCGGACAGCGACCTGTGCGAGGCTTTGCGGAAGGAGGTCGTCAGGGGCTGGCTGTGGGCTGGCTGTGGTGCGCATCGGTGCTCTGCGTTCTCCGTGAGGGTGAAAGGGCTGGTTTGGCGTCCGTCACTCGGGCGGGGTGGCCCGTAGGCCGTGGGCGCGGGTGATCAGGTACTGAAGCGGGGCCGCGGTGTGCGGGCTGTCGCCGGCGATGAGGCGGCCCGCGTGCCGGCCGAGGTCTTCGGCGCTGAACCAACCGGGACTGTCCGCTCCGACAGCGGCACGTGGACGGGTGCGGAGGGGGCCGATGATGCGTTCGCAGACACGCGGCCCCGCGCCGTTCAGTTCCGCCGTCAGTGAGCTCACCAGCGACTTCTTCGCCGCGTTGGTGGCGCCCACGAGCGCGGAGAACGGGTGGGGGATCTCCGCACTGGACCCGCTCAGGTGCACCAGGGCCCCATCCCGGGACAGCAGTGAAGTGAGCGCTCGGAGCGCGTGGAACTGACTTGCCAGGTTCGAGGCGATCATCGACTGCCACTCGGTGGTGGAGGTGTCGAGGATTCCAGTGCGTTCCGGGCCGCCCCAGTCGCCGATGGTGATGACGGCGCCGTTCAGCGCGCCGTATCCGGACAATTGGGCGCGTACCGACGCGCTGTCGGGGTCGCCGACATCGACCGCGTGGGTGACCAGGGTGCCGGAACCGGCATCCTTGGCGTATGCAGCGAGGTCGGCCAGCCGTTCCTCGCTGCGGCCGGTGGCCACGACGGTGGCTCCCTGGCGAAGCAGCGTGAGGGTCATTCCCTCGCCGATGCCACCGGTCGCGCCTGCCACCACAACAGTCCGTCCGGACAGCAGCAGGTTCCCTCGTATATCGTTCACCCCCTTTCCTGTGATGCGGGCGCGGGGGCCGGGGTGGGCCGGTGCTCGCCCCCATGGGCTCAGGCGGCCGTGGCGGCGCGCTTGCCCAGTTCGACGGCGTTGACGAACGACCGGGCGCTCATGCCCATGGCCGGCACGTTCTCCTGCATCAGGCGCATACGGTGCGGGGCGTCGTGGAACTCGGGGTCGAGCTGGAACTCGGCAGCCAGGGAGAACCAGGTCACCGGGACGGCGCCGGCCTGGACCATGCGCTGCACCGCCGCGTTGTGGGCCTCCAGCGAAAGGCTGGCGGAGGCGTCCACCGCCACGTGCACGCGGTAGCCCTCACGCAGGCCCCCCAGCACCGTCTGCAGCACGCACCCGTCGGTGGCGATGCCGCCGATCACCACGTTCTGCCGGCCCTGCGCCCGGACCGCCTGGGCGAACGATTCGTCCAGGAAGGAGTTGAAGTCGACCGAGCGCTCGATGACCGGCTGGTCGCCGATCGCCTCCAGCAGCTCCGGGTACAGCGGGCCGGACGGCTTGCCGGACTCCCCCTTGGTCACCACAAGGCCGCTTCCGTACCACTTCGCCGTCTTCGCGAGGCCCACGACGTTGTTGATGTGCTCGGTGAGGTTGTGGGAGCGCAGGAGGTTCGCGAAACCGACGGCGTAGTCGACGAGAACGACGGTGGTATTGGCAGGGGTGAGGGGCTCAGGAGTCATGACAGGACCTCTTTCTCATCATGAAGGCAGGCAGGGACGAAAGGTCATGCAGCGGCAGGGGGAGACCGCCGCCCAATGGTGACCAATTGGTCACTAGCGACACTACAACTGCGGTTCTTTAATGTCCAGGCGGTTACTTAGAGTCCTGGGAAGTTGGGGGATGATGGTCATGATTCGGTTAAAGCAGACGCGTTCCGCTCCATTTTATTAACCAACTGGACAGCAAGGAGGTGACCACGTATACACTTACGGTATGGATGAACAGACAGCGAGTGCTGTCGCGAACGATCAAGACGTCGCACCGCCTGCAAAACGCCGGCGCGCACCCGAAGAGCGCAGGGTCGCCATTGTCGAAGCCGCGCGCGCCGCCTTCGCCGAACTGGGCTTCGGCAAGACGACCATCCGCGAGGTCGCGCGTCGAGCGGGGGTGACGCACGGCCTGGTCATACGGCATTTCGGATCCAAGGAGCAGCTGTTCCTCGCCGCGGTGCCCAGCCCTCGCACGCTGATGGCGGAAGTGGCCGGCGACCCCAAGACGTTGCCGGCACGTATCGCCCGGTCCTACGTTCGGCGGATGGCTGTCAGCGGCGGCAACGACCCCTTCGTGGCCATGCTTCGTGCCGTGGCCACGGAGGAGGAGACCGCCAAACGACTGTTCGCCGCGATGCAGGAAGACAGTCTCGAGATGTACCGGCACGTGATTCCGGGCCCCAAGCTGGAAGAACGCGTCGCCTCCGTGGGCGCTTACCTCATCGGCGTGACGTTCTCCCGGTATGTCTTCAAAAGCGGCACCCTGGCCTCGATGTCGGACGAAGAACTCATCAGCCACCTCATCCCCAACCTCCGCAGCATTCTGCTCGACTGACCCGTCGTCGTGAACCTGCGCGGCCGAGGGGCGTCACCCGCCGCAGCGTGGTGCAGGCGACCCGTGCACCCTGGGGCGTACGGCTGCGGCGCGGGCCGACGGGGTTTCGGACGGGGAGACCGACCGCGAGTACGGACCGGTCGGAGGCGGGGCTCGCCGCGGTCGCCTCCTCGGCCGCCCACCGCGACGGCCTCAGTACCCTTGGTCCGGGTGAACAACTCCGAAGCATGGAAGGCACGGCGGTACACGCCGGGAGAGAGGCCCAGCTCGGCGTTCATGAACTGGCGCAGGGAGGCGGCCGAGGCGAAACCGATCTCGGCGGCGATTTGGCCGGCAGTCAGCGTGCTCGACTCCAGCAGATACAGATACAGATGCAGGGCACGGTCGAGGCGCTGCCTGATCAGTCACTGACGCGGCGTCACCCCGGTATCGTCCCGGAACCGGCGGCTGAAGGTACGCAGGCTCCTGTGGGCGTGCCGGACCAGCTCGGGCAGAGTAAGCGGCTCGCCGAGATGCTGGAACGCCCACTGGCGGATCGCGGACGTGGAGGTGGCGTCATCCTCGGGCATCGGGCGTTCAATGTACGAGGCCTGCCCGCCCTCCCGGAAGGGCGGCACCACGCAGCATCGCGAGGCGCTGTTGGCCAGACTGATCCCGTGGCCGGCGCGGATCAGGTGCAGGCACAGGTCGATCCCGGAGGCTGCTCCCGCGGCGGTCAGCACGTCGCCGTCGACCACGAGCAGGACACTCTCGTCGAAACGGATGTGCGGATACCACTTCCGGAACAGGGGGGCGCATCCCCCAGTATGTGGTGGCCGGGCGGTGACAGCAGTCTGCGACCAGGACGAACCCGCCGGTGCAGACAGAGGCGACGCGGACACCCGAAGCGATCTGCGCGAGGACAGCAGCGACACCAGGCAGCAGTTCACGCGTCAGGCCGCGCGGATCGACCGGCGCGACGATGACCGCGCCCGCAGATTCCAGCACCTCAAGCCGTCGATCTGGCGTGACGGTGAATTTCTCGTCAGTCCTCACCGGCCCGCCGTCCACGGACGTGACGACGACGTCGTAGCGGCCGTCGGCCGCGCCGAGTCATGAATCGCACAGTGGGCGTCTTCATCGGCAAGGCGCCGTTCGTGCTCGGCTACGACGTGTCGGGCATCGTCGAGGCCGTCGGCCCGGGTGGGACCGTGCACCAGGTCGGTGACGAGGTCTCTGGCATGCGGCCGTTCCCTCATGGCCACGGCTCTACGCCGAGTACGTGATCGCCCCGGCCCGCCCCTTCGTCAGCAAGTCGGAGCGCCTTGACCATGTACAGTCGCGGCCCTGCCCATAGCCGGCCTCACTGCCTGGCAGGCGCTGGTGGAGACCGCCGGGATCGGCGAGGGCAACCGCGTCCTGATCAATGGCGCGGCCAGTGGCGTGGGCCACCTGGCGATCCAGCCGCCAAGCGATCCGGTCGGCGTCCGGGTGCCGGCCCTCCCCCAGGAGGAGTTCGGCCTGCCGCTCGGTCACCACGTCCCCGTCCTTGAGACCGAGCGCGGCCAGACCCCGGCCCTTCCACACACCGGGTGGGACACCGGCTTCATCCTGGGCGTCGCGCAGCGACGTGCCCGCCCGGCGGTGGCCGTCGCCCGACCATCACGCCACGAAAGAGGTAACGCACCCCGCCACCCGGGCGGAGCTCCGCTTTGCTGATCATCGACCCATGGAACCCCGGCGCTGACCTGCACAAAAGCGTGATCCGGGGTCCTTCCCGCCGGGCGGGAGGCCATCACCAGATCTGTACCGGAGCGTCCGCCAGGCGGGCCGCCGGGCCGGCCCGAGACGGTAAGCCACCGACGTGTGCATCCTGCCGCCCATGAACCCGAACCTCGTTCACGACGACCTCTGCCCGCTCTGCCGCCGACCGCTCCGGACCGAGTACGGGCACACCCAGCGCTCCGCCCAGCAGGACCACCCGGCCCGTAGCTGGATCACAGGGCGCCGATGCTCCAGCTGCGAGGCCACCCGGCCCCAGCAGTTCTGGGACGTCATGCGCGCTCTCTACGAGAGCTGACCGTGCCGTGCGAATGCTGCGCCACGAGCACACGAGCCCCACCCGCAGCGAAAACGCGCACCAACCGACTCCACCGTCATCGACCGCACACCAACGCGCCACTCCGCCGACAACCCGCCACGACTGAGCACCAGTCACCGACGCCCTCCAACACGAACAGCCACCACCGCCCCCGGCCACCGGCCGGGGGCTTCGTGCGGCCTTGATGTCGTGGACCGCGCCGGGGCACCCGCAGCAACCGCTTCAAGCGCTGAACACTTCGCGAAGAACCCGCTGCAGGCGGTCGCGAGCCGGCAGGTCGGCAACGACAACGACGAAAGGCGGATCAGCGCGCCGGCTCAGACGTGCCTCGCGCCTGGTCGCGGCTGGCGACCACCAGGTATCCATCGCTCTCGGGGTCGAAGGTGGTGGACTGCACCGTGAGCCCGACACTCCGCAACTGCGCCACAAGGTCCTCGTACCTGTAGGGCCAGATGGACAACCGCTCCGAGCAGGCTCGCACTGCCCCATCCGGCTCGATCTGGGCGACCACGATCTCGAGGAAGTGTTCCTGCTCCCAGCGCTGCTCGATCTGCCAGTAGTAGCTGACGACCGCATCGCGGTCGTTGCGGCGGATGAGTCGATCGCGGACGTCTACCCGTGAGCCGGCGGAGCGCACGAGCTCCCAATTGCGTGACGTGAGCACGAGGCGTCCGCCCGGATTCAGCAGCCGCGACATCGCTTCCAGTGCGGTCAGGCGCCCGGCTGCGCCCTCGGCGTGCCCGAGCGAGTTGCCGACGCAGAACACCAGATCGAACGTGGAGTCCTCCAGGTGGTCGGGCAGCTCGTCCCAGCTCGCGCGGAGGGATCGAAGCGAGACACCCTGCTCGTCGGCGGCCTTCTCGGTCCGGCGAACCATCCCGCTGCTGGCGTCTGCGGCGACCACGTCAAGGCCAAGACTCGCGAGACCGACGGCGAGCTGGCCGGTTCCACACGCGCAGTCGAGGACGCGCGCGTTGGGTGGCAGAGAGCCCACGACATCGCTGTAGTAAACCGCGGCTGCCTTGGCGGGGGTCAACCTGTCGTCCCCGATCAGCCACTCGTATACGTCGGAAAGCGCCCCATAACCAGCCACCGCGATAACCTCCATCACTCGACGACACACGGGCTGGACCGCGCCTGCGATTCGGACCTTGCGCCTCGCACTGTGCCGGGCCGTGTCAGCGAAGCATTGAGCAGGACCCAACCACTTCCGGCCGCTGAGACTCCACCGGATTTCGTGGGAAACCACGACACGCCGCACCGACGCAGGTCCCCGCTCCACCGGCGCCCCATCGGCCACGATGGGGACCGCGGCCGGCAAGCGCGCGTTCACTGCGGAGCGCTTTCACTGCCTCAACTGGTGGACGCACCGCAGCCTGCGGTGCTTAGCGGTCGGTTCTTCGAAGGGGCTCGGGAATTCCAGTCGGGGAGCTGGATCCCCCAAGGGACATGGTCGCCTCCGCGTGCGCCAAGTAATGTGACTTCGCATGATCGAATCCGAGATTGAGATCAGCGAGGACCTGGTCCGCAACCTGCTGCAGGACCAGCATCCGGACTTAGCCGCGCTACCCATCCGTGAGGTGGCGGGTGGCTGGGGCAACCAGATGTGGCGCCTCGGGGACGAGTTGGCGGTCCGGATACAGCGGATGGACACCAACCCGGATCTGCAGCTCAAGGAGCGCCGGTGGCTGCCGACCCTGGCCTCGCGCGTGCCGCTGCCGATCCCGGTCCCCGTACGGGACGGTGCGCCGTCCGAGCGCTTCCCCAAGATCTGGACCGTCATGACATGGGTTGAGGGCACGCCGCTGGACCACGGCTCCATCACCCGCGGCGACCACGCGGCCGACATCCTGGCGGCCTTCCTCAAAGCACTGCATGTGGAGGCGCCCGCCGAAGCACCGGACGCCTCGGACCGCGGCGGTCACCCCAAGGAGTGCACAGAGGGCTTCGAGCGCTTCCTGCGGGCTGTGGACCTCGGCCGTTTCGCCGAGGACGACATCCGAGCCGTGTGGGACGACGCGGCTGCGGCTCCGGGGTGGGAGGGCCCGCGAGTGTGGGTTCACGGCGACCTGCATCCCGCAAACGTCGTCGTCGCCGAGGGGACACTGGCGGGCGTCGTCGACTTCGGCGATATCTTCGCCGGCGACCCGGCCTGGGACCTTGCGGCCGCCTGGGTGCTGCTCCCCTCGGGCGGCGCTTCGCGGTTCTTCGACAGCTATGCGCAGGCGGACGAGGCGGCGGTCCGACGGGCGCGTGGGCTGGCCGCGTTGAAGAGCCTGTTCCTGATGCTGATGGGTCAGAACGGGGACCGCGGCTTGCCGGGCGGCAAGCCGCACTGGGGGCCCGCAGGCCAGTCGGCGCTTGATCGTGTCCTGAAGGGCCTCTGACACCACCGGGCCTCTCTGGCCACCGTACACTCGGCCGCCGCGCCGCTCACTCCCGCTGTCACTTCCAGAACCCCTCGGTGACCAGCATCGACCGGGCCTCGCCGAGCACGCCAAGCGCGAGGCGTACCCCGAAGCCGTCGAGCAGGCTCACGCCGACATTGCGGCCCTCACCGGCCTAAATCTCCCCGGCGTCCTCCGGGAACCGGGCCTCCACCTCGAAGAACTCCAGCAGCAGCGCGAACCCCAACCGGTTCGCCCCCCGACTTGTTCCGCAGCCGCTCCCTGGGCGGGCCCGCTTGCTGGAGGGGCCCGAGTGGGAGGCGCCGTTTCCTGCAGCCGACCTGAGCCGAACGACACCCCCTGACCCAGAGTCCGCCGGTCCTGGCCGGATGCGCCGGCGAGACCGACAACATCGGCGTCGGCCAGTCGTTGAGCAGCCCTGGGACGGGACAAGGCGAATGTGCTCTGGGTGACTCCGGGGCTTTCGAGATGCCGAGGTGGTTCGCCAGTTCACGGACACCGGACGGGAAAGTCGGCCTTGGCCCAGAGGGCTCGTATGGCGGCGGCCGTGTCATCGGCGGGGTCGTCCTCAGTGCTCCATGTCCTGGCCTGGGCGGCGGAGTTGTCGACCGATGGCCAGCCCGGGTTCCCGGTGGCGGCGAAATCGGCCCACGCGCGCACCATGCGGCGTGCCAGTGCGTGGTCCGCGGGTGTGGGTGCGCCGCCGATGAGGAATGCCAGGCAGTCGGTGTCGAGGTTGCCGAAGGCGAAGGGGATGTCCGCACAGTGCCAGGCACGCACGGCCCCGTTCGGGCCGGTGCGCCGACGGTCGAAACGCGACAGGAACGCCCGGCCGCCGGCTCGGGCGTGAAGCTCCACGAGTCGGTTGCTGTACTCGCTGAACAGGAGATCCCCGAAGACGGCGAGGTAGACATCGAGCACCGGGGCGTGGGGCATCGCAGCGCGATAGCCGGCCACCAGACCGTCGGGGAGGTTGAAGTCTTCGGCGAAGAGAGCCAGCTGCTCATCGGTGGTGACCTTCGCGCTGCTGCCGACGGCATCGAGCAGCCAGTACTCCTCAGTCGTGTGGCAGACCAGCAGGTCCACTTCCCGGGCCGCACCGGATGCCATCCCTGTGAGGGGGTCGGTAGGCAGTACGGCACCGTCAAGGACGGGGGCGTAGAGGGCGGGGTCGTAGTGGCGGGATCCGGAGGCCGGGTCCCGCCGGTAGGCGTCGACCACCTTGTCGGAGGCGATGACCAGGGCCTGCGGAGTCGCGGATGTCAGGCCCTCGGGTGTGGCGGGGCAGCCGGCTGCCGCAGCGATCTCACGGGTGGTCGCCGCAGCGATTTCGAGCGGGTAACAAGGGCTGGCGGCGCTGTGCGCGATGGCACGGTGGAACAGGCCGCGGGCGCGGTCCATCACCATCAGGCAGGCGACCGAAGCGGCTCCTGAAGACTGGCCGGCGACCGTGACGTTGCCGGGATCGCCACCGAAGGCCGCGATGTTCTCACGAACCCAGCGCAGGGCCGCGATCTGGTCGAGCAGACCCCGGTTGTCCGGATAGGCGGTTGCTTCGGCGGCGGGGACGTGGCCGAAACCTTCGAAGCCGAGCCGGTAGTTGAGGGTGACGACGACCAGACCGGCGCTGGCCAGCGAGGTCCCGTCGAAATCGGGTTGGGCTGAGGATCCGAAGGTGTAGGCACCGCCGTGGATCCAGACCAGGACGGGCAGACGGCCGCCCTCGGGGGCTGGGGTCCATATGTTGACGGTGAGGATGTCCTCGTCGTCAGGCGACCACACGGGTGCGCCGGGCAGCTGTGCCGACTGCGGAGCGACCGGGCCGAAGGCCGTGCAGTCCCGCACTCCACTCCACGCCGGTGCCGGGCAGGGTTCCCGGAACCGATGGGCGCCGAACGGCGGGGCGGCATAGGGGATGCCGAGGACGGCGACGACTTCGGCAGAAGCCCGAAAACCTTGGACCGCACCGTTCTCCGTCTTGAAGGTGTCCATCGGAACAATGCCTCTCATCACACGCTCACACGCCGGATCGCCAGGAGCTGGGTTCAGCTTTGCATCGGGCGGCACCCGAGGACCAACACCAAGATCATGGTGATTGACGCACCAGTGATGTCAATCAACGCGCGGCGCGAGGTGCACCTGCGGGAGAAGACGCTGTGGCGGATGCTCTACGAGACCGCCGGGCGGTCCGAGGAGATCCTGGGCGTCAACATCGAGGAGCTGGACCTCGCCGGGCGCCGTTGCCTGGTCAAGGCCGAGGGCGCCCGGACCAAGGCCCGCCGCCGGGGCCAGTCGCGCGAGGACACGTGCTGGAGCCCGTGTACTGGGATGCCGGCACCGCCCGACTGCTGCCCCGGCTACTCAAGGGACGAACCCGCGGGCCGGTGTTCGTCACCCACCGCCGCCCGGGGCCGGGCAAGGTCGTCAGCCCCCGCAACGTATGCCCGGACACCGGGCTGGCCAGGCTGTCGTACGGGCAGGCCCGCGCCCTGCTCGACGAGCACACCGCCCTGCGCGGGCCGGGTACGGGCTGGGACCTGCACGAGTACCGCCACTCCGCCCTGACCCATCTCGGCGAACAGGGTGCCTCGCTGTTGATGCTGATGGCGAAGTCCCGGCACAAGAAGCCGGAGAGCGTCCGCCGCTACTTCAAGCCCTCCCCCGAGGCAATCGCCGAGCTGACCAGCCTGCTCGCCCCCGGCGACGCCCGCCGTTGACCGCCTGCTCTGGGCGGGGCCGGCCGCACGGGCAGGAGCCGTTCAGCGAGGAATCACCCAGCCCGGTGCCCAGGTGTTCCGGCGGCGTCTTGGCCGGCCGTCGTGGCGGCGAGGTGGGTGCGGAGGGTGGCCAGCGCTGGGTGGGGGTTGTCGCGGTGCCAGAGGAGCGAGTGCGGGTAGACGGGTGTCGGGTCGGTCACCGGGATGCGACGCAGGCCGTGGTCGGTGGGCCAGATGAGGCGGGTGTGTTCGCCCATGAAGGTGGCCAGGGCCGGGGTGTCGGAGATGGTGTCGAGGAGCGCGTCGGAGCCGAAGTTGGGGCCGGTCACCTCGATGGTGAGGCCGAACTCGGCGACGAGGTCGTCGTAGTAGGCGCCCCACTCGGTACCGGGGGCGATGCCGGGCATCCAGATTCGGTGCCCGGTGAGCTGGGCGAGGGGCACCGATCGGGCGCCCGCCAGTGCGTGGGCGGGGCCGGTGAGGAGTTGGAGCGGTTCGTCGAGCACCCGGACGGACTCGATGTCCTCGGGGAGGGGTCGGCCGGGCGCGGCGACGGCGCGGAAGGACGCGTCGATCGCACCGGAGCGAATGGCGGTGACGGCGGTCTCGATGTCGAACAGCATCATCACGTCGAGGTCGATCTCGGGGTGTGCGCGGTGGAAGCCGCGCATCAGGCTCGACTGCGCGCTGCGCGAGGCGATCACGTCGACGCGAAGCGGACGGTGGCCTGGGCGCACGGACGCACCCGCGCGCTCGGCGACGCGCAGCAGCTCGCGTGCGTGGGGCAGGAACGCCTGACCATCGATGGTGAGCTCGGCGCCGCGTGGGGCACGGGTGAACAACCGCACGCCGAGGGTGCGCTCCAGCGTGGCGATGCGTTTGGAGACGGCCTGCTGGGTGATCGACAGGTCGGTGGCGGCTTTCTGGAACTGGCCCGCTTCCGCGACGGCGACGAAGGTACGTACTGCTTCGAGGTCCACGCCGACCCACCTTAGTGAACAACTGTTAGTTGTGGATTGCTGGCAGGTCTGTTGTTTGACCTGCTGCTGTCCTGCCCGCTTACCTCTCATCGGTCAACGTCAGTTTGTTCGGGTGGGATCTCAAGGTGAGTGAGCTGAGCATGGCGGGCAGGAGACGGTTGGGCCGGCAGTTCGGCTGGCTGTGGGCGTCATACGCGGTGAGCGCGTACGGGTCCGGGCTGGGGTTCGGGGCGTTGCCGCTGATCGCTGTGCTGGTGCTGCATGCCGGACCCGCTGAGGTGTCCGCGCTGTCCGCGGTGGGGCCTGCGGTGGGTGCGCTGATCGCGGTGCCGCTCGCGCCGTGGGTGGAGGTCCGGCGCAAGCGCCCGGTCATGATCATGATGGACGTGGCCCGGTTTGCGGCCATGGCGACGATCCCGGTCGCCTACGCCTTCGGATGGCTCGGTTTCGTCCAGCTGCTCGTGGTCTCGGCCGTGGTCGCCGCAGCCAAGATCGCCTTCAACGCGGCCGGCGGCGCCTACCTCAAGGCCCTCGTGCGGCCGGACGACCTTCTCGTCGCCAACGCGAGGTTCGAGTCCACGAACTGGAGCTCCATCGCGGTGGGGCCACCGCTGGGCGGGGCGGCGGTCGGCCTGTTCGGGCCGGTGGCCACCGTGGTGGCCGACGCGCTCAGTTACCTGCTCTCCGCGCTGGGCATCACCGCGATCCGCGGTCAGGAAGAAGCGCCGCGAACGACCGACAAGAGCCCGGTCCGGGCGGAGGACGCCGTGCCGCGGGCAGGCGCCCTGCTCGACGGCTGGCGACACATCATGGGCCACCCCGGTCTGCGGCCGCTCTACCTCAACCACATGCTCGTCGCCGGTCTGATCATGGCCACCGAGCCGCTGCTGGCCGTGCTCCTGCTTCGCCAGCTCGGGTTCCCACCCTGGCAGTACGCCCTTGCCTTCGCTGCTCCCTGCCTCGGCGGCCTCATCGGCTCCCGGCTGGCCCGCCGTGTCGTGGCCCGCTTCGGCCGGCACTGGGTCTTCCGGACCGTCGGCACCCTGCGCGCCATCTGGCTGATCGGCCTGGCCTTTGTCCCTCCCGGCGTCATCGGCCTCGTCACCGTGATGGCCGTCGAGCTGACGATCATCATCAACATGAGCCTGTACAGCCCGGTGCTCGCCACCTACCGGCTCGAACACACACCCAAACATCTCGTCGCCCGCACCCTGACGGCCTGGTCGATCGGCCAGCAGGCATCCATCGCCGTCCTCACCGCACTCGCCGGGCTGCTCGCCGACATCACCAGCCCACGCACCGCTCTCACCGTCGCAGGACTGCTCATCCTGACCACACCACTGCTGCTTCCCCGACAGGACCAGACGTCGCAGCACGAGCCGGAACTGTCCCGCAGCCACTCATGAGACACCGCAACTCACCACTGAAGCCCGCAGCCCTCAGCCGGACCACGGTGCGCGTCCGCGTCGACCAGGCACACCACCGGCAAGGAGAACACTCGCGTGAGCACTGCCCCCGTACTTGGTCCCGCGGACACCGCTCTTCCCGTCATGGACTACCAGCCCGCGGTCCTGGCCTTCGTGCCCGAAGGCGAGGACCGAAACGCCCTGCTCGGTCGCGTGGAAGGGGCCATCGCCGACGTTCGCGCAAAATCAAAGCGCTCTCAAGCCCTCCAGGGGCTCAGCGCCGGTTTTCGTTCCGATGTTCCTACCAGTCGAGGCCAGATCACCTGCGAAGTCGAGAACGATATTCGCCCGGGGCCGTGCCTCGGGCACGTCTGAAGGCACGGCTGAAAGCGTGCGGAGAGCCGTATCCGACCGCGCCGGAGATCGACTCGACGGGCTCATCGGTATCGCGGAGCCGGACGGACGCCAGGTCGATACGCCACTGCGTCACGTACGCGCCCGGCGTCTGTCCGAGGGCGGACCGGAAACGCCTGGACAGCGTCGCCCGGGAGACGTTCGTCGCGGCGGCCAGGGTCTCCGTGGTCCAGGGGCGCTCCGGTTGGGCGTGGACACACGCCAGAGCGTCGCGCACGACCGGATCACGCATCGCTCCCAGCCATGAGCCGGACCGCTCCTGCGGGTGGCGGGCCAGCCAGGCGCGTACGAACTGGACGAGCAGCAGGTCGACGATGCTGTTGACGGCGGCGGTGGTGCCGATCTGCGGCTGTGCGAGCTCAGCAGCGAGAAGTCCGACGGTCCTTGCGAGCTGCGCGTTCTCCCGGGCTGCGACATGCATCGGCCGGGCGAGGGAGGTGAGCACCGGTGTGCGCACCTCCGAGTCCTGCTCGTAGTGCAGGACGATCACTTCCGTCTGCACCGGCGCCGAGCCCAGCCGCAGGGCCCGGCCATCGGCAAAGGACCGGGCCGCTGCCTCACGGTCGCAGGAACCCATCGTCACACTGGCTCCGCCGGCTATCCCGTGTGCGGTGCCCGGCGACACCAGGACGGCGTCTCCGGCCCGCACCTCAAGAGGTTTCTCGCCCGTGACGTGGAGCCACATGGTGCCGCGGGACACCACGTGCAGCGCCGCCCCTGGGTAGGAGTCCAGCCACAGGCCCCAGGTTCCGCCGGCCTTCAGCACGACCCCGAGCCCTCCACGCGCACCCGAAACACGCAAGACCTCCGCCAGCACATCCATGGGTCCATTCTCGTCCACCGCCGCGAACCGCCCGCCGGCGGGCGAGGCGCATGTGTCCTCGCCTGCAGCGTCAGACCACGTCAAGAACGACCTTTCCGTGCACCTTCCGCGCGAACAGCGCCCGGACGGCGTCGTCCACGCCCTGCCAGTCGCCTCGCAGTCCGACCGGCGCCGAGAGCCTCCCGGCGGCCATGAGGCCCAGCAGGTCCGTCAGCTCCCCGCCGGTCGGCGTCATGTCCCCGTAGGTGGCGATGCTGCGGGGTTCGCCGAAGCCGAACAAGACCCCTGCCGGGAAGGTGGTTTCCTGCCCCGAGGAGTAGCCGACCAGGTGGATGGTGCCGCCCTCGGCGAGGGAACTCCACGCCCGAGCCACCAGTGGTCCGCCGACCGTGTCCAGGACGAGGTCGAACCGGTCCCCGGTCTCGGCCAGGTCGGTCAGGACCTTGTCGGCGCCGAGTTCACGGAGTCCGGCGGCCCGCTCCGGCGAACCGACGAGTGCCGTCACCCGGGCGCCCGCCAGCGCCGCCAGCTGGACGGCGAAGTGCCCCACGCCCCCGCTGGCGCCGGTGACCAGAACGTTGCGCGCCAGCAGGGAACGCTTGCGCAGCACTCGCAGAGGGGTGACTCCGGCGATCCCCAGGGCCGCGGCGTGGGCCAGATCGACACCCTCGGGGACGGTGCCGAGCGAGGCGGGGCTGACTGCCACCCGCTCCGCCCACGCGTGGGGGGCCATTCCCACTGCGACGCGCGTACCTGCGGGCGGCCCCGAGCCGTCGGACGCGGCGCGCACCACGATGCCGGCCGCGTCGTGACCGTGCACAGCGCCGGCCGGCCACTGGTGCACGTAATTCAGCTCTCCGAAGTTGAGACCGATGTGCCGTATCTCCACCAACGCCTGACCGGTGGACGGTACGGGCTCATCGACATCGGCGAACCGGACGGGTCCGGCCTCACTGTGATTGACCACAAGGGCGCGCATCAGGGATGTGTTTCCTTCTCTCGTGGGTACGCCTGAACACTCGGCGCGGCAGCAGATCGAGTGCGCAGATGCCGCACTGCCGCCTTCTTGGAACCCTTTCGCAGGACCGGGACAGCGACCAGACCCGTGAGAATCAATCAGTTGACAATCAGTGTCAGTGCGACTCGCGGTGCGTCGAGCCCTGTCCCGTCCGGTGGATGACGCAGTGCCGGGCACAGACACGCCCGGCAATGTAATGATCTTGAGGCGCCAGCGCTTGCGTCGGGCTGCGGAGTCGCGCTGGGTGACGTGCCTGGGCGACCGCGTCGGCGCCGGAGCGAGCGTTCAGCCAGGGAGGGGACGGAGGTGTGGCAGGAGCGGGCCAGGAGCGTCCCGCCGCAGCGCGGCAGACCCCTCTGCGATCTGCCAACTCGCACTTCCAGGCAC
The DNA here is from genome assembly GCF_049975785.1 of Streptomyces sp. WG7. Taxonomy (NCBI): domain Bacteria; kingdom Bacillati; phylum Actinomycetota; class Actinomycetes; order Kitasatosporales; family Streptomycetaceae; genus Streptomyces; species Streptomyces sp. WG7. Next base: position 15,476 of record NZ_JBNGGE010000078.1, read on the forward strand.
CGCCCTCGGTTACCACGGCAAGACAGACACCCGCCTGGTCACTGAAGCCGGAGGATCCTGGAACCGGTACGCCTTCGGCGACCACACACAGTGACGCCAGGCACAGCCTCAACGAGGAATACGCGACACCTCAACATGCGAGCCCACCAGTCTCAACCCCCGTCGATCGGGCCGCGCCGGCGTGGCGCGGCGGCACCGGCGCACGGCTGTCCTGGGCTTGCTCGGAACATGCGCGTGAAGCTCCGGAGTGGGCAGCTCTGCGGCCCGAAGCTACGGTTCCTCCGTCCCGAGGCCACGGTTCCACCCCGCGCGGCCCGACCTCGGCGGACGCGGTGGCTTCCGTGGTGGCGGCGGTCAGAGGCTCTTCAGCGCAGCGGCGCTGGGGCTGCCGGCTTCTGCCGTGTACATCACCAAGGAGAAGCCTGAGCCGGGCAGGCCGAGGGTGTGCCGGTCGACTTCCAGCTCGCCCAGGGTGGGGTGACGCAGGTTTTTTCGCACGCTGGGCATGGGGCGCACAGCGTGATCACGCCAGCTGCTCGCGAAATCCGGATCGTGGATTGCGAACTCGTTGATCAGCTCTGCGAGCACGTTGTCCGTGGGGTGCCGAACGCTGGCTGCGCGCAATTGAGCGGCTGCCTGCTGAGAGAAATCGGACTCCGAACCGGGCGCGCCGGTGCAGAGGGTGTCACGGAATCTCTTCGACATGCGCGTGACGTTGCGCTCGTCGGATGTGAGACGGGAGAAGTCCGTGATCAGAGCCGCGGCTGCTGCGTTCCAGGCGACGATGTCCTGCCGGTCGTTGACGATGTAGGCAGGGATGCCGTCAAGTCTGCCGAGCAGTTGCTGGGCATCCTCGGGTACGTGGTCCGGCGCGCCGCCGTTCTCCGCCGGCAGCGCTTGTCCGGCCAGGCGGGCCAGATGGTCACGCTCTGCTTCGGTGAGTTGGAGAGCCGTCGCCAGCGCGACCAACACCTGCGGTGAGGGCCGGGGTGCCCGTGCCTGTTCCAGTCGTTCGTAGTAGCTCACCGACACCTGTGCCAGGGCGGCTACCTCTTCGCGGCGCAGTCCGGGTGTGCGACGGGCGCGCCGGCCTGGTGGAAGCGTCGCTTCGGCCGGCACGTCTTCTGGTCGCAGTTCCTCGCGGCGCCGGCGGAGAAAGGCTGCGAGTTCCTGGCTGCTCACTCTTTCATCCTGTCACAGGAGGGACGGCTGAGCCTCGCACTGCCGGTCCGGGGCTTGGCTGTCCGTTCCGCGGCCGCACATCTGCTGTGCATGGTGACGTGGTCGGTTTGTTGACTACGAGGAGAAATGGTGCCCAGGACCCCTGAGGAAACTTTTCGCCGCATGATCGATCTGATGCTGGTCAAAGACATGAATGCCGTGGCAGATCTGTGGGCGCCTGACGGAATTGCGGAATTCCCTTTCGCGGCCGGGAGCTCCCCTCGCGTTCTCCGCGGACGTGAGGAGGTACGTGCCTACCTCGCCCCCTATCCGGAGCTGATGGACATGAAGGAGGTGACCGCGCTCACCGTGCGGCCCACGGATCAAACGGACACCGTCGTCGTGGAGTGGACGGCCACCGGCCGCACCGTGGCCACCTCCCGGCCCTACCGCCTGGACTACATCGTGGTTCTCACGGCCCGCGACGGGCTGATCGCTCTGTATCGGGATTACTGGAGCCCGCTGTCGGCGGCCGCCGCTGCCGGGGGTCTCGCCGGGCTGATCGACTCGCTGGAAAGGAAGGACGGCTGATGTCCGGAGTGCTGGTGACCGGAGGCACCGGCAAGACCGGCAGGACGCTGGTGCGGGTGCTCCGCAACGCTGGTGTGCAGACACGGGCCGCCAGCCGGAACCCGGCCGCAGCCGATCCTGATGCGATCCGCTTCGACTGGAGCGACCCGACCACATACGGGCCCGCGCTCGACGGGACGGACCGGGTCTTCCTGCTCCCGCCGGTGGAGAGCGTGGACCCGCTGCCGCTGGTCGAGCCCTTCCTGCGCCAAGCGCGGCGGGCCGGTATCCGGCGCCTCGTGATGCTCGGCTCCGCCATCGTGCTGCCGAACGCGCCCAGCGCTGTGGAGCTGGCCGCTCGGGTTCAGGCCCAGCCCGGAGGCGTCGTACTCCGCGCGTCCGGCTTCATGCAGAACTTCCTGCGCCCGCACCCCCTGGCCGAGCGCATCCATCGACTCGGTGAGATCCGCACCGCAGCCGGTGACGGCAAGCTGGGGTGGGTCGATGCGCGGGACATCGCGGCCAGTGCCGCCGCGCTGTTGGCCGACCTGGGGGTGGACGCCCGAAGCGACTACCTGATCACCGGGCCGCACGGGATGAGCTACCCACAGGCCGCGCAGATCATCACCGCGAAGACCGGCAGGCAGGTTCGGGTGGAGCGTATTACGGAGGAGGAACAGGCTGCCGCCTACCGTGCCTCCGGAATGCCGACCGAGTTCGCTGCCGCGCTTGCCGCCGTCGAGCGCGGCATCCAGGAGGGACGCGAGGACCAGGTCAGCACCGCGGTGCTCGAACTGACCGGCCGTCCGCCGCGCGCCTTTGCCGAATTCATCTCGGATCACGCGTACGAGTGGACGCGGTAGTGCCTGAACAGCAGCGGTGTGCGGTCGAGTAGGAACCACGCGGAGAGTGCGGTTCGGCGCCACATGATGTGACGCCGCATCGGATGGTGCGACATCCCGTGGGTTCCCGCCTGGGTTCCCGTGGTTCTTGCTGGGGGCCTGAGCGCCTGGCCCGGCCTTCTCGTCCAATCTGATCAGTCTGCAGTCTGCGGTCTGCGGTCTGCGGTCTGCGGTCTGCGGTCTGGTCGAAGGCGCGGAGGCGCGGAGGCGCATGCTGTCGGCGCCGGCGGTGGTGAGGGAACTCGGCAGAGCTCCGGAGAACTCACGGGATGTCGCACTGAGGCGCTTGAGTCTCCAGCCGCCGGAGGGTTCAGGATCTTGCTCATGGACGACGAACGCCCCGACGTGCTCACCATCGGCCAGCTCGCGCACCGCACCGGACTTTCGGTGCGTACCCTGCGCTTCTGGTCGGACGAGGGGGCGGTGCCGCCTGTGGCCCGCTCCGCGGGCGGCTACCGCTTGTACGACGCCGAGTCCGTGGCCCGCGTCGAGCTGGTCCGCACCCTGCGGGAGCTGGGCCTCGGGCTCGGCGACGTGTGCCGCGTTCTGAGCGGCCGCACCACGGTCGCCGAGGTCGCCGACGCGCATGTGGCCGCGCTCGACGCGCAGATCCGCTCACTCAAGGTGAGCCGGGCCGTCCTGTCCACCGTGGCGAAACGGGGTTCGACCGTTGAGGAGACAGCACTGATGAACCGGTTGGCGCGGCTTTCCGCCGCCGAGCGCAAGCAGATCATCGACGAGTTCAAGGAGGAGGTGTTCGGCGGCCTCGACGACCCGCGTCTGCGCGACCGCCTGCGTACCTTCAGCATCGAATTGCCCGACGAGCCCACACCTGAGCAGGTCGACGCCTGGATCGAACTGGCCGAGTTGGTGCGGGACCCCGGTTTCCGCGCCCGGTTGCGCACATGGATGGAGCTCAACACGCCCGTACCGGGGCAGGGCCGTCCCCCCGGGGCGTCCATCTGGTGGGCCAGGCAGGTCGTGCAGACCGTCGCGGAGGTCAGAAAGGGCGGGATCGCTCCCGAGGGGCCGGCAGCGGCCGAGGTGCTGTCCGAGCTGTTCGGTGACGCCGATCGGGCCGCCGTGCTGCGCAGTCTGGAGGCCGGGATCGAGGCAGGAGCGGAGCACTACCGCAGGCTCGTCGCCCGTGTGCGCGGGCAGGACGCGTCGCCCGACGCGACCGAGGAGCTGGAATGGCTGGCGCGGGCCCTGCGCACCGCGGATCAGGCGTGAGCCGAACTCAGGCCGGCCTCCACCGGGATGTGCTGCTGCGCCGGGCCGGCGGCGCCCACGCTGGGGCGCACGCCTGAGAACCTGATGGATGCCTGCCTTGCGTATGAAAGCCGTGGCCTTGGTCTGGCCGCGGTGCGACGCTCGTGCAGTGAGCCCGCGGCTTGACGCCGGGAGAGTCCTCGTCCCGGGCAGGAGGGCGAGTTGTCCGCTGACTGTGAGCTCACCGGTGGCCGCACCACAGGGGACGGAGCCGTTCGTGGAGTCCTCGTCGGCCAACGGCTCCCTTCGGGTAGTGGCGGCGCAGGTTGGCGGCGAGGACGCGGTCGAGCGTGCGGTCGGACAGCATCGGGCCCAGGCGCATGATCAGGGCGGCATCCCGGCCGGCGGTGTAGCGGGTGCGCGGTCTACGCGTCGTCACGGCCCTCGCGATGACCCGGGCGGCGGCGTCGGCGGTCAGGCCTGACGCAGTGCCCGAGGTCATCAACGTGTTGTTCGCCCGGACCAGGCTGCCGTAACGCTCGTCCTGCTCCGGCGTCATCCGGGCAGCCAGGTGGTTCGCCGTCTCGACCCCGCGGGCAGCCATCTCCGTGCGGACGCCGCCGGGCTCGACCACGACCACCTGTACGCCCAGCGGAGCGACCTCCCGGCGGAGCGAGTCGCTGACCGCCTCCAGGGCGAACTTCGCGCCGGCGTACGCGCCGTATGTGGCCATGGCGAACTTGCCGCCGACCGAGCTGATGTTGATCACACGGCCCTTGCTGCGCAGCAGCGCGGGCAGGAGCGCTTGAGTGACGGCGATGTGGCCGAAGAGGTTGACTTCGAACACCCGCCGCCACTCCGTCAACGGCAGGGCCTCGACCGGGGCGTTCACCTGGACGCCGGCGTTGTTGACGAGCGCGTGCAGCGCGCGCGGGTCGTCGGCGACCCGCGAGGCGAGTGCCTCCACCTGCTCGGACTTGGTGATGTCGAGGATGACCGGCTCGATGCCGGTCGACCGGATGGCGTCGGCGTCACGGTCGCGGCGCACGCCGGCCAGGACGTGGAACCCCTGGCGAGCCAGTTCGCGGGCGGCTGACGCGCCCATGCCCGTGGAGGCTCCGGTTACCACGACCAACTTCTGGGTTTCAGATGACGTTGTCACCTTGGCTACGGTACCGGTTCAGGTGACACTGTCAACTGTATGATGGGCGTCATGACCACCCGTGCCGAGTCCGCCGCCGCCACCCGCCGCGCCCTGCTCGACGCGGCCGCCGAACTCCTCGACCTCGGCGGCCCCGAAGCGGTCACCCTGCGCGAGGTGGGCGCGCGGGCAGGCGTGACCCGCGGAGCGCCGTACCGGCACTTCACGGGCAAGGACAGCCTGCTGACCGCCGTCGCGGCCGAACGCTGGGAACGGATCGGCGACCAGGTGCACGCCCTTCGGACCGACCCGGCCCTGTCTGCCTCCGAGAAGCTGCGCGGCGCTCTCCGCGCCCTCATCGACGTCGGCCGGAAGCAGCCGCACCTGTACCAGGTGTTGTTCAGGCGGCGCGCAAACCTTCCTGGGCAACTCGGTGACGGGATGGACCGCATCCGGCGTCAGCTGTGCGGGCCGGAAGGCGACCCGGCCGTGGCCGACCGCGCGGCCGAACGCTTCCAGGACGAATTCCTGGACATCGTCGCCGCCCTCGCGGGAGAGCGGAACGCACGGCATTACGGCGCCCTGCTGCTGACCAGCGCCCACGGCATCGCGGGCATGGAGCTCAGCGGCCACCTCGACACAGACAAGTGGCACACCACCGCCGACGAACTCGTCGACACCCTCGTCCGCGTGGTCACGGACGCCGGCGCGTGACAGAGCAACGCCCACGCCGCCCCCTCGACGGCAGACGCCCCGGGCGAGGACGGCGAGGACCCGCGGCGAGCTGATGCTCCCTTTTCGTCTCGTTCGACCCGCAGCACCTCCTGGGCGCCTTCGCTCTGCCGGTTGGGGAAGCCCTCCCGGCCGACGAACCCGGCCTCCTCGTCGCCGAACCGCTCGCCGCGCCCGAGGACGTCGAGGACCTGGACGGGTGGACGCTCCACCGGCTACGGCACAGTGCCCTGACGCACGACGCCGAGGACGGCACCTCGCCCCCGATGCTGCTGGCCCGCTCCCGCCACGCCTCCGTCGTCCGCTCCCCGGAGCGATACGCCCGCCCCGGCGTCGACTCGGTCGCCCGACACGTCGCCGGACGTGACCGTTTGCGGCTGGTGACGATCCTGCTGGCTTATTGTGCGGTGGCCTCGACGGTGTCCTCCGACTTGCGGGCCAGCAAGTGGGCGTCGAGGAAGCCCCGCTCAGAGGCCGGGTCGTGGAGCAGCCGCGCGAACGTGACGAGCCCGGACCGGGCCAGCAGCTCGGCGAACCGGTCCGCCGGCCAGCTATAGGCGGGCGTCACCTTGTGGTCGAAGCGGACCGGCTCGGGCCCCTCGGTCCCAAAGAAGGACACCAGGAGCAGGCCCCCTGGTGCCAGGACACGCGCCTGCTCGGCGAGCAGCGCGGGCAATTCCCCAGGCGGGGTATGGATCATTGAGTAGTGGGCCAGCACGCCACCGAGCGCGCCGTCCTCGACTGGCAGGTCCTCCATGCGCGCCTCGTCGAACTGCAGCGCCGGATGGGCCCGCCGGGCGTGGTCGACCATGGCTGGGGAGAGGTCGAGCCCGAAGGCATCCAGCCCCAGGTCATGCAGCATGGCCGTCAGATGTCCGGGCCCGCAGCCGACATCGGCCGCCCGCGGGTTCCCCGTCCCGCGCACGAGCTCGGCGAAGGTGCCGATCATGTTCCGCGAGAACGGCTGCGTCTCCAGCCGGTCAGCGAACATCGACGCATACAGCTCGACGACCCCGTCGTAGGCCGCCCTGGTCTCGTCCTGGTGCTCCGCCACGGGAAGGAAGTTAACACCCGCCGTTCGCAGCTGTTCTCCCACCTCGTGCCGAATCCCGCGCCCGTCGCCGCAGACGCTCTCGCTACCACGACAAGACCACCACCCGGCTCCGCAACGAGGCCGGTGGGACCCGGAGCCGATACGCCGTTGGCAACCACAGTCGGTCACCAACTGGCTGGGTTCCTCGGGAAACCGGCGACAGTTGATTAGGCGATCACACCAGTAAGACCCCTATTCGGTCACGCGGCGAGGGAGAGGTCGAGCCGGGCAAGGTGGCTGACGCGGGTGCGGTCGAGCGGGTGGCCGTTCCACCAGGCATCGAGGCGGATGAGGTTGAGCGCAACGGCGGAGAAGACGTGCTCCAGGTGGGTCTTCTGGAGACCGAGGTAGCGGGCACGTCTCATCCCGGTGACCGCGACGGCCTGGTGGATGGTTCCCTCGATGCCCGCGCGGGTTCCGTACCTGGCTCGCCACTGCTCGTCGTCCTGCTGGAGGCGGGCATGGTCGAGGACTTCTTGCAGCTCGCGGGGTTGCAGGGAGAGGGTCCGGCCGCCGGTCTTCGAGCGGGTGCACTGGTCGCGCACCGGGCAGGGGCGGCATGTCTCCTTGTCGAACTTGATGACGATGGCCTTGGTGCCGCGCAGGGTGGCGGGGCTCCACCAGGTGCTGGTGTCCCCGCGTGGGCAGGTGGCCTGCCGCTTGTCCCAGTCAATGGTGAACGCGGTGCGGTCGAAACCAGCGCCGGCACGCGCCTGGGGTGAGCTGTTCATCAGGACCGGGGTGACCAGGGTGACTCCGAAGTTCTTCTTCATACCCACGATCAACTCGGCGGAGGCGTAACCGGAGTCGAGGAAGTGCTCGGCGGGCAGGAGATCGCGGGCGGCGAGCATGTGATGGACCGGTTCGGTCATTTCCGCATCGGTCACTGTGGCGTCGGTGGTCGCGATGCTGGTGATCAAGCGCGGCGGCGGTCCGTCGGCTCCAAGGGGCGTCGCCTGGCCGGTAGCCGCGTCCAAACCATCGGCATCGTCGCAGGACCCACTGATGTGGATCTTGTAGCCGGTCCACCAGGAGCCCTGTTTGAGGCCGTAGCGCGCGTCGGTGTCGTACGGAGAGGCCAGCCGCAGTCTGCCGGGCGGGAGGTCTTTGCTCTCCCGCCGCTTCACCTCCGCTCCGGCCTCGGTCACGGTGCGGTGGTAGTTCTGCACCCACATCGTGCGCAGGACCTGCACCGCTGGGAGTTCGCGCAGCCAGGCCGGGGCATCAGGAGCATGCACCGCCTCCAGCAGCGCGAACCCGTCCCGGCCGTATACCAGGGCCATCTCCTCGCGTTTGCTCGTAGAAGCCGGCGGATGCCAGGAGTGAGTCCGTGGGCCGTAGCGGTCGGCCCATTCCCGAACGGACACCGCCCCGGCCAGCCAGTCCGGGGCCGCGCAGGCCAGCGCCTCCAGCGTGGCCCGCAGTGTTTCCCCGGCCAGCTCCAGCCTGTTCAGGTCGCGGACCGCCGCCAGCACGCGGGTGGAGTCGGTGCGCTGCCTGCCTCCCGCCTTCACCAGGCCCCGGTCCTTGAGGGCGGTCAGCAGCAGGTCGAGCACCTTCTCCTCCATCCCGTGCTCGACCAGCCGCGTGCGGAACTCGGACAGCACTGAGGCGTCGAACCCGGGATCATCCAGCTCCAGGCCGAGCGCGTACTTCAGGTCCATGCCGTACCGCACCCGATGCGCTGCCGCCCGGTCGGTGAGGTTCTCGGCGAACTACAACACCGTCACCAGCGCCAGCTGGCCCGGTGACCAGCCCGGCCTCCCTCTGGTCCCGAACGCCTCGGCGAACTCGGCGTCCGCGAACAACTCGCCCAGCTCGTCACGGACCCGCATCGCCAACGGGTACGGGCCCCGTGCCGCCACCGCCCGCGCCACCTGCGCGGTCAGCTCAGGCACGGTCGGCCACGGCCTCGGCCGCATCGACATTCCACACCCCACCCGCGACCGGGATCGCCAAGACGGCCGCTGCTGTCCCGACCAACGAGCCGCCAGCCCCGCCGGGCACGGAATAACTGGCTCTAACAAAAGCTGCTGATCATGAGACTCTCGGCCTGCTGTCTCGTAAGTCTGGTTATGGGAAACCGTCAGTCGCGGCCGTGGATCGTGTCGGACGAACTGTGGTCG
>NZ_JBNGGE010000079.1:0-24316 GCF_049975785.1 Streptomyces sp. WG7
CCCAGCAAGCTGAAGCGGACACCAGCGGCTTGAGTGGACATGGTTGCCCCTTTGGTTGTTGGTTCGTCAGGTCGGCCGTGGACGGTCAGTGCCGGCGGATGACGTGGATCTCGGGCAGCGGTGTCGTGGCGTACAACGGCATCGGCGTGGGGCGTGGGGCGCCCACGGAGATCCGCTGGGGACGGTGATGGCGGGCGAGGCGGAGGACGACGGCGGCGTACAGGACGGTGACGGCCATGTCGATGAGGGCGAGCAGGACCGGGGCGTCGGCCGCGGTGTCGTCGGAGGCGAGGCCGTCGACGAGGGCGGCCGCGAGCCCGAAGCTCACCAGGTTGTTCAGCGCGTGCAGGGCGACGGCGGCTTCCAGCCCGCCGGTGCGCAAGGTGAGGTGGCCCGTGACGAGTCCGAAGACGCACAGGTCCACGAAGCCCCACACGGTGCCCCAGCCGTGCGCCGCGCCGAACAGCAGCGCCTGCGGCAGCACCGCGCACCACGGCGAGCGCAGGAAACCACCCACCGCCTGCGTCAGCCAGCCCCGGAACACGTACTCCTCAGCCGCCGCCTGCAACGGCACACACACCGCGAGCACGGCCAGCGACACCAGGAACGACGGCCAGTCCACCCACTGCGCCGGCTCCGCACTCGTACCGTCGTCCAGGGGCAGGAAGGCCAGCGCCAGCCCCGGCACCGCCACGGTCGGCACCGCCACCACGAGGCAGCGGCCCAGCCACCGCCAGCGCAGCCGCCCCGTCACCGACGACACCGTGCCCGCCGGACGCCGCCCCGCCCAGCGCACCGCGAGCAGCACCGGTGGCAGCATCAACGCGATGTAGGACAGCTCCAGCACCAGATTCGGCAGCGCGCCGAAGTCGAACGTCCCGTCCGGGAGTCGGGGGCGGCCCGCGGCGGCGCCGGCGCCGTAGGAGACCACGTCGACGACACCGATGAGGACGAGCCAGCCACCGGCCAGCAGCAGCAGTCCGAGTACCGGACGCCACCAGCGGTGATGTCCGGTGTAACGCGCCATGCGATGGTAGGGGAGCGCGTTGAGCAGGGGTGAATCGGTCATGTGCACCAGCATTCCGGCGGCATCGCCCCAGCACGTCCGTCACCGGCACGAACGGCGGCTCTACCGCAGGGTGCAGACGGCACCCGGTCCCGAGGCGGACGAAGGGTGACGGGAACCTGCCGCGGGCCGGCACGTCTTCCCCTCCGTCCCCGGGCGGAGACATCCTCCGGCCGTGCGGAAGACGGCGGCACGGCGCAGGTGGCCTACGCTCACATGCGTCATGGAAACCATACGTAACTGGCTGCTTCCGACCGCCCTCGCGCTGCTCGGCGTCGGCGTGCTCACGGCCTCGCTGCTGTCGGAGAACGAGCCTGCCGGACTGCTGAGGCCCGCGGGGCTGGTGGCGGCGATCGTCGTGCAGTACGTCGCGCTGGGACGGCGGCGCCGCGACCCCCTGGCGGCGCTCGCCGGGACGGCGGCCGGCATGCTCATCGGGACTCTGGCCGCCCCCGATCACTTCGTCAACCTCGGGATATTCGTCGCCCTGTATGCCGTAGCGGTGCAGTACGGTGGCCGGATCACCGCTCTGGGCGCCGCCGCCGTCATCGGCTGCGCTTGGCTGCCGAGTGTCCTGGGCGGTGGCTCGGCGCAGGAACTGCTGGCCGACCTGGGCTCCTCCGCCATGTTGTACGTGCCCTGTGCGGGGCTCGGCGAGGCGCGGCGGCAGTGGTTGAGCGGTCGCTGGGCCGCGGCCGGACGGCTGGCGCGGGCCGAGGAGGAACGGCGGCGGGCCGCCGAGAACGAACGTCACCGGCTCGCCCGGGAACTGCACGACGTCAGCGCCCACCACCTGACCTCCGTGGTGGTGACGGTGGACGCGGCTCGCCGGCTCAGCGGTACCCGGCCCGAACTGGTCGAGGAGGCGATGGCGTTCGCCGCGCGCACCGGCGAGGAGACCCTGTCCTCGCTGCGCCGGCTGGCCGACGCCATGCGGGACGCCCAAGCACCCGAACCGCAGCCGGTGAGCGGCCGCCTGCGCGAGTTGATCAGCGGGTTCGACCGGCTGGGCCGGCCCATCGACGCCGACCTGCCCGACGACCTCGCCGGGCCCGCCGCCGAGGCCGCCTTCGGTATCGTCCGCGAAGCCCTCACCAACGCACTGCGGCACGCGCCCGGAGCCGCCGTGCGGGTACGCGTCCGGCGCCTCGACGGCGCCCTCCACCTGCTGGTCGCCAACGGCGCGCCGCGTGCCGCGGAGGAGCACGCCCGGGCCACCACAGGACTGGGCTCGGGCAACGGGGTCACGGGCATGCGGGAGCGGGCGACGGCCGTCGGTGGCGAACTGACGGCGAAGCCGGCCGAGGACGGGGGCTGGAGGGTGACGGCCACGTTGCCCGACAGCACGGGACCGGTCCAGCCGGACTCGGCGTCCCTGCGCCGCGATCTGCGGCGCGAACAGTGGCTGGCGGACGTGCTGCTCTGTCTGACCGCCGTGATACTGCCGCTGTTCATGGTGTCCCCGTCCGGCGACGCGCTCGGTACGACGACCGTGACCCTGCTTCTGACGGCGCACGCGCTGCCCCTGCTCTGGCGGCGCCGTACTCCCGCTCTCGCCCTGGCCGGGGTGGCCGCGACCGCGTGGCTGACGCCCGCCGCGGTCGCCGCGGGGCTGGTGCCGTCGGACTGGGTGGACCTGCTGCCGTCCGCCATGGTGTCCGAGGCGATGGCGGTGTACGCGGTCGCCGCCTTCGGCCGCCGGCCTGTACGAGCCTTCGGCGCCGCCCTGGCCACCACGGTGAACGTGGTGGCCGCGATGGCCGTGACGGTCGCCGTCGACCAGATGGTGGTGCGGCCGTCCGGCGATTCGACCATGGTGCTCTGGGCCGCGTACCTCGTCATGTGGGCGGCGGCCCCGTTGTTGATCGTGCTGTGGGCTGTCGGCACGGGGGTCCGCCGACGGCGGATACGGGTCGTCACCCGCGAGGAGAGCGCGTTCAGCGACTCGGTGCGCCAGACCGCGCTGGCGGCGACCACCGAACGCCGGCTGATCGCCGCCGAGTTGCACGAAACCGTACTGCGGTGCACCACCCGCATGGTGGGTCACGCGAGCGACGGGACACCGGACGATGTGGCCGGCGAGGCACGGGCGGCGCTCGCGGCGATGCGGGAACTGCTGCGCAGCCTGCGCGGTGCCGCCGAGGACGGCGGGCAGCATGCCCCGCAGCCCGGCGCGGCCGACCTGGAGGCACTGTGCGGGGCCCTGCGCGCGGCCGGCCGTGACGTGACCGTCAGCGGACTGCCGCGCGCCGTCGAGGACCTGTCCGCGTCGGTGTCCCTGACCGTGTACCGGGTGGTGGAGGCCGCGCTCCGAGCCGGCGACCGGGGTCCGGCCCGGGTGACGCTGCGACGGCGGCGCGGGCAGGTGCACGTCACGGTCACCGGGGTGCCGCTCGCGGCCGCGGGCCCGGTCGCCGAACGGATCCACGTCCAGGCGGAGTCGGCGGCGGGGCGGATGACCGTCGACCGGGCAGGTACGCTGCGGGTAACCGTGCCGGTGGGCAACCCGTCGGTCCCTGCTCAGGAGGTCCTGCCATCGCCATACGTGTGATGGTCGTCGACGACCAGGCGGTGGTCCGTGCCGGATTCGCCGCCGTCGTCGATGCCGAAGCGGATCTGACCGTGGTCGGCGAGGCGGGTGACGGCGCCAGTGCGGTCGCGCTCGCCGAACGCACCGCCCCCGACGTGGTCCTGATGGACATCCGCATGCCCGGCATGGACGGACTGTCCGCCACCCGGCTGATCACCGCCCTGGACAGCAGTCCCAAGGTGCTCGTGCTGACCACTTTCGACCTCGACGTGTACGTGTACGAGGCGCTGCGCGCCGGTTCCTCCGGGTTCATGCTCAAGGACGCCCTGCCGGAGGACGTGCTCACCGCGATCCGCGTGGTCGCCGGCGGAGAGGGCATCCTCGCGCCGACCGTCACCCGCCGCCTCATCGGGCAGTTCGCTCACGGGGCGCCCCTCCCGCCGGAGTTGTCCGGCCAGCTCGCCGGGCTCACCCCGCGCGAGCGGGAGGTGCTGCTGCTGATCGCCTCCGGCCTGACCAACGCCGAGATCGGGGTACAGCTCGGCGTGACGACCGGTACGGTCAAATCCCACGTCAACGCACTGCTCACGAAGCTGCAACTGCGCGACCGGGTACAGGCGACGATCCTGGCGTACGAGGCCGGTCTGATCCGCCCGCAGGGCTCGCTGGGGGACCCGGCCGCCGCACCGCACTGAGGACCCGGCCGCCGCACCGCACTGGGGGATCGTCCGGCTCGGAGGCCCTGAGCGGAAACCGGAGACTCAGGGCTGAACCATGGCTGTCCACCTGCCGTTGTCACTGGTGTCAGCTACTGAGCCCCGAGGCCGGAGCGCCCCGCGTGCCCAGTTCCGGGCCGACAGGCGCCCGTGCGGCATGCCTGATCTCGATGAAGGAACCTCATGAGAATCGGTTTCACCCTGCCCCAGTTCCACCGCCAGGCGTACGGCATCGCACGGACCGCGGAGTTCGCGCGGGAGGTCGAGCTGGCCGGCGCCGCCAGCCTCTGGGTGGGAGACCGCAACCTGGCCGCCGTGCACCCCCGGATCGGTTACGGCGGCCAGGGCACGACCATCCCCGTCGAGCTGAACCCCGCCGCCGACCCGTTCGTGCTCCTGGGCATAGCCGCGAGCGCCACCGAGCGGGTCCTGCTCGGTTCCCATGTGCTCATAGCGCCGCTCTACCCGCCCGTCCAGCTCGCCCGCGCGCTGACCTCCATCGACCTGATCAGCGGCGGCCGGCTGCTGCCCGGCTTCGGCATCGGCTGGTCCCCCGAGGAATACGAGGCCGCCGGGCCGGACTTCAGCACACGCGGCGCCCGGATGAACGAGCTGCTCGACGCGCTGGAGGCCATCTGGACCTCTGACCCGGCCGAGTACCAGGGCAAGATCCTCTCGGTCCCCCTGCACCACTCGCCTCTCAAGCCCGCCCGGCGCCCGCGCCCGCCCTTCTACCTGGGCGCGCTGTCCGAGCGTGCGCTGCGCCGCGTCGCCGAGCGCGGCGACGGATGGCTGCCCCTGTGCACGGTGCCCAGCTGGGTGGACATCGAAGGGCTCGTGGCACACCGTGCGCTCATCGACCGCTGGGCCACGGAAGCGGGCCGCGACCCGGCTGCCATCGACACCGTCCTGCGCGTCAACATCGATGCGGGCACTCCGACCGGCCAGGTCGCCGACGCCGTCAAGGCCATCCACGAAGGCACGGGGATCGACCACGTCATGGTGGACACCACCTACGCCATCGAGACCGTCGACGAGGCCATCCAGCACGCGGTGGAGATGATCGGCCTGGTTGCCCGGGGCTGATCCACCGGCCGGGCCGAGCGGCCGACGGGGACCGTTCCGCCCGGCCGCCGGGGACCGTTCCGCCCGGCCGCGGCCCCGCCAAGGCCCGAAGCGGCGTGCCGTCGGTGGTCCTACTGCCTGTTCTGCCGGTGCGCTTCGCTTCCTTCGCGGTAGAAGACGTAGCCACCGTGGTGCAGTACGTCTCCGTCGAAGGTCCCGTCCGCGGTGAACCCGGTGTCGTCGACGTACTCGATCCGGGTGCCGGAGACCTCGTAGGAACCCGTGTACGCGCTCTCCCGGTCTCCGCGGGCCTCGTCGTAGCGGCCGTGGGCGAGGAGTTCCTGCCGGATGTGGCCGTCGGCCGTCACCCACATGCCGACGTACGGGTGCGGCGAGACCTCCGTGGACCCGGTCGGGCCCGGCCGCGGTGCCGGCGGGGGCGTTGCGGTCGCGCTTGACGCCGAGGGCTGCCTTGCGCCGTCGTCGTGTGTCGTCGTGCACGCGGTGAGAGCGCCCAGGACGAGGACGGCGGCACAGGTGTTGCCGGTCATGGTCGCGGAGCGGGTCCTCACGTGGTCCGCCTCGGTGAGTCGTCGCGGTGTCCGGAGTGGGTGGTGGTCGCCGCCAGGGAGCCGAGCAGACGGAGCGCGTCCGCGGTTCCGGTGCCCTCCTGGGCGTGGTAGACGACCAGCTGCTGCCCCGGGGCGGAGCGTACGTCGAAGGTCTGCATGCGCAGGGCCAGTTCGCCGACGTCGGGATGCAGCAGGGTCTTCGCGGCGTCGCTCTTGCCCCGTGCGTCTCGGCGCTGCCACAGGTCGGTGAAGTGACGGCTGCCTTCCGAGGCCGTCCGCAGTACCTCGGCGATGCGTGGGTCGTTGGGCCGCGCGCCCTCCAGGAAGCGGAAGCCCGCGACCGTGTTGGCCGCGGCCTTGTCCCAGTCCAGGTGGAAGGAGCGGACCGACGGATCGAGGAACATCGTGAGCAGTACGTTCGCGCCGGGCTGGAGGTGGGGGAAGACCGCCCGCCCCAGCGTGTTCGCGGCCAGGACGTCGTAGGCCCGGCCCAGGAGCAGGGCCGGCGTGCGGTCCCACAGTTCGGCCAGTTCCAGCAGCCGCGGGTCCGCTCGCTCGGTGCTGCCCTCATGGCGCGGAAGCGGAGCCATGCCCGCGGCCCGGAACAGGTGCAGCCTGCCGTCGTCGTCCAGCAGCAGCGCGTCGCTCAGCGCGTCCAGGACCTGCGGCGACGGGTGCCGCTCACGGCCCTGCTCCAGACGCAGGTAGTAGTCGACGCTGATACGCGCCAGCATCGAGACCTCTTCACGGCGCAGACCGGGCACGCGCCGCCGCCCGTCCTCGGGCAGACCGACGTCGGACGGCGTCACCTGCGCGCGCCTGCTCCGCAGGTAATCGCCCAGTTTCGAGGTAGTCATACCCCTCAGGCTAAGCTCGCCGGCCGCCGGGAACCTGGCCCCAGTACCCCCAGGCATCCCCAGGGACGGGAGGGGGCGGGCACACCACCTCGCGGCAGGCAGACCGGCGGTATAGGTCGAACAGCCGATGTCCGTCGGTCGTTTCACGAGGAGGATCCGGTGAGGCGGGCGCGAGCCCGGCCGCAGCGCCCGGAAACGCGTTCCGTGCCCCGGCGGCAGGCTGCCGGAGCGCGCCGGCCGCCCATCGACACAGCACGGAGGCTCCACATGACCACGCACCAGCACGACGAACGCTCCGCCACGGGGAGCGCGGTGGTGGAGGCGTTGTACGGCTCGCTCGCCCAGGGTGACGTCGCCGCCCTGCTCGCCGGACTCGACGAGCGGATCGAATGGGTCGTCCCGCCGGGTCTGCACTACGGAGGCACGTACCGGGGACGTGAGGAGATACTCAAGAACGTTTTCGCCCGTTTCGTCTCCGAGTGGCAGGACTTCACCGTCGCCCCCGCGGAGATCCTCGACGCCGGGGACCGGGTCGTCGCACTCGGCCACTACAGCGGCAGCAACCTGGTGACCGGGAAGCCGATGAGGGCCCGTTTCGTGCACGTGTGGCGACTGCGCGGCGGCGTCCCCGTGCACTTCGAGACCGTCCTCGACACCCACACCATGGTCGCCGCGATGTGAACCGTTTCCAAGCACCGTCGGTGCCGCGGCGCCGACGGTGGCTTCCGCCCCATTGAGTCGGCACCCCGGGTGAGATGCCCGCAACGCACGACGCCGAGGCGACCGAACACAACGGTCGCCTCGGCGTCGTGCGTTGCGGGGCCATGGCGGGGAAATCACAGGCGGCACAGGTATGGTGCCGCTGGGTCCTCCGAACCCGCCCCGCCGGGACGAACAGCGGTTCTCGGCAGGCCGGTTCACCGCGCGACGCCGCCGCTGCCTCCACAAGGCCGGCCCGGAACGCGCCTGGGCTCTCCTCACGGCGACCGCACCGCTCACCCTCTGCCGGTATGTGGCTTCCGGTCACTCTCACCCTGCACAAGGAGCACAACAGAATGCCTGAGCTGCCCAAACGGAACACAGGCCAGGGCCGGCCCGTCAGCTCGCCACCGGACAGGCATGCCGGTATCAACGACGCGGCGAAGGTGGCAGCAGCCCGTGCCGCTCTCGCCCGTGCGGCTATGGCCCACCGAGCCGGCGCCGGGGACGACGAGGGACATCCACCACCGGAGCCGGCCGCCCGTAACGCCGACCGCGACGCATCCGCCACCGCTCCGGTGGCACCGGGCGACAACCTCCGCCCCGGCCCACGCCGCCCCCGCGCGAAGTGGATCGCCATCGCCGCCGCCATGGCCGTCGCGGTCATAGCCGCCGCGGTGGCCGTCACGACCAGCGGGACCCAGGAGGAGGCCGGTCCGCAGGTCCACGCCGCGGAGGAGCTGCCGCGGCCCGAGGTGACCGAGCCTGTCATCCCTGGAGCAGAGCGGTCCGGGAGCGCTTCAGCGAGCGCCACCGCGTCGTCCCGCCCCCCTTCCACCGCCTCCCCCACGCCCTCCGGTCAGGAGACACGGCCAAGCTCGGACAAGGCGGCTGCCGACGCGGAGCCCGAGGTGAGCAAGGCGCCGCTCAAGGAGGGAGCCGACCGGGGCGGCGACCCGGCTCGCAGCCCCGGGAGGGCACTCGCGGTCGAATCCTCCGGCAACTGCCTGACGGGCGCCGGCTCAGGATCAGGACTGGTGGTCGCGGCCTGCACCGGCGCGACCTCCCAGTCGTGGAACACCGGGTCCGGCACGGCACTCCAGCAGGGTGGTCTCTGCGCGACCACCACGGGCACCGCGGACCGCACACCGGTGGTTCTCGCACCGTGCGACCGGTCGGCGGCTCAGCAGTTCAGCCTGTCGGGAAAAGCGCTGCTGTCCACGTCGAGCGGCAAGTGTCTGGACCTCTTCGGAGGAGCGTCCGGCACCCAGGTGGTGCTCTGGGAATGCAACGGCCGTGACAACCAGCGGTGGAGCAGTGCCTGACACCGCGCCCGAAGGGCCGCCGGGCCGGAGGTCTTGGGCAGCGGACGGCAGTGATATACACATGCGACAGGTAT
The DNA here is from genome assembly GCF_049975785.1 of Streptomyces sp. WG7. Classification (NCBI taxonomy): domain Bacteria; kingdom Bacillati; phylum Actinomycetota; class Actinomycetes; order Kitasatosporales; family Streptomycetaceae; genus Streptomyces; species Streptomyces sp. WG7. Next base: position 8,905 of record NZ_JBNGGE010000079.1, read on the forward strand.
CGGTTCATACCGGTTCTGAAACGTGAGCGGGGTGGGCCCGGTCCACTTCCCGTCTCGCCCGCGGATGCCCGCGGATCACTGAAGTACCCCGTACGACGGCTCGTGACGGTCCGAGCCGGCCCCATCCGTCCAGCCCTGCTGAACGGCTCTGCTCCTTCGCGTGAACGCGCGGGGGAGAGTGTCGTCCCGTGGCACGGTCTCCCTTGATTTGGTGTGAGCAGACGACATGAGTGACGACACCCTCTGGAACGTCCTGCTGGCGGCCGCCCGGGAGGCCCCCGAGCAAGTGACGGTGCACGTGCGCGACGACGGCGGCGAGCTGAACGTGACATACCGACAGCTGCTCGCGGACGCGGTACGGGTCGCCGGGGGGCTGCGGGCGGCCGGAGTGGCGCCCGGTACCTGTGTTCCGCTGGTCGCCGACCGCAGCGAGAACTTCCAGGTGATGTTCTGGGGACTGGTCGGTGCCGGTCTGGTGCCGGTGCCACTCGCCGCGGACGCCCGCCGGGTGGCGCCCGTGTGGGAACACCTGGGCCGGCCGGCCCTGTTCGTGGACGCCGCGGGCGCGGAGGTGGCGCGGGACCTGCCCACCGGGGCGGCCGTGCTGCGGCTGGACGGGCTGCCGGACGGCGGGGCGGCGGACGGGGACATGCCGGACGTGACCGTGCCGGGTCCGCCGGACGGTCTGGCGTTCGTGCAGTTCTCCTCGGGCAGCACCGGGCAGCCCAAGGGTGTCGAGCTGACGCACGCGGCGGTGACGGCCAACCTGCGCCAGATCGTGGCCGTGTCCGATCTGGGCAGTGCCGACGTGGTGGTCAGCTGGATGCCGTACTTCCACGACATGGGTCTGATCGGCACGCATCTCGCCCCGCTCGCCGCCCGTGCCAAGCAGGTCAAGATCGGGCCGCTGGCGTTCGCCCGGCGGCCCGGTATCTGGTTCGAGCGGGCCACCACCCACCGGGCCACCCATCTGTCGGCCGCCAACTTCGCGCTCGCGCTGGCCGTCCGGCGGATTCCCGAGGCGGACCTGACCGGCTTCGACCTGCGCAGCGTCCGGCGGGTGGTGGTCGGAGCCGAACCGATCTCTGCCACCGTCTGGCGCGACTTCGCTCGCCGTGCGCGGCTCGCGGGTCTTGCGGCGCACGCCCTCCAGCCGGTCTACGGGCTGGCCGAGGCGACCCTCGCCGTGACGTTTCCGCCGCCCGGCGAGGTGGCCGTGCCGCTCGCGGTGGAGCGGGGCGCGCTCAGCCGCGGCCGGGTGGTCGACGCCTGTGAGGGGGCCGAGGGGGCCAGTGGTGCCGACGGTGCCGTCGAGCTCATGGACCTCGGTCACCCCGTGCCCGGCTGCTCCGTGCGGATCGTCGATGACGCCGGGCGGGTGCTCGGGGAGCGGCGCGTGGGGCACGTCGAGGTGCGCGGGCCGCAGCTCGCCCGCGGCTACCGGGGGCTGCCCGATGCCACCGCCGCGGCCTTCACCGCCGAGGGCTGGCTGCGCACCGGCGACCTGGGGTTCCTGCGGGAGGGACGGCTGTGCGTCAGCGGCCGGCACAAGGACGTGCTCTTCCTGAACGGGCTGAAGTACCACGCCGCCGATCTGGAGGAGGTCGCCGCCGGTACACCCGGGCTGCCGCCCGGGACGGCCGCGGTGGTGGGCTCCACCGATCCCGTCACCGGCCGCGAGCGCGTGGTGGTGTGCGTCGCCTGGGCCCGTCCGCCGCGCTCGGCCGACGAGGTGCTGCGGCACGTCGCGGACCGGGTGGGCGAGGCCCTCCTCCACGACGACGTCCGGGTCGTCGCCCTGCCGCCCGGTCGGTTCCCCCGCACCACCAGCGGCAAGATACGCCGCCATGTGCTGCGCGAGCGGTTCGAGGCGGGCCGCTTTCCCCGCGTCGTCGCCCGCGCGCCCGGTGGTACGCCGACCGTTGCCGGAGGGCACGGGGCGGGTGAGCGCGACGTGCCGCGGTCGCGGGCGGCGGCCGAGCGTGCGGTGCGCGAGGTGTGGGCCGGGGTGCTGGGACTGCCCGTGGAGCGGATCGGCTCCCGTACGTCCTTCCGGGCGCTCGGCGGGACCTCGCTGAAGGCGATGGAGGTGCTGGCGGCGCTGGAGGATGCCCTCGGCCGGCGGCTGGAGGTGTCGGCGCTGCGTACCGGGGCGGACACGGTCGCCGAGATCGTGGATCACCTGCTCGACGGGACGGAGGCGACGCCTGGGGCGCAGGCGAAGCCGACGGGGGCGCAGGAAAAGCCTGGGACGGAGGCGACGCCTGGGGCGCAGGCGAAGCCGACGGGGGCGCAGGAAAAGCCTGGGACGGCGACGAAGCCGGGCGCCCAGGCAGAAGCGGACGCGGAGGCGGAGCCGGGGAGGCGTGCGGAGGCGTACGTGACCTCGGAGCCGGCGTCGGCGCCGCGGAAGGGCGGCGCGGGTGCGGAAGGCCCCGGCGTGTCCGGCCGGCGAGCGGACGGCACACTCGCCGTGGTCGGTCTCGCGTGCCGTTTTCCCGGCGCCGACAGCCCCGAGGAGTACTGGCGGCTGCTCACCGAAGGGCGGGACCTCGTCACCCCGGTGCCGCCGCACCGGTGGGGTGACGACCAGGTGCCCGAGGCCCGGTGGGGAGCGTTCCTGAAGGACCCGGCCGGCTTCGACGCCGCCCGTTTCGGGATCGGCGACGCGGAGGCCCACAGCCTCGACCCGCAGGCCCGGCTCCTGCTGGAGCTGGCGCACGAGGCCCTGGAGCGGGCCGGTTACGCCGGCCCGCGCCGCCGCGGCCACCGTGTCGGCGTGTTCACGACGGCCGGGGAGAGCGGCTACCGGGAGCTGCTGGAACGGGCGGCCCGCCGGGACGGCACACCACTGCCGCCCGCCGCGCTGACCGGCAACCTGCCCAACCTCCTCGCCGCCCGCATCGCGCAGAGCTTCGACCTGCGCGGTCCGGCCCTGGCCGTCGACACCGCCTGTTCCTCCGCCCTGGTGGCCCTGCACCTGGCCCGCCGCAGCCTCGCGGACGGCGAGTGCGACATCGCCCTGGTCGGCGGCGTCAACCTCCATCTCACCCCGACCGCGCACCGCATGCTGCACGCCGTGCAGGCCCTGTCGCCGACGGGCCGCAGCCGTGCCTTCGGCGCCGGCGCGGACGGCTTCGTGCCCGGTGAGGGCGGCGCGGTGCTCGTCCTGCGGCGGACGGCGGACGCCCGGCGGGCCGACGACGAGGTGCTCGCCGTCGTCCGCGGCACCGCCGTCAACAACGACGGCACCTCGCTGAGCCTGATGGCGCCCCATCCCGCCCGCCAGTGCGAGGTCATCACCGCCGCCCACGCCGCCGCGGCCGTCGATCCGGCCGAGGTGACCTATGTCGAGGCGCACGGCACCGGCACGGCCCTCGGCGACCCGGTCGAACTGGCGTCGCTCGCCCATGCCTTCCCGCCGCTGCCCGACGGACGCCCGCGGCTGCTGGGCTCGGCCAAGAGCAACATCGGCCACCTGCTGAACGCCGCCGCGCTGCCTGGTCTGGTCAAGGTGGTACTGGCGCTGCGACACGGCCAGGTGCCGCCCTCGCCGCACGCCGATCCACCCGCCGCTCCGGTCGCCGGGGCCGGTTTCCAGGTGCCCGGCCGGCTCGTCCCCTGGCCCGTACCGCCCTCGGGAGGCCCGTTCGTCGCCGGCGTCAGCGCTTTCGGCTTCGGCGGCACCAACGCGCACGCCGTACTGGAGCAGGCCCCCGCACCCGCCGTACTGGAGCAGGCCCCCGCGCCCGCCGTTCCTCCGGCCCGCGCGCGGCGGGAGGCGGACGGGCCGCATCTCCTCGCGCTCTCCGCCGTCACACCGCTCGCGCTGCGTGCCCTGGTCCGGGACCTGTCCGGCCACCTGGCCGCACACCCGGAGATCACCGAGGCCGACCTGTGCCTGACCGCGGGGACGGCGCGCGACGGCGACCGCCACCGCCTCGCCCTCGTCTGCGACGGCGACGGCGACGTACGCGCGCGGCTGTCCGCCCTCGCCGTGGCGGACGGCGCCGAGGACCGCCCGGCCGCGGCAGGGGGCGACACCACCGGCCGTCTCCCCGCCGCGCCGGACACGTACACCGGCGTCGTTCGCTCGCGCCCTCGTCTCGTGTTCCTCTTCCCCGGTCAGGGCACCCAGCGTCCAGGCATGGCCGCTGGTCTGTACGCCACCGCGCCCGTGTTCCGGGACACCCTCGAGGAGGCGTCCGCGCACCTCGGTCCGTTGTACGGCCGTACCCTGACCGCCTGGTGCACCGATCCCGGCGTCGACCCGGCCGACCTGGCGCGCACGGAGATCACCCAGCCCGCCATGGTCGCCTTCACCGTTGCGCTGGCCCGGCAGTTGGGCGCCTGGGGCGTCGTACCGGACGCCGTCACCGGCCACAGCGTCGGGGAACTGGCCGCTGCCTGCGCGGCGGGCCTGCTGCCGCTGTCCGACACCGTCCGCTTCGCCGCCGAGCGGGGCCGGCTCCTGGCCGAGCTGACCGAGCGGGGCGCCATGGCCGCCGTACGCGGGGCGGACGACGCCGTGGACTCCCTGGTCGCCTCCTCGGACGGGGACCTCTGCGTCGCCGTGCGCAACGCCCCCGGCCGGCTGGTGCTGTCCGGGACCGTGCGCGCTGTCGAGGACGCCGTGGCCGCGCTGACCGCGCGGGGCGTCGCCGCGCGCCGGCTCCAGGTGACGCGCGCCTTCCACTCACCGCTGATGGCACCGGCCGCGCGGGCGCTGTACGACGCCGCCGCCGCTCTGGTGCCGGGGGCCGCCCGGGTACCGCTGATGAGTACTCTCACGGGCGACTGGGTGTCGGCCCCCGACGCCTCCCACTGGCGGGACCACGCGCTGCGGCCGGTGGAATTCGCGGCTGCCGCGCGGCGGTTGACCGAGGACGGTTTCGACACGTTCGTGGAGATCGGGCCCGGCACCGACCTACCGGCGGCCGTGCGACGGGCCGCCGCGGCCCGGCCCGGCCCCGCGCCGGTCGCGCTCTCCGCCCTGCCGGCCATCCGGGAGGGGGGCGGCCGGGGCAGGGACGCGCTGCTGCGCACCGTCGCCCGGCTGTGGACACGCGGCGTCGCCGTCGATCACGGGGCGCTCGCTCCGACGGGACGCCGTGTGCCCGTGCCCACCTATCCCTTCCAGCGGCGGCCCTACTGGCCCGGCCCCGACCCCGCCCGGCTGCTGCACCGGATCGCCTGGACCTCCGCTCCCCTCCCCGAGCCCCTGGGCCTGGTACCGGTCACGCTGGTGTCCGGGCCCGACGGCGAAGCGGTACGGGAACTGTCCGGGCGGCTGGCCGCGCGGGGAGTGCCGACGGTGCGGGCGGACACGGGGTCCGCGCACACCGTCGTCCATCTCGCGGGACGTGGAGAGGACGGCACCGGCCTGGCCGCCGCGGTCGCCTTCCGGGACACGCTGCGGGTCTTCGACCGGGTCGGGGCGCGGCGCCTGCTGCTGCTCACCGAGGACGCCCACCGCACCGGCTCGCGGGGCGAGGCGGTGCCGCGTCCCGGGCAGGCCCTGCTCACCGGTCTCGCGCCGGCGCTGCCCGAGGAGACCGAGGGCGCGGGCCTGGCCTGTGCCGACCTGTCCTCCCAGGACACGGCCGAGCAGCGACTCGACGCGGTGGTGGCCGAGTTGTCCGTGGCGCGCGGCGAGGTGTCGGTGGCGGCCTGGCGCGGCGGTACGCGGCTGCTGCGCGGGGTCGAGCCCTTGGCGCGTGGCGGCGTGGCGCGGTGGACGGACCGGACGGACCCGCTGCCCGCGAACGGCGTCTACCTGATCACCGGTGGCGCGGGCGGTCTCGGCGCCGCGCTCGCCCGGGACCTCGCCGGGCGCGGCCGCCCCACCCTCGTCCTCACCGGCCGTTCCGCACGGCGGCCGACCGCGCTGCTGGCGGAACTCGGCGAGCTGGGCGCCGATGCCCGCTACCGGCAGGCCGACGTCACCGACGAACGGCAACTCGACGCCCTGCTCGCCCAGGCTCCGGCACCGGACGTCGTGTTCCACCTGGCCGGGGTGGCGGTTCCGGGCTCGTTGCGCGGCACCGGCCGGGACGACACCGGCCGGTCACTGGCCGCCAAGACGCTCGGCACCCGGCTGCTGGCCGGCGCACTGCACCGCCACGGGCACCGCCCGGCGCTGTGCGTGGCCTTCTCCTCGGTGGCGTCCGTGCTGCCGGGTGCCGCGGGCGCGCTCGGCGACTACGCCGCCGCCAACGCCTACCTCGACGCCTTCGCGGCGGCCGAGCGGGCCGCCGGCCGCCGCTGGCTGGCGGTGAATCTCGGCGCCGTGGCCCGCACGGGACTCGCCGCCAGGGCGGCGGAGCACGTGCCGGTGCGCGCCCGGGGCGCGCCACTCTCTCCGGCCGAGGCGCTGCAAGCCCTGCGCGCGGCCTGCGCCGTCGACACCGCGCAGCTCGTGCTCGCCGACATCGGTGCTCCCGGCCACGGAGACGACAGCGTCCCGGCGGCGCCGGTACGGATTCCTCAGCTTCCGCCGATGGCCGATCAGGACTCCACCTCGGCGCCCGCTCAGACCTACGACGCTCAGACCTACGACGCCCAGACCGCCGACGCCCAGACCGCCGACGCGCCGGCCTCCTCCGCGCAGGCCTTCTCCGCCCAGACCGCCGACCCGCCGGCCTCCTCCGCGCAGGCCTCCGACGCGCCGGCCTCCGACGCGGCCGGCCGCACGTCCGGCCGCACCCCCTGCACCCCCGCACTCGTGCGCGGCCTGCTCGCCGAGGCCCTGCGCCTCCCCGTCGGGGCGGTCGACGAGGACGCGGCCTTCCTCTCCCTCGGTCTGGACTCGCTCGCCGCGGTGGACCTGGTCCGGCGGCTGGAACGTGCCCTCGGCCGGGACCTGCCGACGACGCTGTTCTTCGAGTACCGCACGGTGCGGGAACTCTGCGCCCACCTCGACGCCGACGCGTCCGGCGAGGGCGCGGGCACCGGCCCGGCGGTCCTCACGGAGAGCGCCGTCGCCGAGGGCGTGCCCTTCCCCCTCACCCCCGTACAACTGGCCCTGCACACCAGCAGCGTCCTGTACCCCCGGACTCCGGCCCGCGGCTGGGTGCGGCAGACCGTCCACGGGCCCCTCGACCCCGGTCTGCTGCGGCGTGCCCTCGTCGCGCTCGCCGGGCGGCACGGCATGCTGCGCGTGCGGATCGCACGGGGCGACGGCCCCTCCCCGGTACCGCGTCAGACGATAACGGCGGGCGCGGACCCCGCCGTGTGGTTCGAGACCCGGCCGTGCCCCGAGGGCGAGGACGCCCTCAGGGCTGTGGAGACCGAACTGGTCAACCGGCCCCTCGACCTCACCCACGAGCCTCCCCTGCGGGCGCTGCTGCTGACCGGTGAGGCCGACGTGGCCCACCTGCTCCTGTCCGTGCACCACGTCGCCGCCGACGGCTACAGCCTCAACCTCCTCAGCACGGAACTGTGGACGCTGTACACCGACCTCGCCCTGGACCGCGTCCCGGCCCCGCTGCCGGGCGCCGCCGACTTCGCCGCCCACGCCGGCGGCGTGCGGCCTGCCGTCCGCGCCGAGGACACCGCGTACTGGACGGCCCGCCTGGCGGACCGCTCCCCCATGACGCTGCCCTACGACGGCCGCCCGGACCCCGAGGAGGGCCCCGGGCCGATCGTCACCGAGCACCGCGTCCTGGACGAGGACCTCGTCGCCGTCCTGCGCGAACGGGCCGCCCGCTGGAACGTCTCCCTCTTCCACCTCCTGCTCGCCGCCTACGCACGCTGCCTGGCGCGGTGGAGCGGACGGCGCGACCTCGCGGTCAACGTGGCCCGCGCGGGCCGCGACGCCCGCACGCCGGGGAACGACCGGCTGGTCGGCCCCCTCGCCGACACCCTGCCGCTGTTGCTGGAGGCAGACCCTGACGAGCCGCTGCCCCGGCTCGCCGAACGCGTGCGGCTGGCCTGGCTGGACAGTGAGCGGCATGCCACCGTCAGCAGTCTCGGCCTCGCCCGGCTGCTGTCCGGCGACGCCTCGGGGCCGCGGACGGCGAGTCCCGCGAGCTTCAGCTTCGCCCGCTTCCCCGCGCCCTTGGACCCGGACTGCCCGGTCGGGGTACGGCCCACCGCGGCGGGCACCGGCTCGGCCGCCACCCGGCTGAACCTGCTGTGCTGGGAGGACGGGCCCGTGCTGCGGCTGTCCTGGAACTTCCCCGAGGACATCCTCTCCCCGGCCACGGTCGCCCGTCTCGCCACCGCCTTCGAGCGGGAGCTGCGCGGCCCGGAAACCGCCGGTACCGCGCCCGCGCCCGAGCCCGCGAGCGCGGCCCGGTCGACCGTGGTCGGCCGGCTGCTGGAACGGTTCCGCGCGGCGTCCGACGCGGTCGCCGTCGACGACGGCCGGCTCCCGGTGACGTACCGGGACCTGGACGCGGCCACCGGCGCCCTCGCCCGGCGGCTGCGGGAGAACGGCGTACGGCGGGGTGACCTGGTCGGCATGCTCACCTCTCCGGGCCCCGACACCGTGATCGCCGTCGTCGGCATCCTCCGGGCGGGCGCCGGATGGGTTCCGCTGGACGCCGAGTACCCGGCGGCACGGCTGGCCGGGCAGGCCGATCGCTGCGGGGTGCGCGTGGTCGTGCACGACGACCGCACCCGGGCCACCGCGCGGGCGCTGACCGCCCTGACGGCCCTGCCCGTCACCGGGCCCGACGACGGGACGGCCGGGCACGCACCCGGTGATGCGGCCGACCCCGACGCGACGGCGTACGTCATCTTCACCTCCGGCTCCACCGGCCGCCCCAAGGCGGTGCCCATCACCTTCCGCGCCATGGAGAACTACCTCGACTGGGCGGCGAGCACCTTCGCCTACGGTCCCGGCGACCGGCTCGCCAACACCTCCTCGCCCTGTTTCGACGCCTCCGTACGGCAGTTGCTGGCGCCGCTGCTGACCGGTGCCACCGTGGTGACCGCCGACCGTGACCTGGTGCGCGATCCGGAACTGCTGCTGCACCATGTGGCGCGGGCCCGGATCACCGTGTGGAGTTCGGTGCCGTCGCTGTGGGAGCGGCTGCTGACCGCCGCCGAGGACCTCGTCCGGCGCGGTGATCCGCTGCCGGACCTGTCCGCACTGCGCCTCGTCCACGTCGGCGGAGAGGTGCTGTGGGCGGACTGGGTGCGCCGCTGGTACGACCTCTTCGGGCCGGGGCAGACCATCGTCAACCTCTACGGGCCCACCGAGACCACCATCAACGCCACCTTCCACGTCGTCACCGAGCGCCCGGGCGATCAGGTCGCGGCACTGCCCATCGGCCGTGCCGTCGCCGGGACCGAGTTGCTCGTCGTCGGCCCCGAGGGTGCGCCGACGGGTCCGGGCGGCACGGGGGAACTGCTGATCGGAGGCGTCGGACTGTCCACCGGTTACCTCGGTGAACCCCGGCTCACCCAGGCCGCGTTCACCGAGCGGGACGGTCGCCGCTGGTACCGCAGCGGCGACCGGGTGGAGGTGCTGCCCGACGGCGCCCTGCGATTCGTCGGCCGCCTCGACGACCAGGTGAAGGTCCGGGGTCACCGGGTGGAACCGGGTGAGGTGGAGGCCGTCCTGCGCGACCGTGCGGACATCGCGCAGGCGGTCGTGCTGGCGGACGCGGGGCGGCTGTCCGCGTTCGTCGTGCTCAGGGACGCGGGGGGCGGCTCGGAGGACGGTTCGGGGGACGGTTCGGGGGACGGCTCGGGGGACGGCTCGGAGGACGGCTCGGAGGACGGCTCGGAGGACGGCTCGGAGGACGGCTCGGAGGACGGCTCGGAGGACGGCTCGGAGGGCGGCGCGGGCGTGGACGCGGTGACGCTGCGGCGCCATCTGGCCCGGTCGCTGCCGCCCTACATGGTGCCGGCCCGCATCACTGTGCTGGACGCCCTGCCGCTGACCGGCACCGGCAAGGTCGACCGGCGGGCACTGCCGACGGCGACCGGCCGGGCGCCGGTGGCGGACGCGCCGCCGTCCGGCGCCGGTGACACCGAGGAGCGGCTGGAGCGCATCTGGTGCGAGCTGCTCGGCGTCGACCGGGTCGGGCCGGACGACGACTTCTTCGAGCTGGGCGGCGATTCGCTGCTGGCGCTCCAGGTGTTCGACCGGCTCGCCCGGTACGGAGGCGGTCCGCTGCCCAGGCCCACCGCCGTGTACCGGCACCGCACGCTGGCCGCGCTGGCCGAGGCCGTGGACAGGGCGGCCCGGGAGGCGGGGCCGCGTGCCCCCGTACAGCCCGCCTCCGACGACGGCCCGGCGCATCCGGCGCGTCCGGCACGTCCGGCACGTACGACCGACCCGGTGGTCTCGGCCGACCCGGTGGTCTCGGCCGACCCGGTGATCGCGGCCGACCCGATGGCCGCGGCCGATCCGGTCGACGCCGAGCGGGCGGACCCGGCCGTTCCGGCGGCCTTCCCGGTCACCCCGAGTCAGCGCGGGTTCCTGCTGGCGGAGGCCCTCGCACCGGGTGCCGGGGGGTCCTGGCTGGCCCGGCTGCGGCTGGCCGGCCCGCTCGACCGGGAGCTGTTCCAGCGGGCCGTGGACATCCTGGTGGCCCGGCATCCGATGCTGCGCACGGTCTTCCCGGCCGGGGCGCGGCCACCGGTGCAGCAGGAGCTGCCCGCGTCGCTGCGGCTGCCGGTCGGCTTCGCGGCCGTGTCCGGGCCGCAGGAGCTGGCGGAACGGGTCGAGGAGGAGCGGCGCCGCGGCTTCGAACCCTGGGCCTGGCCGCTGCTGAGGCTGCGGGTGCTCACCCTGGCCCCGCACGAGCACGTACTGGTCGTGCACGCCCACCACTTGATCGGCGACGGCTACAGCGCCGCTCTGCTACTCGGTGAACTGACCGCCGTGCACGACGCCCTGAGCGGTGGTGTGACACCCGCGCTGCCGGCATTGGACACCACCTTCCGCGACTTCGCGCGCCGTGTCGCCGGGCAGGCCGCGGTACCGGGGAGGGAGGAGGACGGCGCGCAGCGCCGGCGGGCGGCGTTGTCCGCGCCCTACGCCGGACCGGTCCTGCGCGTCGCGGACCGGGACGGGACGTCACCGCGGTTCCACTCCCACGGTTTCGTCCTGGACGCCACCGTCACCGGCGCGCTCCGCAAGGTCGCCGCCGACGCGGGCGCCACCCTGTACGCTCCGCTCCTCACCGCCTACCACGGGGCGCTCGCCGCCCTCACCGGCCAGGAGGACCTGATCATCGGCGTGGCGGTGTCCGGCCGGGACCATCCGCTGCCCGGCATCCACCGTGTCTTCGGGCCTTTCGCCACCGCCGTCGCCGTCCGCCCCTTCGGGCCCGGCGCGCAAGCCGTGCCGGGGGACTTCGCGCGGCGGGTGCGCCGGGTCGTCGAGGAGATGGTCGATGCCCGCGTCTACGAGGACGTCGTACCGCGTGACCCCAGCGGGTTGCCGCTGACCTCGCAGTTCTTCTTCACCTTCCTCGACTTCGGCGCGCTCGGCCGACGCGGTGGGGACGTCCTGGCCGTGCGCTGGGACGACGAGGAGGACAGCGGCTTCACGCCGCCCGCGGCCGGGACGGACGTGTTCCTCGCGGCGCGGCCCGACGGGGACCGGCTCAAGGTCACCCTGCGGGGCGCGGCGGCGGCCTTCGACCCGGACGCGCTCGCCACGCTCGCCGACGGGCTGCGCGAACGGCTCCTCCGCGCCGTGCCGGCCACCGGCCACCGGCCCGTGGTTCCCCGGGCCGTACGGCGGGCCCCGCAGCCCGCGGGCCGGGACCTGGACGCCGCGCTCGTCGGCTATCTGCCCGCTCCCGCCCACCTTGCCCGGCTCGCGGGGCTGCCGGAGACCTCCTCGACGCGTGAGGACGTCCGTCGCCTGCTGTTCCCGGGCGGCGCGCCCCGGCTGCTGGAGACGACCTCCACACCGCTGGGCCGGTCCGGCTTCGTCGCGCTGCCGCTGTTCGCCGACGAACTCGCCGGTGACCGGGCCCTGGCCGGTCACGTGGTGCGGGCCGTGCGGACGGCTGCCGCGCTCGGCGCCCGTTGTGTCTCACTGGCCGGCATGATTCCCTCACTGACCGGCTACGGTTTCGACGTCATGCGCGCCGACGGGGCCGCGGCGGCGTCCGTCACCACCGGGCACGCGGCCACCGTCGTCTCCGTGGTCCGCACGGTGCGTGCCGCGCTGGCCGCGACCGGCCGCGACCTGGCCGGCCTGGAGATGGCCGTGGTGGGGCTCGGCTCGATCGGCGCCTCGTCGCTGGAGCTGCTGCTCACCCTGGCCGAACGCCCGCCCGCCCGGCTCGTGTTGTGCGACGTGCCCGGCAGCGAGCAGCGCCTGCGGGAACTGGCCCGGACGCTGCGGGAACGGGGGCTGGCCGGGGACGTCGCCGTCCGCGTCTCCGCCCCGGACCTGCCTGACGCCGTGTACGGGGCGGGGCTGGTCGTCGCGGCGGTCAGCGGGCACCGCGCCCTCATCGACGTGGACCGGCTGCGGCCCGGTGCCGTCGTCGTGGACGACAGTTTCCCGCACTGCTTCGACACCGGCCGCGCGCTCGCCCGGATGCGTGAGCGCGGGGACGTCCTCGTCGTGGGCGGCGGGCTGCTCGCGGTCGGTGACACGCGGCGCGACCTGGCGGACGGGCTGCCCGGCGCCGTCGCCGTCGCCGAAACGGCGGCCCAGTACGGAATCGCCGGCACGCTGGCGTCCTGCCGCGCGGAGTCCCTGCTGCACGCCTCGGGCGCGGACGTGCCCCTGGTGCGGGGCCTGGTCGATCCGCCCACGGCCCTGGCCTACTGGCGGGCCGTCGAGAGGGCCGGGGTCACCGCCGGGCCGCTGCATCTGCTGGGCGACGTCCTGGAACCGCTCGCGGTGAGCCCGCCCGCTGTCGCGGCCGCCGGGACGGGCCGGGCTTCTCAGGAGGTCACCGGGGAGCGGGCCGGCACCACCGACATCGAGGAGTGATCGCGGGGCGCGGCGCGTGGCCGGGCCGCGCGTGAGCCGGGTGGGCCGCCGCGTCGCCGTCCGGTCGTCGCGGCGCAGGGGGCGAAGTCACCGGCCGCGTCGCCCCGTTGGCCTTGCGCCGCACTGGCGTTCCGTAAGCTGGGGACCGGGGGCGCACGGTGTGGAGGGGACAAGGCATGGACGGCGACGGTCCGGCGCGGTGGCATACCGGCGCGGAGGCCCGCGGGCGGCGTATCACCACCACCCTCCTGATGTCTCTCGCGGCCGTCCGCGACGCCGATCCCACCGGTCTTGCCGTCCCCGTCCTCCGTCTGGCCTCTCTCCTCGATCCCGACGGCCATCCTCACGCCCTCTGGACGCGAGCGCCCCTTCTCTCCTTCCTCGCCGCTCATCGTGTCCCACCCGCGGAGAAGGGCACCGCCCGCGGCACTACGCAGGTCACAGCCGACCAGGTGCACGCGGCCTTGCGGCTGCTGCACCGTCATGCGCTGCTCGTCTGCGATCCCCGTGCCGACCCTCGTGCGGTCCGCGTCCACGCCGCCACCGCCCGTGCCGTCCGCGAGACCGTCTCCGACACCGATCTGCCCGGCCTGGCGGTCGCGGCAGCCGACGCGCTCCTGGAGGCGTGGCCCGAGGACGACCGGCTCCAGGCCGAGCTGGCCGAGGTCTTGCGTGCCAACACCGCCGCTCTGGCCGACCGCGCGGACGACCACCTGTGGCGCCCCGACGGGCACCCGGTCCTCTACCTCGCCGGCACGAGTCTTCATGACGCGGGGCTGACGGACGCCGCCGTCGGCTACTGGCAGAACATGACCGGTAGCGCCGAGCGGATACTCGGAGCCGACCACCCCGACACCCTGGTGGCTCGTAACAACCTCGGCGTCTCCTACCGGCAGGCCTGCCGTGCCGACGAGGCCATTGGCTCGCTGGAGCAAGTGGTGGCCGCCCGCGAACGCCTGCTCGGCCCCGACCACCCCGACACCGACACCGCGCGCGCCAACCTCGTCGTCGCCTACGACGAGAGCGGACGCACCGAAGACGCCATCGACCTGCAAGAGCGCGTAGTGGCCGATCGTGAGCGTCTACTCGGCCCCGACCACCCCGACACCATCGCCGCGCGCGCCGACCTTGCCGACCTGTATCTGGACGACGCGAACTTCCCCTACGCCACAAAGACGCTGGCACAGGTGGTGGCCGCTCGTGAGCGTCTGCTCGGTGCCGACCATCCCGACACCGTCGCCGCACGCGCGGATCTCGTCGACATCATGCTCAACCTCGAGTGACCGACGTGAGGGGCGCGGCGCGCGCGGCTCTCACGGGCGCCGGGGCCGGCGTGCTCGCTCCACGTCCGCACGCCGTGGCCCCACGGCTGTTCCGGGGCGTACGGGTCAGTTCGCCCCGCCCCGGCCGGCGCTGCCGATCGGACCGACCTTGACCGAGGAGGCGGTGCTGTTGGTGGCGGGCAGCGTGGGGGCGCCCGGCCATGCGAGGGAGACCGTCTTCGTCTCGTTCGGCGGGGTCACCATGAGTCCGGTGACCCTGACGCCGGAGCCGCCCGAGTTGTTGATCGGGTAGCTGATGCCGAACGACACCCACGTGCCGTCCTTGAGGATCACAGGGTTGGCCTGCTGACCACTGCGGTTGGCGGACAGGTTCCCGACGTTGGTCTTCAGGTCGACGCCCGCGTATCCGGTCAGGGTGCACGCCCGGCCTCCGCGGTTCTTGAACGTGACCGCGACGGAGCCTACGGAGGCGCCGTCGGCGGTGTTGTCCGAGGCGGAGATGACCAGGTCGTCGGTGCGGCACATGCGGGCCCGGGTGTCCACGCCGGAGCCGCTCCCGCCGGCGCTCTTGCCGACGGCGTCCTTTTCGCCGCCCTGCTCGGAACCGCCGCCCGCGGAGGACGCGGTCGGCGCGGGGGCCCCAGCGCCCTCTACCGTGCCGTCCTCACCGTTGCAGGCCGTGAGCGTGAGGCCCGCGGCAACGGCCAGGGCAGCGAAGGTGAGCTTACGAATGCGCATTGTCTGTTCCTCAGTCTGAGTGGAAGGTACTTACTGCTCGGTCTGCGGTCCGAGCCGGTCGAGCCGGTCCGAGCCGGTCCGGGTGAGCGTTGCCGGTCCGAGCCGGTCCGGGTGAGCGTTGCCGGTCCGAGCTGGTCCGAGTGAGCGTTGCCGATCACCATGACCCGTCCGGTCCGTGAAACATTCAGTCCAACTGGCAGGCACGACACTTCTGTTACATGCAGCGCGCCGCAGCGCGCAGGCCCCAGGACGCCTGCGGCGGTCGTCCGCCGGAGGGTCGTTCGTGGCGACGGGTCACCGTCGCGCGGTATCCCGGTGGGCGCGGTCAGCAGACGGCCCGGACCCGGGGGGCGGTCCATTCCTCGGGTGCGGGTGCGGGTGCGGGTGCGTCGTGCTGCTGGATCGCCTGACGGAGCCCGCGCAGGGCCGGGCCGGGATCGACACCCAGTTCCGCGTGCAGAACCCGACTCGC
>NZ_JBNGGE010000080.1:0-17937 GCF_049975785.1 Streptomyces sp. WG7
TCACCCCGCTTCCGGCCTCGTCGCCACCTGATGCCCGCACCTCACCACCGGGCCGAAATAACCGTCCGCTTCACCCCCTGGGAGTAGATCACCGGCGCCACGGACCGACCTGCCACGGCCTGAGCACCGCCCGGAACCCGGCCCCACCACACCTCGACACACCGTCAGACGCCCACACACCCAACAACGTGAACAAAGCCTCCTCTATGGATGCGCCGCCAGCCAGGTCCGCCAGACGTGACGCGTATTGGGCACCTCGGGACGGTCCAGGAGCCAGAGAACGTACCGGGCATGGCGCTGTGCCCATGGGTTGTCCGAACAGGCGGCTCTTTCAAGCCTGCTGCGCAGGTCCTCACTGTCCACGGCCCGGGCCACGCGCACGTACTCGCGGTCCTTGCAGCGGTAGGGCCGCTGAACGACGGTCTCGACCAGTTCCACAAGCCTGCTTCTGACCGTCTCATCGTGGTGAGCGGCAGCCACGTCCCGAATGAGGCTTTGCTTCGTGCCCCACGACTTGGCATACCGTGTCCACTCCTGCGGATACCTCGCCTCCCACTCCAGGAAGCACAGCGCGTAGGGAAGACCCGGCCACGTGCTGAGGTCGGGACCGGCCGGCCGGTCCCACAACCCACCAGGCAACGAATACCTCAGGGTCTTCAGGTAGTTTCTGTGCGCCGCCTGCCGCCCCAGCGAATACCTGCGACGCCACGCCCTGTTGTACCGATCCAGAGCCTCCTGAGTGTTCCTCTCGGCGTCAGCCAGACGGACAAGCGCCGCAGCACGTTCAGCCGGATCGCTTGCCACCAGCCCGAACGCCCACCCCAGCCGCTCGTGCCACACGTCGGTACCATCCACGCCCACGCCCGTATCCGCATCCCTCTTCACCCGGCAGATCATGCTCTACCTCAAGCCACCATTGCTTTCATTTATCCAGTCATGCACAGCACCGTCCGGCGTCGGCAGCACGGTGACATGACAAGGTCCCTGCCTTCGTGACAACTACCGTGCTTCGGTTCATTGGTCCGGGGCTCGCGGGCTGTTCGGGGCGTGGCTGCTACAGCTCGAACTCGAGGTGCTCGATGTCCGTGAACCGGACCTCCTCCAGACTGCCGGCGCGTCGGCCGCCGTCCTGGAAGTACACCTCCTTGAGGGCTTCGGCGGCGATCTCCTGGAGGCGGGCGTCGCCGGCGCCCTGCTTCTGGGCGTCGAAGAGGCGGGCGGCGTAGACGGGCGGCAGAGCGACGGTCAGGTGCCGGATGCGGTCCTGATCGGTGGACCCGATCGGCGCGGTGTAGCCGAGGCGGGCGCGGGTGTCGATGACGATGCCGTCGGTGGTGGCCGCCTTCGCCTTGGCCTTGGCCCGGATCTGGGGCTGCCAGCGGGCCTTCACCTCGTTCTCCAGGCGCGCGGCGAGGTCGGGGCGGGGCTTTTTGATCTGGTCCTTCACGTACCGTTCGACGGTGCGCTGGGAGATCCGCAGCATCTGGGCGACTGCTCGGGTGCCCTTGAGCTGCTTGACCAGGTAGCGCATCTGCGCGGGCGCGCTCTTGGGTGCCGGGCGGGTGAACGCCTTCTGCACCGCGGCCTCCAGGCCGTCCCCGAACCGGCTCATCGTGGCCTTCTCCTACTCTCCGTTGTCGATGTCGATGTCGGTGACGGTGCCGTCCTTGATGTACCGGGCGAGGTTGAGCTCCGGCGCGTTGAACCGCTCGCGGACCTCCTCGCCCCACAGGACGGACTGGGTGCCCTCGTGCTTGACCAGGCCCGGGTTGATGCCGAGCTTGAAGCCGCCGGGCAGCGGCTTGCCGTCCCGGTAGGGCAGGAAGTCCAGCGGACTCTCGCCGCCCGCGGCGTAGACGACGCAGTCGGACAGGACCGCGATGGGGTACTGCCCGGTGAACGCCGCGTGTTTGACGATCTTGCGATGCAGGTTGATCCGCGTACGGGAGATGACCGCCGCCCGGATGTCCGGCCGCCACGTCGGCCGGGACAGCGCGCGCCACGGCTCACCCGGCCGCCAGCCCTCGCCCCGGGGCCGCTCGCGGAGCTTGCCCAGGCCGCCCTTGACCGTCGCCTTGACCGCCGAGACGACGATCGCCAGCTCCGGGTCACGCTCCTTGTAACCGTCCATCGCCGCGAGGAAGTCGGCCGGGGCGAGGTCGGCGTCCACGCCGAGGTCGGCCATCGTGGCGAGGTAGGCGTCACGGAGCCGGTTGTACCAGCCGTCCAGGTAGCGGCCGTTCTCGTAGCGCACCCATGCCTCCAGCGGGCGCACCTCGTAGCCCAGCTCCACCGCGTACGCCACGGTCGGCGTCGCGTACCAGGCCGGGCCGTCGGGCCGCTCGCCCTTCGGCGTGAACGGGGAGGGCAGCAGGCTGCCGTCCAGCTGCACCCACTCCTTGCCGGCCTTCACCTTCGACAGGTCGACGTGGCTGAGGTCGACCAACCACGAGCCGGGCAGCTTCGGGTCGAACGCGGGGGCCTTGACGTGCGTCGCCTCACCGAGGCCGACGGTCAAGCCGTTGGCGCCGGCCGCGAAGGCCATGTTGACGTCGATGCCGACCAGGTGGCGCAGGGTGCACTCCGCGTCGGTCATCGGCCGCGCCCAGTCGAACGCCTCCTCGAACAGCTTCTCGCCGGGGCCGCGCACGTGGAACCGCGGGAGGTCCTTGAGGACGGGGTGCCCGTCGGGGACCTCGCACGGCGGGAAGTTCATCGGGTCGATGGCGTCCTTGCCGAGCGAGCCGGGGTTGTGCTCGGAGTGCCGTTTGCCGTCGGCGTCGGGCTCGGAGGCCCGGGTCGGCGGGTGCAGGGCGGTCATCAGCTCCAGGCCGGTCACGGCGGTGGAGCCGCGCGGTGTCATCACGCGGGAGGCGTACACGCCCAGGACGCGGGCGAGTTCGGCGGGCGGGAGCTGCCCGGCCGCGCCCCAGTGCCGGGTGTCGAGCGCGTTCCACGACGGGATGCACAGCTGCACGCAGGCCCGCTCCGAACCGGCGGCGGGGCGGTAGATCCGCGCCCACGGGCCGAAGCCGCGCTTGGTCAGCTTCCACTCCGCGCGCGCGAGCTGCTTGATGACCTTGTGGCCCTCCGGGATCCGTCCGGCGTGCTTCTCCTCCTCCGTGAGCGTGACGGGAAGGCCGTAGCGCTCGAGGGCGGCCTCGGTGAGGACGATCAGCGGGTCGGCGTCCTTGCCCGGCCCGGACAGCTTCGGCGCCCCGAGCCTGGCCTCGCGCAGCGTCCAGTCGACCAGGGCCGGGATGCTCTTGGCGGGCACGTCCAGGACCAGGCCGCCGGTGCAGTACGCCAGCACCTGCCCGTCCTCGACGTCGACGACCGCGAGCGGACCGTTCTCGAACCGCGGATCGGCGGAGCCTGCCGGGGTACCGGCCGGGGCCGCCTTCTTCGCACCCGGGAGGCGCGACGTCGACGACGGCTTGGTGGTGCGCACCTGACGCGGCGCGGCCGCCGGAGCAGCGGCAACGGGAGCAGGGGCAGGGGTCTGGGTGTTCCCGGTCGCAGTCATGACCGCGGCCTCGGACGCCTCCCCTGTGGACAGAGTCCGCGCTTCCGCAGGGCCGGCGAAGCCCGCCGGGCGGGGCGCGCCGGGAGAGGGGGAGAGGGATGCGGTGAGTTCGTCGAGTACAGCGGCCGGCACGATACCCGCCGGGTCGACGGCGCCGGCGAAGCCGGCGGGCACCGGGGCCGCCGGCTTCGCCGGCGTTGCGGGTGCGGGGTAGAGCTCCGAGAGCTGCCGCAGCAGCCGCGCGTACGCCTCACGCTCCGGGCCGCGCGGCTCGGTCGGTTTCTTCATCGACTCCCAGGCGGACACCGTGGCCCGACGCACCTTCAGCGCGCCGGCGACTTCGTCCAGCGTCAGGCCGTGCGCGGTGCGCAGCCGCTTGCGCTCCTCCGCCGGCGGCAGCGGGGAACGGGACGCGACCAGCGCGTCAACCGCGTCGAACAACTCGGACATGGACCACCTCCTGACCAATACCCTATCCCCATCCCGCTCCTTTGCCGTACGTATCGCGTACGAAAGGCGTACGAGCGTGGGTGGGTGATCCTGGCCGGGGAAGGGCCGGAAATCATCGCGTCACGCGAAGTCCATGTGGGGAGATACGAGCGGTCGCATTGCCCGGAGTAACCAGGGGGTCACGTGGGGTGGAAAGGCGCGTTCGACGACGCGATGAAGGAACTGACGGCGATACGGCACCAACTCCAACGTCTCGACGACCCGACGGTCGGGCTGACCGCACTGCACGGCGAGGTCACACAGAGCCGCCTGAAGATCCTGGAAAAGATCGAGGGGGGCGTCACCGGACTGCGCGAGGAGAACCGTGAGGTACGCCGACGCCAGGACCGGATGATCAGCGACCTGAACGAGACGCGGGGCGAGCTTCGGGAACTGCTGGATCTGGTCGACGTCCTGCGCCCCCTTGCGCTGGCAGCCGATGCCGGCGATGACGCGCAGATGCGTTCCGAGGAGACTGCGCCGCCGGCGGCGGAGCCTGGGGCGGAGGCCGACCACGGCTCCACCGACCCTGCCGCAGCGCATCCAGCCGACTCATCCGACACCGACACCGACACCCAGGGGGGAACCGTGGAGAACACTGAGCGCCGGCCGCAGCCCGAGGACGGGCGCCAGGAGCAGGACCTCGCTCTGAAGAACGCCATCGAGGCCGCTTACCAAGGGGGCACCGGCGCTTCCCACGCCCAGCCTTCCGGTGCCACACCACAGGCATCCGTCGGCGCGGAGAACCCGCAAGTCGGCCGCGGTGTCCTTCTGCTGAAGGCCGCCGGCGTGGCCTCGGCGGAACTGATCGCGCACCGCGACACCTGGGAGTGGCTCGCCGCCCTGGCCGTCGACCACAGTCACTTCCGCACCCCGCCCGCTGTGGAGGACTTCAAGGAAGGCCGCGTCCGGACCGTCCTGTCCGGGCGCTCCCTCATCGCCCTGCTGATCGAGCTGTGGAACACCCGCTCCACCGCCACCCCGCTGGAGGGCGACTGGGCCATGGCCGTGACCTCCTACAACCGCATCGCGTCCGAACTCGCCGACGTCACCGGACAGGGCGAGACCATTCGCATCGTCCTGGACGACGGCCTCCCCCACGAGCCCCACGACCCCCGCGACGCCGGCGCCTGATCGGCACTGCCTGCCAGCGAACAGGCGATGGCCGCCCGGATCAGGACGGCCATCATGGCGCCGGCTCCTTCCCCGCTGCCGGTTGCGGCGGGAGCCCCGCGGCGTCGGGCTCCGCCCCGGCCGGACGCTCATCAGCGGCCCGCAGCGGGACGTACACCGCCCGGGGCCAACGGGTCGCGTCGAAATCCGGGTCGTCCTTCCACGACATTGCGAACTGGCGAAGGTGGTTCCAGGCGTCCCGGTGATCCTCCAGGTCTCGGTCCAGATCGGTGTCGTGGGCTAAGGAGGCATGGATGGCGTCGCGCGTCATGTCGACGGCCGTCTCCAGGGCGAGGGCGGCTCGGCGCTCCTCACTGCCCGCCGGTGGGAAGCTCAATGATCACGGATGGGGGTTACACAGCGCCACTGACATGCCCAGGTGTCTGCCTCTGCGTAATGAGTGCAGGTCAAGTGGGATCCTCGGGTCGAGCGCCCGACCTGACGGCGGAATCCAGCCTGAGACGCGGGCTTCATCTGCACTGCTGCCTGGGTCTGCGAAGATGGCGACGGCGGCCGACCCCACTAACGCTGGGGCCGGCCGCCGCCTCTCGTCTACGGCCGTAACTCGCAGCGGCCGGTGGATACTCAGGTGAGGTGGTCGAAGGCGCCCGCCTTCACGCCTGCCAGCAGAGCCCCGATCTCCCCCCGTGTGTAGACGAGTGGGGTCTGCTCGGGCCGCTTGGAGTCGCGCACGGCGACCAGGTCGCCGATCACGCCGAACTCCACGCAGTTGTCGTTGCCCCCGCTGAACGGGCTCTTCTCCCAGGTGACGCCGGAGAAGTCCAGCTCGGCGGGGTTGGGCTTGGTGTCGCTCACTTACAGCTCCTTGAGCATGTCCTTGATTCGGCTGCGGGTCTCGGGCGGGCCGAGGGCCGTGGCCCGCAGATGGTCGAAGACCTCGGTGTAGCGCCCCACATCGTCCGATCCCTCGAAGTACACCGAGTTCGTCAGATTCTCCACCCAGACCACGTTCGGGTTGGGCTCGGGGAAACTCATGAGCATGAACGACCCGTACAAGCCGGGATGGAACCCGGCGTCGAAAGGTAGAAGCTGCAGCGTGATGTTCGTGCGGGGCTCGACGTCCAGCAGGTGTCCGAGCTGTTTCTTCAGGACGGCGGGCTTCGACTCGATCCGGCGGAAGGCGGCCTCGTCGATGACCGCCCACAGCTTCGGGGCGTCATCGCGGACCAGCAGGGACTGGCGCTTCATCCGCACGTCCACCAAGTCCTGGATTTGCTTGGCGTCCAGGTCGACACGCATCGCGGTGATCACCTGGCGGGCGTATTCGGGCGTCTGCAGCAGCCCGGGGACCAGCAGGGGCTCGTAGGACCGCAGGGTGGTCGCGCTCTGCTCCAGCTCCAGATAGCCGCCGTACTGGGTGGTGTTGATGACGGCGGAGTACTTGCGCCACCACTTCTGTTTCTGGGCCTGATCTGCGCGGACCAGGTCCAAGACGTCCTCCCGGACGCCCGGGTCGGTGACGCCGTAGCAGTCGAGTAGGGCCTTCACCAGGACCGGTGTGGTGCCGCGGTCGCCGTTCATGATGCGGCTGAGCGAACCCTGATTGACCTCGATAATGGCGCCGACCTCGGCCAGCGTCTTGCCGGAGTCGTCCTGTAATTCCTTCAACCGGGCCGCGAGTTGACGTCGGTAGATGGACTTGGGGGCGGGCTTCCTCTTCCAGGCCATGGCGACAGTGTGGCCCCTACTCGAGGCGTGGACAACCAATCTGGGGAATGTTGATTGGGAATATTGCCCAACTCGGTTGGTCTGGGGCATCCTGGCTAACGGTTGCGAGGCGTGATGACTCCATCGCGCTTCGTGTCATATGCCGTTGCCTTGCGCCGACTTCCTGGGGCGAATCACCGCTCTGGGGGCCGACGTGCCGACCCACAGCTCGAGCCCGGCCCGACTCCTCGGCCGGCTGCCCGTTCTGTCGACTGGGGAGCACGCCATGCACGAAGCCCAGGCCCACATCGGACCTACCGCCGTTACGCCGCAGGCATCCTGCGGCTTCTACTTAGTGCACCATGACGCCGGGTTTGCCCTGCACATGAGTGCGAGCCAGGAGCATCTGCACCATATGCGGGCCGTGGTGTTCAAGACGGTCACTGGGGCGGGGATGGACGAGGAGGTCGCGGAGTCGGCCCGACTGGTGGCCAGCGAACTGGTCGGCAACGCGGTGCGGTTGTGCGGCCCCTGGGCCCCGGTGGTCGTCCAGGTCTATCCGCACGAGGACCACGTGCTGGTGCAGGTGCACGACCCGGAGCCGGGAGCTCTGCCTGAGCGGCGCGAGCAGGCCCCGGAAAGTGCCGAGGCCGAGGCCGGTCGGGGGCTGTGGATTCTCGACGCGCTCGCCCCGGGGTGGACCGTGAAGCCGACGCCGGTAGGCAAGCAGATCACCTGCACCCTGCCTGCCCCCGCTCTCCTGAGCGTCTGACGCATCTTCCGGCCTGCGGGCAGCCCCTTCCTCTGGGCCGCCCGCAGGGCCGGGCCGCACGACCGCCCTCGGCGCCCTGGGGGCGCTCGTACGGCGGGCACCCCCTTCCTCCTCCTTGAGGGCGGTGCCCTTCGCGGTCCGGCCGCTGCCGCAAACCCATGCCGACGGCCGGGCCGCCCCCTGAAGCGCTGCACGACCGGCATCACCTTCAGCCCCAACCACTCATGATCTGGAGGTACTTGATGGAGATTGTTCCCACCCGCATGATCGGCGCCGACGCCCTCACCGTCCGCCCCGGCCGCCCGCTCGTCGGCACGGTCCGGGTGGATGGCTCGAAGAACGCGGCCTTGCCGCTGCTGGCCGCCGCCGCGTCCCTCCGCCGCGGCGTGCACCTGTCCGGCGTCCCCGCCAGCGCCGACGTCCAGACGATGCTCGCTCTGCTCCAGCGGTGCGGCTACCGCATCGCCCACCCGGTCTCCGAGCCCGGAGCTGTGATCGTGCTGCCCCACGGCGGCCCCGTTGAGGTTGAGCTGGCGGACGCCGCCCGGATCCGGGCCTCCTACTACCTCGTGTCGCCGCTGCTGGCCGCCTGCGGTCAGGCCGTGCTGCCCTGGCCGGGCGGCTGCCAGATCGGCGACCGCGGGATGGACCTGCACTTCACCGTGTACGAGGCGTTCGGCGACACCGTCCTGCTGGACGACAACGGATACCGCGTACGCGCCGCTGACTGGGCCCGCGACAAGGTCGTCCTGAGCCTGCCGTTCCGCTCGCGCGGAGCGAGCATCGCCGCAATGTGCCGGGCGGTCGCCTCCGGCAGCCGCCTGGAACTGGGCAACCCGAACCTGTCCCCGGAGACCACCGGCGTGCTCGCCGCCTTATCGGCCGCCGGATGGGCGGCCCACGCCAGCAACGAGAAGATCACGCTGGACCCGCCGCCGGGCGTCCCGACCGACACCGTCGCCTGGATGGTCCCTGGCGACAAGACCGAGGCAGGCACGCTGGCCTGCGCCATCCCGGTCACCGGCGGCGAAGGCCGCATCGAGGGCGTGAACGGACCCGACCTCAAGGCCCTTGCGGGCCTGCTGGGCTGGGCCGGTATCCCCGTCACCCTCGCCCCCGACGCGATCACCGTCCACCAGGCCCGCATGGTCAGCGGACGGCCACTGCGGGCGATCGCCTCACTCACCCCGGACGGCCTGGATGCCGACTTCGAACCCGCGCTGATGGCGCTGGCCCTCACCCTGCCCGGCATCCACCTGTTTTCCGACGACATCAACCCTGGACGCCACGGCAACCTCATTTCCCAACTCGCCTCCCTCGGCGCCGTGATCGAAGAACTCTCGCCCACCCAGTGCCGCCTGGCCGGCCCCCAGCGCCTTAACGGCACCGGTGTGAAAGCCACCGACATCCGCACCGGCTCCGCCCTGCTGATCGCCGCCCTGAATGCCCGCGGCACCACCACCGTCAGCGGCCTCGACCAGCTGCGACGCGGACATGCCGACCTGCCCACCAAGCTCCGCACGCTCGGCGCCGACCTCACCGAGGTACCGCGATGACCAGGACCTTCACTCAGATCGTGGCCACCACCGACGTCCACTCCACCCTCGACCGCGCAGACAGCCTGCTTCCACACCTGCACGGCCTGGGGCCGACCTCGCTGATCGCCGACTGCGGCGACTTCTTCGAGGGCACCGGCTACTACCAGCTGGGCAGGGGAGCCATCGAGCGGGAGATCCTCACCACGCTCTACGACGTGCTGGCCCCCGGCAACCACGGCTGGCCCCACTACTTCGAGCCCGGCCTGCGCGAGATGACCGTGTGCGCCACACCGTCGACGCCACCACCGGCCAGCCGCTGTTCGACCGCCTCCGCATCATCACCGTGCACGGCCGCCAGGTCGCCGTCACCGCCGTGATGGGCCCGCAGGCGTTCGACACCATCCGCGCCGACCAGCGGGCCGGGCACCGCGTCACCGACCCCGCGACCGCCTTGCGCGGGCTGATGCTGGAACACCACCACCACGTGGACTCCTGGGTGGTGCTGTCCCACTCCGGCTTCGACGAGGACCTCAAGCTCGCCGTCGCCTGCCCGTTCGTCGACGTCATCTTCGCCGGCCACTGCCACAGCGACACCTACGGGCCGGTAAACGTCGGCGACACCCTCGTGGTCAAGGGCCGCGAGCTCGCCGCCGGATACGCCGCCGCCGAACCCGTCAGCTCCGGATGGGCCGCCCGCACCGCCACCTTCCCCGCCCCCGCTATGGTGCCGGACGACCTCGCCGTCCTGACGGAGAAGATCGCCGTCACCGGCCGGATGCTCACCGCCCGCCTCGGCACCATCAACGAGCCCTACCGCGACACCGACCTCGACCGACACCGACTCCTCCAGGACGTCGCGGACCGGCTGCACACGGGCCTCGGCGCCGACGCCGTCATCCTCAACGACACCACCCTGCGGCCCACGTGCCTCAGCGACGTGCTCACGCTCGGGGACCTGCTGGTCATCGAGCCGTTCGACAACCAGCTCGTCCACGCCTTCCTCCCCGACGCGGGCAGGCAGGGCTTGGACCGGCTGCTGACGCACCTGACCGAGCAGGTCGGGCCACTGGCCCTCGCACCGCAGTCGCTGCCTGAGGGCATCCGGTCCGTGCTGACCACCGACTACCTCGCTGACACCTACCTCGGCGGACGCACCCACCAGGCCGGCCTCCGCCTCGGCCAGGCCGTCGCCCGCACCGTCGCCACCCCACTGCCCGAGAAGAAGGAAGGCGCCCGATGATCCTCACCGGACCCGAGATCACCCAGGCTGCCCACGACGGACGGCTAACGATCGACCCGTTCGAGGCGGGCCAGGTCAACCCCAACAGCTACAACGTCCGCCTCGGGCCTACCCTGCTGACCTACACCACCCCGGTCATCGACGCCCACGAGGCGAACCCGACCTGCGCGGTCGAGATCGGCCCGGGCGGGTACGTGCTCCAGCCCGGCGAGCTCTACCTCGGCCACACCCTCGAACAGGTCGGCTCGAATACCTTCGTCCCGCTGCTGTTCGGTCGCTCCTCCGTCGGCCGGCTCGGCCTGTTCGTCGAAATCACCGCCCCCATCGGTGACATCGGCTTCCACGGGCAGTGGACCCTGATGCTTTCCCCGATCCGGCCCCTTCGCGTGTACGCGGGGATGAAGGTCGGGCAGATCATGTTCTTCGTCTCCAGCGGAGACATCGACCTGTACGAGGGGAAGTACCAGGCGGCCAGGGGCCCGCAGCCCTCCCGCTACTGGCGGGACGCGGCCCGCATCCGGGCGGTGGCCCCGTGATCCTCACCGGCCCCGCGATCGCCGCCGCCGTCCACACCGGCGAGATCACCATCGACCCCTTCGACTCCGCCCGGCTCTCCCCGAACGCCTACGACTGGCGTCTGGGCGAGACGATCCGCGTCTGCGACGGCGACCTGGATGCCGCTGCCCCCACCGCCTTCACCGAGGAGACCATCCCCGCCGCCGGCCTAATCCTTCAGCCCGGACTGCTCTACCTCGGCGTCACCCACGAGCGGACCGGCTCGGAGACGTTCGCGCAGATGCTCAACGGCGATCGCACCATCGGCTCCTTGGGTATCTGGGTGCACGTCTCCGCCCCGCTCGGCCACCAGGGTCACGCGATCCGATGGACCTTGGAGATCCGCGCGGCCAAGCCGGTCCATGTCTACGCGGGCATGACCTTCGGCAAGCTCGTGTTCCTCACCGCCTTCGGCACCCTGGCCAGCTACCAGCAGCAGATCGCCAAGTACGCAGCCACCGACGGCATCGACATCTCCCGCCTCTACGAAGAGATCGAAGGAACCAGCCGATGAGCCCCCTCGTCAGACCCGTTCCGGGGCCACTGGCCGCCACCTTCCTGGACCTGCCCGCCGGAAGCCCCGGCGGTAGCGTCGAACTCTTCCTCGACCTCTACACCGGCCACCGGCCCCTCATCCCCGCACGGGCCTTCATGCTCGCCCCCACCGGCCCCCGGCCCCGGACCCCGGCCGGACTCGACCTGCTGACCGTGCCCGGAAAGTGCCTGGAAGGCCCGGCCTTCGGCCGGTACGTCGCCGCCTTGCGTCAGGCCCTCAGGGCGGCGATCGACCCGACCCAGATCAGAGTCTTGCACCTGCACCACCTCGCCTTCGGAGCCACACCGGCGCTAATGAGAGCCCTGCCCGCACATCCCCGCATCGCCCTGATCCACGGCACCGACCTGATCTTCGCCGAGGCCCACCGCGACCAGCTCCAGGTCCTTTGCGAGACCGCCCGGGCCGCCGACGCCATCGTCGTCCCCACCGGCGCGATGGCCGACCACCTCCTCAAGCTCGCCCCGCAGGTCGACCGCCGCAAGATCACCCACATCCCCTGGGGCATTCCCGACCACCTCCTCACCACTCCGCCCACCCGGCCCGCCCGTACCTCGATGAGCCACCTGCGGCTGCTGTACGCGGGCCGGCTGACCGCCGAGAAGGGGGCTGCGGCCCTGCTCAGGAGCCTGGCCCCGGTCCAGGGGGTCGAACTGTCGATCGCCGCCCCCAGGGCCCAGTTCCACGCGTTGGCGCCGCTGCTGCGACGGGCTGGGGTGAGGGCCCGCTATCTCGGCTGGCTCCGCCGCCCCCAGTTGTGGAAGGCGTTCACCGAGCACGACGTGCTCGTCATGCCGTCGATCACCCTGGAAGCCATGGGCCTGGTCGCGCTGGAAGCCCAAGCTTGCGGGCTGCCCGTTCTCTACCAGCCGGTGCCGGGTCTGAGCGAGGCCCTGGCCGCGTCCGGGGTGGCGACCGACTTCACCCACTCCGCCGCCCTAGCCCGCGACCTCGAGCGGCTGCGGACCTCCCCCGGCTTGCTGCCCGCTCTGCGGCAGGCCGGATACGCCAACGCCGCCCGCTATCCTCTCTCAGCGACCGCCCAGGCGCTGGGCGAACTCGGCCACCAGTTCACCTGAACTGCCCTTCCCAGGCCCTCCCCCGGCGGCTGCTAGACGCTAGATGCCTGGTCACAGCGCTGGATCTAGCGGCGGGAGCCGCTAGATCCAGCACTCCCGCTAGCAGAGCCGCGGCGACGCCACTCCCGTTGCGGCCGATGACCGACACGCCATTGCCCGGCCCGCCCCACCTGCGTCACTACGCTGACCGGCGGGATGCCCACGGCGAACAGGGAGACCATGACGTACGCAACCGACCGCATCGCAGCCCTGCTGGACGAAGGCGTCCGCGACAAGGTCTACCCCGGAGCCGTGTGAGCCGTCGGCGACAGCGCGGGCATCCGCGCTCAGGGCACCACCGGCGTACTCGACCCGGACGAGCCGGACGCGCCGATGCGGCTCGACACCGTCTTCGACGCCGCCAGCTTGACCAAGATCCTCGCCGTGTGGTCCTCCATCGGAGCCCTGTGGGAGGACAGCGTCCTGGACCTCGACGCCCCGCTCGGCTCCTTCTGGGACGAGGTCACCGGGCACCCGCTCGGTACGGCCACCGCCCGGCAGCTGCTGACCCACACCGCGGGTGCCCCGCTGCGGGCCCAGCTGAAGAACCTCTACGGCACCGATCCGCAGGCTATCCGCGCCGGCGTGCTACACGAGGGCCTGCACCGGCCGCCCGGTGAAGCAGTGGAGTACACCGACCGGGCCGCCCTCATCCTCGGCTACCTCGCCGAACACCTCTCCGGCCAGAGCCTCGACCAGCTCGCCGAGGCGCGAACCTGGCACCCGCTTGGCATGGACGCCACCCGCTTCGGCCCGCTGCCCGCCGAGATTGCCGCCCGCTGTGCGCCGACCGAGCTCGAGCAGGACACCGACACCCACCTCAAGGGCACCGCCCACGACTTCTCGGCCCGCCTGCTGGGCGGCGTGTGCGGCATCGCTGGCGCCTTCACCGTCCTCGACGACCTCGCCGCCTTCCTGCGCTACATGCTCGACTCCTCAACCGCCCGCGCCGAGGCCGGATTCGGTGCCGAGTGGACCTCCTACTCGCTGACCATCCACACCGGCGGTCTGCAGCCCGAGCGCGGCCTGTTCTGGCACCCTGCCCCCGGTTCCAGCGACGATGACGACATCTGGGTGCACTACGGGTTCACCGGCACCGGCATGTGGCTCTCTCCCGCAAAGGATCAGTGGGCCGTCCTGCTCACCAACAAGCTTTACTACACCCGCGACCGCCAGCCGCTGACAGACATCCGCAACGCGTTCCGTGAACTCGCCTTCACGTAACGGCGGCTCCAGGACCGGGGACTACACGCCGCAGCTTGGAACGGGGATTGTAGTCCAGGGCGTGCCAGGCGGCTTCCAGGAAGGTGGCCTTCACCTCGGCACACTCGTCGGGCGCGGTCAGGAAGTCGTCATCGGCTAGCGTGACGCGGGTGCCGGGCTGGTAGAAGGGGGGGGACAGCTCCGACGAGGTTCTCGACCGCGATCAGGACCGTGATGGGGGCACACAGGCGTATGCCGAGCAGTGCGGCGTGCACCTCGTGCTGGGCCTGGGTGTAGTTCCTCCATGCCTCGTCGCGGAGTTCCACGAGGCGGGCGTGTAACCGGCGCAGGCGTCGGTCCTGTGCGGCTTCAGCGTCCGGCGCCGGTAGAAGTAGAGCACCTGGGTCTCGATTGCGTGGGCGATGGCGTCGAGGAAGCGGCGGTAGCTCTGGGCTCGGTCCTCGGCGCTTCCGACGCCTGCGACGCCGGCAGGACGGTAGCGGCTGAGGGCGCTGGCGACACGGATGGCTGCGGGGGCAAGAGGTTCCATCCCGCTGCTCTACAACGGCCTTCGCTCTGCCGGTGGGGCCACCTGTGGCACACATTCCGTGAGAACGATCAATGGCGTTGGATTTCGTCACCACTTGCAGGCCATGCCGTTCAATCAGCCCAGCCTTCGGTGTTGGAGAAGGATGCGTAGGAGTAGCGGGTATCGCGGTCCCACTCCTCCCCGATGATTCGCTTGTATGCCCGGTCCGGGGTGTAGAGCAGAGGCTCGGCCCAGATGAGATCGGTAGCGTAAGGAGTGAAGGCCCCGAAGGGTCCTGGAGGACGCTGTCGAATTCGGTGCGGCCGGCGGCGACGACCGCGGCACGGGTGTAGAGGAAGGCATCTCCTCCCAGGTCGTGGCGGTACTCCTTGCGGTCCAGCCGGTGAAGCGCCCATGACAGTTGTTCGGCAAAGCCGATGACCAGCGACAGCGGGGACTGGGCAAGCCGCTCGGTGAGCGTGGCTGCAAGGAGTACGGTGTCCGGGTCAGATTCCGTGGGCCTGCAGTCCTCGATGAGCTGCCAGAAGGCGCCTTCGTTCATGCCCGCGAGCATGCCGCAGCGGTTTGACAGTCCTGGCTCCGGGTCACCCGTTTGCTGCGGCTGTGAGAAGGACGCGTTTGCGGAGCAGGGGGAGCTTGGCTCGTCCGAACATCTGGCGTTTGACCATTTTTATGTGATTGACGCGGCCCTCGAAGGGGCCGGAGTTCCAGCGTGTGCTCAGGCCTTGGAGCACGGCATCCCAGACTTTCTCCAGGCCAGTGGCGAAGGCATGCAGTCGGGGCAGGTCTGCGGTGCGGACGGCGATGATCCAGTCTTTGAGGTGCTGACCGGAGCGGGTTTGAAGGATCTCTACGAGGCCGCGGACGTGCTCGTGGAGGGCCTTCAGTTCAGGGCAGTGGCAAGTAGGGCGGCGAACTGTTGGCGGGGTCCGTCATCGGACGCCCTCCGTCCCGTCCGCGGCTGCCGCTTGCTGCCTGCTCATGCGACGTGCAGCTTCTTGCGGCGGTCGCGGGCCAGTTGCTCGCGGTAGTCCTCGACGGCCTGGTGGTAGCGCTCCACGAAGTACGGGTCGTCCAGCCGGTCGGCGGGGTCCATAGCCTCAATAGCGGCCCGGGCATCTGCTGGTGTCTCGTAGGCAGCGAGCATCGCGTTGATGCGGTAGACACCGTTGCGCTGCTTCTTCACCAACCGAGCCAGTATCAGCTCCCGAAGACCGGAGGTGACGCTGGGCCGGCTCAGGCTGAGCAGCTCGGCGATCTGGCTCTGACCCATTTCCACCCGCCCGCCGGGCTCGCTGCGGGAGCGCAAGGTGAACAGGACGCGATACGCCGGCCCCGGCAGGTCCAGGGCCGCGACGACCCCCTCCGCGTTGACCGGTGTGACCAAGAGTCCCCTGCTCACCGATCGCCCTCCTTCTGTGACTTCGTCGCCGCGAAGCGCTCCCGCCGTTCCCGTCGCTTGCGAGCACGCTCTTCGCGGAACTCTTCGATCGCCTCGCGCATGTGCTCCAGCGAGGGAAACCGGACGAGATCCGGCAGCGCTGCGGCCCGCAGTTCTGCCAGAGCGTCAGCCTGGTCCACCTGAACATACTCTGTGCTGCCGTCGGACAGTCGGACCAGTTCAGCCGCGACGTAGGAGTAGGGCGGATTGAACTGGTAGACCCCACGTGAGCGCTTGATCACGATTCCGTGGCTCATGACCTCCCGCAGCGACTCGTTCACCTTCTGGCGAGGAACGTCCAGAATCTGCGCCATGTCGTCCTGCGTGAGTGGGATCCGTCCCCCGGCTCGCTGTCCTGCGATCAGCAACAGGATCAGCCGCAGCGGCAGTGCCTCCCGGTAGTACTGGGCGATCACTAGGAAGAACTCCAGCGCCACCATCGCGAAGGCGTTGGGACGCTCAGGGGCGGAGAAGAACTCCAGTTGCTGACGCTGGCGTCCAACGATGATGTCCCGGCCTGGATAGGTCCGAGCCAGATCGTCCAGACCCTCGATCCTCCGCAGTCGCTCTCCGAACGCCCGCAGCGGGTCATCCGGCGCCAGGCCTGGGTGCGGCGCGGGCCTGGCCGCGCGTCGGCGGGGCTGTGACTCGGACACGAGCAGCTCTCCAAAGTTCCAAGATCCGGGCGTGTAGCAACGTAGCAGAAGGTCAGTACTTCTGACTTCAAGGTCGGCATTCCTGACCTCGGGCGAGTCTTGTGTCGCCCCAGGGGTGACACATCTCCTGCACAGTCTCCTGCACCAACTCCTGCGTACGGGGCAACCGTGAGATCTCGAGACGGGGTGACCTCCCGGCGCAAGAAGTCAGCACTGCTGACCTTTTGCGCGAGTTGAGGTCAGGAATGCTGACCTTTCTAGGGAGTTGTGTCTCCTCACGAGGGGCATTCGACCGTGCAAGTGTCCCTCCTGAGGTGTCACAAGCGCCTCATCCGCAACGCTTTGACCAGCAAAAACGTGGGTTCCCTCCCTATCTAGGTTGTGCAAAAAGCCTGAGGACCGGACCTCCCCGTGGCTGAGGCGGCTTCGCGTGCGGCTCCGCGGACAACTGCGGGCCATAGGTGGCACCAACGGCTCTGAGTCTCGGGTGGTGCCGGCCGTGACGAACAGACATCAGCAAGGCGTGGCTGGGGCCGGACTTGGGTTCCGCCGCACGGCCCCAGGGGCCGCGCGGCTGCTGTACCTCCGCACGCCGCCTCTCAAGTGCACGCTGTCTGAGGTGCCTTTCTGGGGCTTGGCCTGGACAACGGGAAGCGTGACCAGCCACCGGAACGGCCCGAGTTCGATCCCCACCGAAAAAGGGAGCTGGATCAGGTGCCATGTCCCGTCCGCCCCTGACTAAGCTACGTGCTGGCTAGCCTGAGACCGCGTCGCCGTCGGCGGCTGTACCGCGAGAGGAAGTCAATGACGGACCAGGCAACGCGGCCTCCAGCCACCTCGGACCCCAGCACCCTCAGGCTGGATTTCCGGCACGTCCACCGCCTCAATGACCCTGCCGAAGACGGCGTCCAGACCTGGCAGATCTCCCTCCTCGCCGACGACGACGAACCGGTGGCCGGGTCTGATGCAGGTTCGGGTGACAGGTTGAGTCACGCGTCTGGAGGGCCGGTGTGGTCATGACGGTCTCGAATTCGACGGGGGTCAGTCGGCCGAGTGCGGCTTGCCGGCGACGGCGGTGGTAGGTCCGCTCGATCCAGGTCACGATGGCGATCCGTAGTTCCTCGCAGGTGGCCCACTTCCTGCGGTCGAGGACGTTCTTCTGCAGCAGGCTGAAGAAGGACTCCATGGCCGCGTTGTCGCCGGCTGCCCCGACCCTCCCTATCGATCCGGCCATCCGGTGACGGTCGAGCGCCCGGACGAACTTCCGGGACCTGAATTGCGAGCCGCGATCGGTGTGCAGAATGCATCCGTCGACGTTTTCACGCCGGGCCACGGCGTTGTCCAAGGCGGTCACGGCCAGGCGGGACTTCATTCGCGTGTCGAGGGAGTAGCCCACGATCCTGTTGCTGAAGACATCCTTGATCGCGCAGAGATACAGCTTGCCGTTGCCGGTGG
>NZ_JBNGGE010000081.1:0-17852 GCF_049975785.1 Streptomyces sp. WG7
GGGTGTGGCTTTCGAACGCACGAGCGAGACGCGACAAGCTCACCGCCGAGCAGCTGGACGCGCTGCGGGAGCTGGGCGTGCAGTGGGCGTGACGCTCGCGTCGGCAGGTCGTTGAGCCGGTCGGACATCCCAGAGCACAGAGAGACCCCGGGCCGAAGATGCCCGGGGTCTCGTATGTCTGGCCACAATGGCGAGGGCCGCTCTCGCGGTACGGGTCAGCGCCGTTCGGCGGTCTGTCCCGGGGTGGCCGCCCTGTTGCGCGCGGGCTTGCCTTCGTTCCTCTTCTCCGTGCCCACGAGAGCCGGGTTGGCGAGGGAGTCAGTGAGGCTGGGCGGAGGTGGTGGTGGAGGAGGTGGGGGCGGGTTCCCCTGGTTCTGTGTGTCTGTCATGGCCGCCAGTGTGCAGCACGAGACTGACAGTGGAGAGGACGATCCCGGCGGCGACAGCGGCCAGGGCGACCGTCCATCGCTTGGTCTTCCGCTGGTGCAGGCGGGCGTTCTTCTCGAACATCCCCACACGCGTTCCGGCCAGGGCCCCCAGCGTCGCGCCCTTTTCCGAGCGTGCGTAGGTGTCCAGGACGTCCCGCGGCTTGATGTCCTCGTACTCGGCGAGGTTGAAGACCGAGATGCCGAAGCCGGCGGCCACCGCGTACGCCGCGAAGGCCGCGGTGCCGGTGAACAGCTCGAAGCTCCGGGAGGCCAGGAACTGGGCGCCTGTGGCCGCGAAGCCGACCAGGAAGATCGCCTTCGTGTCCACCTTCGCGCCCGACTCCGACTGGCGTGCCAGACGCGCCGCGAGTTCGCTGTTGATCAGCTCCAGGGTCTCTTTCTGATCCTCAAGCTCTTGCGGCGTCATCGTCATGTCCTGAGCGTATGTAGCGCGGAGCGTCCGTTCAGGTGCCTCGATGAACGGCAGTCCGACTGCGGCGAGCTTCGTCTGGAGGTTGATGTCGTCACTGGCCACGTAGACGGAAGAGCCGGGATGCCGGGACTGCAGCAGCAAGGTGGAGGCCACCAGGCGGTCATCAGGCACGTCTAGGTCCAGCCAGTTCGGCAGCCCATCGCCCTTGGGTTCGATGTGCTCGAAGAAGGCGTGCACGTCGAACGGCGACTCGGACTCCGCGCCGCACGTCGCCGTTGGTCCGCAGTCCCTTCAGGCGACGGTCGGCCTTCTTCGCCGCCTCTCGGATATCGGGGTTGCGTCCGGCGCGCTTGTGGTCGTCCAGTTCCCGCAGGACAGCGGGCATCAGGTGAACCATGTACCGCTTTCCCAGCAGCGGCGTGTAGATCGCCACGTCGGGGTCGTCCAACAGCACGTTCGTGTCGACCACCAGGCGCACCGCCCATGGGTCAGAGGGCAGCAGCTCCCCCAGCTTCCGGAGTGTGGTCACTGCGTCGCGCACGTGGTCGGTGGCCTTGTCGATGGTGGCCGGCACCGTTCTGTCACGCGGGCGCTCAAGCCAGCGCCGCAGTAGGTCAAGGTTCTCCTCAAGGCGCTTGGTGACCTCGGGAGTCGGATGCGGGAAAAGCAGGCGGAATAGCGGCTCCCAGTCCCGCACGCGCCCCAGCAGTTGCATTCGTCGCGCCTCGAGTTCGGGGCTGCTGGGCACCCATCCCCATTTGGAAGCGCCAAGGTGCATCACGTAGTCGCGTCCGCGGTTGGGGTCGGTGTTTCGGATCTGTGAGTCCGCGAGGATCTGCACGAAGTCCGCTTCAATCAGGTCCAGGTCCGCCCGGAGGCGATCCAGGTAGGTCAGTGGAGCTGCTTGCGTGGCCATCTGCCGATGATGTCGCACGCCACTGACAACCCTCACCGGTCGGACATCCCAGAGCACCTCCCGCGCCAGGCTGACGGCCGCGCGGCGGGGCGCGGCGGCCCTGGCCGACGCGCAACCGGGCTGGACGCGCCCCGATCCCCGGCCGCGGCCGCGCCGCCCATCCCACCCGTCCCTTCCTCCTTCACTCCAGCCAAGGGACATGGGCAGCGCAGCCGCAACGGGGATGTCAGCGTGCCGACCACGGCGAAACCGCGTGGCGACCTTCACGGGCGCGAGGGCGTTCCAGCGGGGTGCGCAACAGTAGGCGCAACCGATAGGCGCAACCCCCGTCGCAACCTTGTGCTCCTGGTAGTCCGGGGGGTGTCCCTATGTGGCTGTCAAGCCGCAGCTGCGGCGGGAGCTGGCTCGGGATGCCGGTAGGGGGTGCCATTGCGCGGCGCGCTGGACTGATCGGTCTGTCGCGCGCGCCCGGTCTGCGCCGGGCACGAAGCCGCGCTCCCGTTCAGCTGATGGCGAGCGTGAGCTTCCCTCCGGGGTGACCGTCCTCGCTCTCGATCTGCGCGGCGGCCGCGTCCTCGAGCGGGTAGCTCTTGCCTTGCGCGATCCGGACCCCGCGGTCAGTGACCCAGCCGACGATCGCGGTCAGCACCTCCCGCGACTGCTCGGGACCCGAGTACGGGATCCCCAGCTCGTAGGCGGCCTCATCGGCGATGGTGACGATCCGGTCCTTCGTGCCCCGCAGCTTGACCGACCCGGGCAGCACCCCGTGCCCGGCGGCGTCGAACACGGCGTCCACCGGTCCCGGCGTGGCCTCGCGAACCCGCTCCTCCCAGCCGTCGCCGTAGAGGACGGGCACGCCCCCCAGCGACTTCAGGTCGTCGAGGTTCCGGCTGCCGGCGGTGCCGATGACGGTAGCGCCCTGCGCGACAGCCACCTGCGCGGCGAAGCGCCCGACCGTGCCGCTGGCGCCGTGGACCAGCAGCGTCTCGCCTTCGCGGACCTCGAGCAGTCCGAGGACGCGAAGCGCAGTCTCGCCGGCGACCGGCAGCGCCGCCGCGTCTGCCCACGAAATGCCTGCGGGCTTGGGCGCGAGCGCCTTCGCCAGCGCGTACTCGGCGTAGCCTCCGGTCTCGGGCCAGCCGAACACCTCGTCGCCGACAGTGAACTCCGCGCCCTCACCTGCGGCGTCGACGACGCCGGCCACTTCGAAACCGGGGGTGTGTGGGAAGGAAACCTGGAAGTTCTGCCGCTTGGAGCCGTTGCGGATCTTCCAGTCGAGAGGGTTGATCCCGGCGGCCCGGACGGCCAGCCGCACCTGCCCCGGGCCGGGTTCCGGCGCCGGGACCTCGGACAGCTGCAGGACTTCCGGCCCGCCGTAGGCGGAGAAGGTGATCGCTCGCATGGGTTCTCTGCGTTCCTCGAGTTGCGACTTCGAATGTTGGCGGATGCGTTGCCGTGCTCAGAGCGCCGAGACCGTGGGCACGATCGCGGGGCGTTCATCGCGGCCGGAGGCTCAGGAACCAGCCACGTTCGTGGGCGCGGTCCAGCCGGTGGATCGGATCCAGTCGGCCAGGTCCAGGGTGGCCGGCTCGATCGCCCGCACAACCGCAAGATCCGACGGGTGTTCCGCCGCCTTCGCGAACTGGCGGAACATCGCCCTGTCGAGGTCGCTGGGAAGCACGCTCAACGGGAGGGCCTCGTAACGTGCCGGGAGCCCGGCGCGCGCGCCGAACGCCGCGGCGATCTGAGGGCCCGTGAGCTCGTCGCCGACGAGCTCGACGGCTCCGCCGGGTGCCTCCGCGGTGTCGAGCAGGAGCGCGGCGGCGACCCGGCCGACGTCCCTGAGCGAGATCATCTTCAGGGCGACGTCCTCCGGCAGCGGCAGCCTCAGCACGATCTCTCCGTGCTCCAGGCTCGGTGCCATCTCCTCCATGAAGGGGGCCGGGCGAACCATCGTGGCCCTGAGGCCGGAGTTCCTCAGGTGCTCCTCGATCGAGTGCTTCGAGTCGTGGTGCGGCACACCCCACTCCCGGTCCGCGCCGATGACCGAGTTGAACACGACGTGCGGGACGCGTGCCGCGACCGCCGCGTCGACGAGCGCGGTGCCGATGCGGATCTCCGTCTCGACCTCTTCGAGGCTGTTCGCCTCCGGGGTCATGAAGTAGAACCCCTCGACCGCCGTCAGCGCGGCGGCCAACGACGCCGGGTCGTCGGTCCGGATGGCCGCCAGCTCGACGCCACGGGCGGCCAGCGCCTGAGCCCGGTCGGACTGCGGGTTGCGGACCAGGGCCCGCACCGGGGCCTTGTGATCCAGCAGCGCGTCGACCACGAGCCCGCCCTGTCTCCCCGTCGCGCCGAAGACTGCGATCGTGCCGGTCGTCTGTGTGCTCATCGCTGCCACCCTTCACTAGCGGCCTCGGCCTTGATCTTCTGTGACATGTCTCTACGGTGCGGTCTGCGGCGCCAGGCGCACCACCGGTATCACGCCAGGTTCTTCCGATAACCCGCCAGTGGCGGGTAGCCTCGATGGCGTGTCCGACTCCAGCGGCGAGCCGAGCTTCTGCACCGACGATGCGCCGTTGTCGGTGCCGCTGGCCCATGGCGCCGAGGTGGCCGCGCACTTCCACGACTACGGCCAGCTCCGCTACGCCGCGCGTGGGGCCCTGGTCACAGCGACCCAGGTGGGCACCTGGGTGGCGCCGGCCAGTCGGATCATGTGGGTGCCGCCCTTCGCGGTGCACAGCAGCAAGGCGTACGGCGAGACGGACATCCGGGTGCTGTCGCTGCCCGGGACGCTGACCGGACAGCTGCCGGCCGAGCCGTCGATCTTCGTGGCGAGCGCGTTGCTGCGCGAGGCCTATCTGGCGCTGATGAGTGAGGGCGAGCCGCTGGAGAGCCCCCGTGCGCGGCTGCTGATCGACGTCGTACTCGCCGAGCTCGCCCGCGCCGCACAGGAACCGCTGCGCCTCCCGGAGCCGAGCGACCGGCGTCTCAAGGCGGTCACCGACCTGCTCCACGTGGACCCAGCAAGCCCGGCGACCCTGGCCGAGCTGGGCCACCGCGCCGGCGCCAGCGAACGCACCCTGAGCCGACTGTTCGGCAGCGAGCTGTCGATGAGC
Organism: Streptomyces sp. WG7; assembly: GCF_049975785.1. Taxonomy (NCBI): domain Bacteria; kingdom Bacillati; phylum Actinomycetota; class Actinomycetes; order Kitasatosporales; family Streptomycetaceae; genus Streptomyces; species Streptomyces sp. WG7. The sequence goes on from NZ_JBNGGE010000081.1 coordinate 4,897, forward strand.
TTCCACCAGTGGCGCACCCTGCTGCGCATCCAACGGGCGCTGATCGAGCTCAGCGACGGTGCCTCGGTCACCCACACGGCGATCCGGCTGGGCTGGTCGAACCCCAGCAGCTTCATCGACGCCTTCACCAAGCTGGTCGGTCAGACACCCGGAAGCTTTCGCTCGTCGGCTCGGTCCTCCCGCAGCTCCCATCGGTGAGAGGTTGGCGGGGTAGCCGCAGTTCCTGGCGGAACATCGGTAGCAGCCCAATGGTGCGAGAGCTCACGCTGGGGGGTGTCCCAGTGGTTGTCAAGCCGCTGCTGGGGCAGGAGCGGCTTCGGGGTGGCGGTAGTGGGTGCCGTTGCGCAGCATCGCGTAGAGGACGTCGCAGCGTCGGCGGACCAGGCAGATCAGCGCGGCGTTGTGCTTCTTGCCTTCGGCGCGTTTGCGGTCGTAGTAGGTCCTGCTGATCGGGTCCGACAGGGCGGCGAACGCGGCGAGGACAGCAAGGAAGACTCGCACTCCCCGGACGACGACAGCCCGCCTGATGAAGCCCGGCCGTGAGCTGGGCGGCGCGGCGGCTGACGTCGGAGGCGACGGCGCGGGCGTGGCCGGTCCTCCGTTCCGGGCGGCACCCGCGCGTAGATCCCAGATCGGATCTGAAAACAGAAGGCGAGCTGTCGGACCTGAGCATCCTCAGGTGTCCAAAGGGCGCCACTGAAGACGCCAGTCTCCGGGAGAAGAAGGCGGCACATGCCAGCAGAGGGTCACCGTTTCGCGACTTCGCCCATGGTGCGAGACGGTGCTTCAGCGGGACCACGGGTGACGGGCCGGGGTGTCTGCTCTTGCGCCTCGGGACGGGTGGTGGTTGGCGTAGCGAGCAGCTCCTGGACGCGTTGGGCGAAGCCGTTGCCGGGGAGAGGGAGTTCGGTTTCGGGTTCGCGGAGATAGCCAGCAGTGACCGCCCGGGGAATGTAGGCCATGAGTTTGAGGACTGTGGCCGACCTAGGGCGGGTGGTGTTCGCGGAGAGGTGGCGCAGGACTCGGAGGATGGTGGTGGTGGAGGTGCTGGTGATGGGGTGGTTGGCGGGGTGCCAGCGTTGGTCGCAGTGCGGCTTGGGATAGTCGTCCTGGGCGGGGGCGGGTGATCCGGGTGGGGGTTGGACGTCGTCTGTCTGGTGGTGCCACCAGTCGGCTGCGGCGCCTTCCCCTTGGGCGAGGTGGTGGAGGTAGAGGCAGTAGGCGGCGGCTTGTCCGGCGCCGGCGGCGTACTGCCACCAGAAGCGTGCGCCTTCGTCGGTGTCGGACAGTTGCAGGACGCAGGCGAGGGCGAGGGCGAGGGCGAGGGCGCTGCGGGGTTCGGGGACCTGGTCGGTGAGGAAGTCGGCGACGGCGGTGGGTGGTGTGTGTGAGGAGGGTTTCGCACAGGGCGCGCAGGTCTTCGGACGCCCCGTTGAGTGGGCCGTCCTGAGCAGGAGCGGGCGCGGGTGGGCGTGCGCCGGCCGTGCGTGCTGCGCGGCAGCGGCACCGCCTTCTTCGCCGCCGTCTTCTTCACGGCCGGCTTCCCGCCGCTCGCCTTCTTCTTCGCCGCCTGCGCCCGCTTGATCGCCTCGCGCTGCGCCTTGCCGGGCCGCTTCGTCGGCTGCTGCCCGCGTGCCGCCTTGGCGGCCTTCTGGGCCGGGGTCTGTCCCACGCGCGGCGAACTTCAGTCGGTCTTGGGGTGCGTGGCGATCACTGCGTTAACCCTGGTCTCCCGAAGCTACAGCGAAATGCAAGTAGCTCCCTGTAACGGATGCTCAGCGAGGCCAGGCGCAGTGCACGTGCCTGCTGTGCCCGGCGTTGCCCGGGCCGAGAACTTCCGTGGCGCCCAGCTTGCGGCAGGCGGCCATCAGCCCCTTGTGCGGGGCCCCCGACCCGACATGCTTCCCGTTGATGTAGTTGATGTCGATCGCTTTCCCCGCGTAGTGGCGGGAGGTGGCGCTGTGTTTGCCTCCGACGATCTCCGAGACTGCGACTCGGTACTTGTATTGGGTGTTCAGCTTCAGCAGCCCGTTGAGCATGCGCGGATCCAGGGCCACACGACGGTTCGGCTTGTGCCCCCACGGGCTCGTCAGGGCTCCCTTGCCGTTGGCGGTGTCGGTGATGTTCGCCTTGGCGGTGGAGCCCGCGTGAGTGCCTCCCGGGTGAGCGGTGGCCAGGGAGATGCCACTGGTGCGCAGGATCTGCCGAGCAGTGGTGGCCCGGGTGTCTACGGCCGCGGTGGCGTGGACGGCGGAGCCGCCCAGGGCGGCTGCAGCGACTGCCGCCACGATCACGCGGGCAAGACGGTGCGTTGACATGGTGAGTTGTCCCTTCAGAAGCGTGGACCGGGGAGGTTGAATTCCGGTCCGGGACAACAGATACAAGGCGCTGACGGCCCGGGGCAGGACGATCTACGACGATTCACTACAGCGGGTGACACCTATGACCACAAGGCGACGGGCTTCTCGCCGGGCTGACGACAGCCGAGCCGTCATGATCGGGGCTACCACGGCCCGCGCGATCGACGGCCTGGAGAAGGCCATGTCCGCCGTCGGCCTACTGGACGAGGCCCTCGCCATCGACCTCCGCCGACCACAGGGATACTTCGGACGCGTCTGGTCCACCGCCTTCCACGCACACGAACTCGCCCGCCACGAGAACATCGACGTCCTCCACGACGACGATGGCGCGGAGGCATCGTGACCTCCGCCCCCGACCAAACCGCAGCGGCAACGGCCGCCCGCCGACGACAGACCCAGGACAAACTCCTCCGCGTCGAGAAGGCCATCGGCCAGCTCCGATGCGAGCGCAGCCGGCTCGCCGTCCGCGCGATCGCCCAGCGTGCAGGCGTCTCCACCACATTCCTCTACGAGAACGCCGACGCCCGCCGCCTCGTCCAGGCCGCCGTCACCAACAGCAAGAGCCGCCACGATCGCGCCGCCCAAGAGGAGCACGAGCGCATCGAGGCGTCGTGGCGGGAACGGGCGCTCAACGCCGAAGAGGAACTGACCCGCGCCCAGAACGAGATCCTCGCTCAGCGACAGCGGATCGGGGAGCTCATGGGCCAGCTCCGGGACTTCGAGCAGATGGTCCCCGACAAAATCCGTCCAACGGCTCGCCACCGAGAACACCACCCTCAAGCACCGGTTCCACCAGCTGACCCAGGAACACCGAGCCCTGCAGGAACGGCTCGAAGGCGCCCGATCAAACCTCCGCTTCACCGACAAACGCATCACCGACCTCGAAGCCCAACTCCTCGAACAGGACCAGCCATGACACTCCAGCCGCTCCCAGACCCCGTCGTTCTCGACGCCCCCAGGCCCAGTCTCTGCTCACGCTGCTGCGAGAAGTCGAGCAGTTCCTTGACGAATGCCACGAGACCGTCGAAGAGGCCCTCGCCGCCCAATTGGGCCGCCACCCCGCCGGCGAAGCCTTCAGCACGGCGCTCTGCTTCCACGCCGACACCCTCGAAGCCGCCTTCGCGGGCAACCGACTCAGGAAACCCTCGCGTCACAGACTTCTACGCCACGCATCGCATACTGACTTGCCTCAACTGCGTGTGATGTACAGGTAGCGAAGGCAGTTACGCCGGAAGGCATCCAGAGCTGGCTCGTCGCTGTCCAAAACGCCCGAGGCGTCCAAGTGAGGGATCAGCTCCGCGTACATCGGCCGCTGCTCCAGGTCTGAAGGATTGCCCGGGTCTGCCATCGCCAGCGCCTGTCGGGCTAGCCCGGACAGCGTGCGCTGTTCGTCCTCGGAGAGCCTGTTGCGGACTACCGCCTGCACCAGTCGATGCATTTCCAAGAAACCCGCATCAGTGCGCTGAGCTTCATCATCCGGCTCGTAGTTGAGGCGAACCAGGGAGTAACGCTGCAGTTCACGTAGCGAGTCCCGAAAGGCTTCGGGACCAGTCTCCCAGGCCATATATACGATCCGACGAAGCAGGCTGAGGCGAATGCCGGAATGGGCGAAGAAAGTGCCAAGTTTGATCAGCGTGAGGGCTTCAGGCCTGCGCTCCTCAAGGTGATTCAACGAGATATTCCATGCCTCACCGACCGACTTCGCATAGCCGTCCGGAGGCTGCACATCTTCTATTTCCGCATGCTTTTGATCGAATAGCGTTATGTACTCCTGAACTGGCATTGTAGTCTCGCTGATCCACGCGGCCGCCTGCTCGATAGCCAGCGGGAGATCTCCTAGGATCTCAGCCAGCTCACGGGCGTCCGTGATGCTGATCCCCGGAATGCGACACTGGAAGTGGTCGATGCTCTCTTGCCGTGTGTACTCCGGAACGGCCAGGTGGGCGACAGTCTCGCTCTTCCAGCCCTGCTGGCGTGACGTGATGAGCACGTGTCCGGGGCCAGTGGGGACGAGGTCGCGGAAACCTTCTGGGTCGTCGGCGTTGTCGAAGACGATTAGCCAGCGGAGTCCGTCGTGTCTGCTCAACTCTGCTAGGGCAGCACGGATACGGGACTCGTGACTCGGGCCGATCATCAGACCGAGCGCAGGTGCAAGTGCGGCGAGGTGTTCCCTCACCGTATCGCGGTTCTCGGCCGGAACCCACCATACGAGGTCATAGTCAGACAAGGTCTGATACACGTGCTCAATGGCAAGCTGGGTTTTGCCACAGCCACCCATACCGGAAAAGAGGCAAGCAGCAGCCTGCCCGGCGGTGCCGAAAATTTCTCGCAGGGCACCAAGGAAATGGTCTCGCCCCGTGAAATGACGGTTGCGCGGCGGAACATCATTGCGAATGGGCAGCCTGACGCCCCGTGACCTGTGTTGGGCGCTGTCAGACAAGGCCGGCGCTGGACGGCTCTCAGGAAGATCGTCCGACGAACGCACGACGTGCCCTTGTACGACCGTCATACGCGACTCGGCAAGCCGTGGGGCGGGGCGGGTTGTCCAACCGACCTCCTCGGCCGCCTCCTGCTCTCGGTCAAGAACGTCGCGCGCCTTGCGCAACGTCGCGTCGACAGCATCAAGGGCGGCATCGCTCACGTGGGTCTCCAGCCCAAGAGGCTGGACATCCACCGCGGGAGCGTCGACAGGCTCTACCTGTCTGCCGAGTCGGCGGAGAGCGCTCTCGAGTATCTGGATTCGCCGTGCGGCGCGATCTGCCACTTCCTGGTATCGGTCGCGATCCCTGATCGCGCGTTCCAGTTGCTCTCGAAGGTCTGTTTCTTGCCCCTGAGCCCGCTCCAGCCGCTGCCGCATCACTGCCAGTTCACCCGATGCAGACGGCGCTTCCACTGCCCGCTCTACCTGCCGGGACAGTGTGGCGACCTGGGCATGAGCCTGTCCCAGTTGAGCAAACAGCACGGTGGCGACCTGCAGGGCATGTTGTCGTCCCTGCTCACTGACGTCGTGGGCGTTCCGCCATCGGGTCAGCTCTTCATAGACACGAATCGTGCGTTCCTTCTCAGCCAGCAATTCCTTCGAGGACCCGTTCGACTCACCCAGCGGCGTGGGGTCGGCTTGCGCCTTGTCCCATCTCGCCCGAGCATCGCGCCGTCGCTGATCGGCGAGGTTGCCAATCTCCTCGGGAAAGCACACGTCGGCGACAGCTTCAACCAGATCCCAGGTCAGCTTCTCGCCTTGCAACATGGTCCGGAACAAACGTAGATGGGGCACGCGTCGGTCCTGAAAGTGCTCTGGCAGGAGCCGCTCATGCGCCTCCTTTACCGACAGCCGCGCCTCGTTCAGCCATTGGCGCATCTCCTGCACCAAGTCGTTGATCTCAACGCAACTCCCGCGTGGAGACGACCACGGCCTACCCGGTCTCCGCGTGCTGCGCCCCATCCACTCCCCCAGTTGTTCCCGGACAACCCCGGGTTGTTGTCGGACAACGCTCGCTTGTTGCTGGTAGAACTCTCGGCCCCTGGATTGCTGCATTGCGTGACGAGATCGTCGTACCGTCCTCGGTCCGTCTCCCTCCCGGACCATCACGCACCTTGTTCCTCCAGATGGGAGAGTGCCCAGTCGTGAACCCCACGTACACCGTACTGCTCGTCACGGTTCTTGCCGTCTGCGTCGCCCTGTCCGCCCTGGTTGCTGCCGCTGCGACGGTCCTTGCCCGCTGGGACGGATGCAGCGTGCCGGCCTCCATCAGCCGGGGCGCCGTTGCCTTTGGTGGCGCGATGACTCTGAGCTGCGCGGTTATCGCGCTCCTGCTCGGCTTGGTGCGGTAGGCGAGAATGCCAGGGGTACGTTGCGCAGAGCCAGACACTTTTCATGCAGTCCCAGGCGCAGCGCGGTCCGGCGGTCGGACCTTGCCCACCAGCTCTCTCGCCGGCACCGCGGTGCGGGCGGCGGGCCTCGGGCAGCCGAGCGACGCCCAGCGCGCCGCCGTACGGCGCGCACTGCGTAGTCTCGAAGCCCGCGGTCTCGTCGAGGTCCGCCGCCGTCCCATCGGCCGCGTCTGCACGCCAGCGGCGGGCCCATCCGCATTTCGCCCCGCCAACAACCCTCGCGTCACGGACACCTTCGCCACGCATCGGCCCAGGTCATCACCGATCCGGACACTCTGAGACTCGGTAAAGCCGGCTTCGACCACATGGTCCGGCTCGGCTGGGTCCGCTCCCCGCAGTCGATCGAGGTCCGCTTCGGCACCAGCCGGACCGAAGCCGTCGACGTCGCGCTCTACACCACGGCCTCCGTCGACGCGATCGCCCCCGCCCACCCCGAAGTCGACTGGGAGCAGCTGCGCGCGGTGGAAAAAGGCCGGCGCTCCCCGCTCGCATCGCTGCGCCCGGTTCCGGCACCTGCCTGAGCGCCCTCGCGCTGGAACAGCCCTGTGCGCTCCCCCACCCGCCGCGTCCCAGCCGTCCAGAAAGGCGGCCAGGGCGCGGCGTTGCTCTTCCTCGCGGGCGATCTGCTGGGCGAGGACGTCGTGGTCGACGTACGGGGCGACGGCGGCGAGCACCAGACGCCGGAGTTCGGCCAGCTCCAGCGCCTCCACCTCCCGCGCTTGCCCTCGGACGCGGGCAGCTCGTAGGCGTGCACCTGCTCGTAGGTCAGCAGCACCCGCTCGGTGTGGCTCCAACAACCCGTGCCCGCCACCCAGCCGCGCTCGACGTCCTCGCCTGAGCAGTCGAAGTCGCCGCAGATTCTCCGGGGCGCCGCGAGCGTGCGGTTCGAATCCACGCAGCTCAGAAGCGGTCGAAGCGACCATAGCCGTTGCAACACCTGTGGTGCACGGTGTCGCTGAGCGATTCACCACCTGTACGCCATGGACCCTGCCATGGATGCCCCACGCGCCCAGCCTCTCGTCTTTCGGTGCAAACAAAACGAGACTAAGAGCTTGAATGACGTGCGCCCGCCGCGCAACAGTCCCACTCGCAAGGTGCGCTCTTATTCGCCTCTTCCAGCAAGGGAATGACGTGAAGCTCCACCTGATCATTGAGGATCCCGATCCCGCCTTCCAGAAGGCCCTCCTGGCTCTGCTCGCCGAACACGCCGGCAGTTTGAAGACCGTTGGGCCGGCCACCGACTGGTCCGACCCGGAGACCGCCTCCCGCTACTACCTCTCCCTGCCGGCCACCGCCCAGCGCATCCTGCGCGAGGCCGCTACCCGCGAGGACGGTTACGTGCCGGCCGATGTCCTGCGCGGTCCACACGGCGAGGGCAAGCTCACCGGCAGCAGCGGCGCGTTCAAGGCCGCGCTGAAGCGCGGCGTCCGTCGCAACTGGTGGATCGCGAACCAGGTCTCGCCCGTCCTCGCTGAGGGCCCTGGTTTCGGAAAGGTCGCCGGCTACCGCATCCGCACCGATGCTCTTCCCACGTTCCAGGCCGCTGTCGCCACACACCAGCAGGGCGAGCTCGCCAGCCAGAAGGACTGCCTCGCCGAGGCGATCACCGGCGAGGGTGGGGAATGGGACGCGCAGCGCTCCGTAGCCGCGCTCCACGAGATCGGTCACGCCGTCGACGAGAAGCGCGCCCGGCAGATCCTGCGCGACCTTGCCGCGGACGGCATCCTCCAGCGCCTCGACACCGATCGAGCTGTCTACCGCCCTGCTGACGACCCGGAGCAGTAGAGGCCACCGGGAGTGAGCTGAGGAGGGCGGTGCCGATCACGGCGCCGCCCTCGGTCGTAGCAACCCCCAGCTCAGAACAGGGGGAGCTGGCCGCGGCCAGCCTTGTTCGCCGGTGGCCGTCGCCGGGACGCAGCAGTGGCTGAGCGGACACTCCAGCGCTCGGGTCGCAGGATGGTCCGCCCGAGTGCGGGTGTCTGCGTTCCGGCGAGGCGTTCGATGGTGGTCTCGACGAGCGCGGCGAGCACGGCGGGAGTAACGAGGTCCGCGTCGAAGGTCTCGGTCCAGCCGTTCGGCATGGTGTCCCGGTTGAGGTAGGGGCCGTGGCCGGCCTCACGCAGGTGCTGGAGGACGGCTTACTCGACGGCGTGGGCCTCAACGCCGGTGGTGAAGTGCCAGTCCCGGGTGAGTGCCCAGCCAAATCGGCGGTGGTGGTTGACCCGTTCATTACGGCCTGCGGTACCGCCGATTCCGATCTTGACCGCGTTGTGCTGGTGGTGCTGCATGACGTAGACACGGGCGGGGGCGGTGAGGTCGAAGCCGTGGCTGGCGCAAAACCGGCAGCCGCCGCCGGTGCGGATCTTCATGAGCGTCGGCGCGACCTCGCTGCCGCAGGTCGTGCAGCGGCACCGCCACGGAGTCGTCGAGGTGACGTACGGCTCCAGGGGCTCCAGGCCGGCCGCGCGCATGTCGGCGGCCGCGACCTCGGGGTCGGTCTTCCTGGCCTCGGCCGCTCTCACGTCGGCGCAGTGCCGACAACCCCTTGATCTGCCAGGATGCCGCCGAGGGACGGTGAGGTCTCGCTGCCACATCCGGTACACCGGCAGCGCCATGCCTGTTGGCGGCGGCCGGAGTACGGCTCCAGCGGTTCCAGGCCGGCGGCCCGCATGAGGGCCTCGGCCTCGTCCGCCGGCCAGCGACGGCGTCCGCCCGGTGCGGGTGGACAGTACGGGCATGCCCGCAGGCCGCGGTGTAGGTTCTGCAACCGGATCTCGACGTCGCGACCGCACGTGTCGTGGCGGCAGGCCCACAGCCCGGCCGGGCCGGGGTAGGGCTCCAGTGGTGTGAGACCGAACGTCTGGATCTCGGCGACGGCCTGCTCGCCGTCGGTGAGGGGGAGTTCCCGGCGGCGGGCCCATGCCTGCTGATGCCCAGCCCGGCCTTCGTACGGGAACACGGCCAGCACCCGCCCTGGCCCTGCTTGATGGACCCGTGGGTCGGCGTCACGGTGGCACCACAGGCCGTACACCGACACGGCCACGGAGTGTCGGTGCCCGGGGAGGACCCCAGGGGCTCCAGCCCCGTCGTGCGCATCAGGGCAGCGGCGTCGGCGGGATCGACCCGGGCGTTCGGCGCGCACCACCGGCAGATCCCGACGCCGCGCTTCACGTTGGAGTACCGGGCCTTCACCTCCCGCCCGCACACCTCGTGCCGACACCGCCAGTGGCTCATCGCCCCCGAGTAGGGCTCCAGCGGCTCCAGGCCAGCTGCGCGCATCAGGACCTGCGCTTCTTCCGGCGGGATCGGCGTCTTGCCCGCGCAGTACCGGCAGCCGCCCTGCCGACCGGAGGAGATGTTTCCCAACCGCGGCGTCACCTCCCTCCCGCACGCCTCGTGTCGACAGCGCCACGGAGCGCCCGAACCCGGGTAGGGCTCAAGCGGTTCGAGTCCCGCCGCCCGCATGATCACGACCGGATCGCGCCAATCCTTCCGCCGACGTCCCAGAGCCATCCTGACCTCCTGTCAGCACGTCAGTGCCCAGCGGGAGGATCTCATCGGCCACTGACATCGCCACCACGCCCCGGTGTACCGCCTGCTGCTTCTCCAGGTGCGCGAAGTGGCGGTCAGCGGGCACCGGAGGTCAGTAGCATCCAGCCGACAGCGGGTGCCGCAGCATCAACCGGAGCGGCGTGGAACCGCAGGCTACTCGGAGATGGGAATGGACGCGTGGGCAACGACTGGACGAGGCTTACCCAGGAAACAGGGGAACTCGGCGGCCCTGATGCTCTGAGGGCGTTCTACCGGGCGCAGGGACAGAAGTCGGCGGTCACGTACGTGGTCTGCGTCGCTGCGGCCTCGGGGGTGGCATACGGGGTGAACAAGTACCGCAAGTACGCCGAGGGCAAGGAGATGGATCGCAGGATCTCCGAGTTGGAGACCGAGGGAACTCCGGCCGAGATCGGCCCCAGCTAGGGCCTGTCCGGTGGGTGCGACCGCTCTGTGGGGCGGTATGAGCCGGCCACTTTCCAGCCTTGGGTGGTGGCGATCTTCAACGCCCACCGCTAGGCTCCGTGTTGCTCATTCGAGAGCCACAGAGCACTGGCGACGTGTCCGATGGGGGACAGTGCTCCGATCTCAGCAAGCAGTGAGCATCACGAGTCTCTAATCGTCGCAGAGCCTCAGCAGGCCATCGCAAGCGGTGGTCGAGCTGAGGCTGCCCGCCGACTGGTCGACCACCTTCGTGAAGGGATCGACTGGTGAGGCTGACTTTTCCCGTTCAGGTACTTCTCGCGCTCTTGTCATTCGTGTCGTCGCTACTGGTAGCGGTGGTAGCGGGGGTACTTTCGCACGAGGCCGGGGCTTCGGTAGCCGGTGCAGTGCTATACGGCGGCGGCGCGTTCATCGGATGGATGACGCTCTGTGTCACTGTGCTGACGGCTCTCGGCCTGCTCGGGCATCACAGCCATCCCGGCGAGTGAGGGGTTGCCCGGCGATCAGGAGCGTAGCCAGAGTCGGATGGCAGCGAGAGTGACAGTGCCGTGGAAGACATAGGCTCTCTTGTCGTACCTGGTTGCCACAGCCCGCGACGCCTTGAGGGCGTTCACGGTCCGCTCGACTTCGTTCCTGCGTTTGTAGAGCGACTTGTCGAAGCCGGTGGGTCGACCGCCTTGGCTACCGCGGTGCTGCCGGTTAGCCCGCTGGTTCCTCAGTTCGGGGATGGTGTGCTTCGAGGCACACGTGGCGCGGCCGGGCCTGGCCGTGGTGGAGGTCGCCGCCCTGGACGACGCGACTGCGTTCGCCGTCCAGGATCTGCTCGCTGCACAGGGTGCGGTCGCCGCGGCGGAGCGCACCGTCCGGGAACCCGGCGAGCCCGGAGTGCGGCTGCGGTTCTTCCTCGATCTCCATCCTGACCACGACCAAGACGCCGCCGGCGGCGGCGACCGGGTGGGCACCGCGCTGGCGGACACCGGCCCGGCCGGCCGCGGGGAAGGCCTGCACGACGGCGTGGGCCCTGCCCGGGCCGATGCTCACCACGGCCGTGGACAGACCTGAACTGCCCGCCGGACACGCGGCGGAGGTCAAACGGGACGCTCCGCACGGGGCTGTCCGTCGACGCAGGCCGGGTCGTGCTGCGGTCCAGGAACAGCACCCCGCTGCGCCCGTGTTGCTTGAGATCGTCGCCGCAGCCCCGCAGCTTCCCGACACGTCAGCCCTGGACGATGTGAGCTGACCGTTGGGCGTCCGTCCGGCTCGCCTTCGGGCGGCTGAAGGACCGGCTGCGGCGGCGCGGCCGCGGCCTGGGCGGCTGAGGAGTGGCCGGCCCGCTTCGTCGCGTTTCCAGTGCAGGCGGTGGCCGAGGACCGCAAGGCCGGCTGCCGCTGCGCGGTGCTGGTAGGCGCGCAGCCCCGGGGCGCCGGGGGGTGCCGGCTTGCGGGCGTTGCGGTGCCAGTGTCCGGTGAGGGCGGCGAGGAACGCGGTGGAGGCCAGGGGGTCTGTCGCGGTGGCGGGGTGTTCGTCCAGCAGGCGGGCGATGTCCTTGGGGGTGTGTCCGGCGAGGACGAGCTGGGGGGCGAGGGAGACGGCGTCGATGCAGGCGGGCCCGGTCGTGGCGTGGGACCAGTCCACGAAGGTCACCCCGCGGTCGTGATCGCGGACCATGTTGTCGGCGCGCAAGTCGCCGTGGACGATCCGGTCGCCATATGCAAGTCCGGGCCAGGTGGCCTCGAGTTCGGCGAGTTCTTGCAGCCGGTGCCGTACGTCGGAGTCCAGGCCGCCCGGCGGGTCCGCGAGCAGGACGGCCCAGCCGTGGAGGCCGGCCGCGCCGGAGGGCGTGCTGGCGACCGCCGCGGTGTAGGGGGGCGGGGCTGGACTGGAGGTGAGCTTGTCGAGCAGGGACCAGATCTGTCCGGGGTCTGATGAGTCCGGGGACAGGTCGGGGTGCGGGCCGTCAAGGTGGGCGATGACGACGGCGGTCCAGCCGGCCGCGTGGTGGATGCCCGCCAGGTCGGGGGCCGGGGCGCCTGGAGGCAGGGAGGCGAGGACGGCACCTTCGTGGAGGTTGGCGGCGGTGAGGGAGTCGTCGGTGGGGGCGGCTTTGACGAAGAAGCGGCGCCCGTCGGCGAGGGTCAGAGCGGCGGCCATCTGGTGACCGAAGCCGCCTGCCGGGGTGACTGCATCCGTGACGGGGGCCTCGAAGGCGGCCTCGAGGCGGGTTCGCAGTGGAACGGGGACATCGGCCCATTGAAGACGGCCGGCGGGAGGAAGCGCAGACATGGAGGCGACTCACAGGAGCAGTGGCGGGCAGGGCGCGGGGGTGAGCGCCGGCCCGGACCGGTGAGGTGGTGCCTCAGTGGTCCCGGCCGGCGCTCGGCGCCTGTCGCCGCATCACGCGCATGCCTTGAGTCCCTTAAAAGTCAGGAAGGGCACCCGTTGTGGGTGCCCTTCCACTGTAGCGGGACAGGTGGGTCAGTTCGCGGGGATTGGGGTCAGGTGGTGCAGGAGGGACGGTCCGATGCGGGTGGGATTGGACAGGAGGTGGTGGGCTCCGTCCGTGTGGAGTGCGGCGGGCGGGTGCCAGCCCCAGGTGGCACCCAGTGCGAGGACGCCGGCGGCGCGGGCGGCGGTGATGTCGCCGGGGCTGTCCCCGACGAATACCGCCTGCCCGGGCGGGACGTTGACCTGGGCCAGGGCGGCGTGCAATCC
>NZ_JBNGGE010000082.1:0-16828 GCF_049975785.1 Streptomyces sp. WG7
GGAAGGTCGATAAGCCATCCCGACAGCCTCCCACCCACACGGCCACCACACCCACCGAACTTACGAAAAGATCAGTAACTGATCGTTTCAGAATGAGTTGAGTCGCAGGTCTTGCGCTCGATGATCTCTGACGGCAGTGTCGCCGGGTGCGTACTGATCTTGTTCCTGACACTCTGTGGGAGCGGGTTGCCCCGCTGTTGCCGCCCGCTCCCGAACGGCGTCGACAGTGTCCCGGGCGGCTGCGTGTTCCCGACCGGGCGGCTCTCGCAGGCGTCATGTACGTGCTGCGGACCGGTGTTGCGTGGCGCGATGTCCCTGCGGAGACGGTGGGCTGTTCTGGAGTGACGGCCTGGCGTCGGCTGCGGGACTGGACCGAGGCTGGCGTCTGGCCACGTCTGCACGCCGCCCTGCTCACTGAACTGCGGCGCGCCAGCTCGTTGGACCTGGACGACTGCTCCGTGGACGGATCGCACGTCCGTGCTCTCAAAGGGGGGACCATGTTGGACCGTCGCCGGTCGATCGGGGCCGGCCCGGCTCCAAGCACCATGTGCTCGTCGATCGCCGCGGCACTCCGCTCGCTGTCTCGCTGACCGGTGGAAACCGGCATGATGTCACCCAGTTGCTCCCTCTGCTCGACGCTGTCCCCCGCATGCGAGGAATGCGAGGCCGGCCTCGGAGCAAACCCAAGCGGTTGTTCGCCGACCGCGGCTACGACTTCGACAAGTACCGTCGTCTACTGTGGAAGCGCGGCATCAAGCCCCTCATAGCCCGGCGCGGCGTCGCCCACGGTTCAGGGCTGGGCAAGACGCGCTGGGTGGTCGAGCGCACTTTCGCCTGGCTCCATCAGTTCAAGCGGCTGCGAACCCGCTACGAGCGTCGCGCCGACTTGCATCTAGGGCTTCTGCAACTTGCATACTGCGTCATCTGCCTGCGCCAATTGTCCAAGCGCCAGCCCAGTGACCAGGCTGTCCGGCCCTGGCGGCAGTGATGCACCGGCCGGCTGTCACACTCGCCGGATGAGCATGGAGAGTGCGCACGGTCGTGCCGTTGATCCGGAGGAACTGCTGCTACGGACAGACTGGAGTTCGGTGGAGCACTGCTGTCCGAACGTTGCTCCAGCGACGCCCGCGATCTTGCGACAGCTACTCGACGACGACGCACGCAACCAGGGCGCTGCCCTCCGTGACCTGCAACACGCCGTCACGCATCAGAACACCTTCTACAGCGCCACGGCCCCTGCAGCGTCATTCGTCGCGGCGATCCTCGGGCACCCGCGGACCCTTGCCATCGTCACTGACAAGCGACGGGGAGAAGCATCACATTCCGCTGAGGAGCCTGGATTCTTCCTTCGCGTCGGTCTTCTGGACTGGCTCGGCAGCACGGCCGAAGACGCCAACGAAGAGTCACCTGCCGGATATGCCGTCGACATCGAAGCGTTCCGCGTCCTTCGGCCCACCCTCTTTGATGCCATCCACCCCTTCCTCACGGACCGCGAGCCAGAGATCCGCAGGGCCGCCCTGGCCAGTGCACTTCCGTTGCTTACCTCACCACTACTAGCCCACCATGTCGAATCTCTACGCAAGGATGTCCGCGCTCTTGCTGCCGACGACTCCCCGTACCGGCGGCGGGCGATCGAAACGCTCGCTCGCTGGGGGGAAGACGTAACTCCCCTCCAGCAAGACATGGACATGCAGGTGCACGCCGAGGGCTGCGCGGACGACCCGCCTTTCTGAAACGACCTTTAAGGGCGTGCCCCGCAACCTCCGGTCGGCCCTGAGGGCCGACGACATCAGCAAGTACACGGTGTCCGAGGCCCTGCTCGCCTGGATTGAATTCCTGGCCGAACAGACTGGGGAACGGCTGGGCGTGCGCAAGATCGCGGACGCCTCCGGTATGTCCACGAGCCGCGTACAGGCGACCATCTCCGGTCGGCGTGTACCGACCCGTGAAGAGCTGGACATGCTCTGCATGGCCGTCGGCCTGGGGAAGCAGTCTCGGGAGGCCCTTCAGGAACTCCGCGTCCAGGAGGAGACTCAGCGCGCGCACCATACGCCGCCCGACCCTGTCTTTTTTCCGGCTGCTACCGAGCCTGCGCGGCGGATTCCGCCGCGGCAGCCGGTGCCGGCGTTCGGACAGCCCGACCCGATCCGGGTGTCCGACACCAAGGAGTTGGTGCAGGCGCTCAAGGCCGTGCACGTTTGGGGCGGTTCCCCGTCCCTGCGGGAGCTGGAGCGGCGCAGCAGGTTGGCCCTGCGGCGCAGCACGATCAGCGACATGCTGCGGGGAGAGTCCTTGCCGGACTACGACCGGTACGTCGCGTTCCTGCGGGCGTGCGGCGTCGACGGAGCCAATCTCGACACGTGGGTGTTCGTCTGGCGCCGTCTGAAGGCGCTGGAGAGCCCGGAGGCCGCTCCGTGGATGCCCGGCGCCGCGATGTAGGGGCCGCCCTCCTCGTCACGCCCGGGGAGGGTACGACGACGAGGGCTGGGCCGTTCTGACAGGACCGGTCCCACCGATGTGGAGCAGCTCCCCGCCCGGGCTCCGGGCGGGGAGCTGCTCCACGTCGGCGTTCTTGACGAGGCCGACCACGACGCACGGCCGGCTCGTCTCCGAGCGCAACGGGGCCAGCGCGCGTTTCCCCTGGTCAGAACGGATTGTCAGTGCCGTCCCGTACGGTGACGGAACCTAGGGAGGAGCAGGCTGGTGATGTTGCCGATCTTGCTGTCCAGGTGCAGCTTGGAAGGGCACCCCGAAGGGCGCCGCACCTCGGTCAGCGACGGACGTGGACAGTGATCTGGACGCTGCCGGCCGCGACTCCCAGGGCAGCGGTGGCCGCCGCGGCGACCTCGTTGCCGGTCGGAGCGAGGATGAGGACCGTGGCCAGGACCGCGAAGGTGGTCACGAAGGGAAGCCACGGGTAGAGGCGGGTAGCGCGAGACTCCGTACCAGAGGCGGTACGGTCGATGGACGACGGCACGGGTTCTGAACTCCTTTCGACGGGAAACAGCAGCCCGCCGTCACGGCGAAGGGGAGTCCCCCCTGACGCGCGAAGTGGCTTTCTCAGGGCTTCACTTCGTCGCCGCAAGGGGGCTCCCTTCGCCAACCGACCGGTCGGACGCGGACGACGTCGAACAGCACGCGTGCCCGAAGTGTGACCGTGCAGCTGCCGGATGCGACCGCGATGGACGGGGTTATGTGACCTGTGAGCTGCGTCAGGCGTGTGGTGTCTCATCAGCGGTTGCACAGCGGCGTAGTTGTGTGTCTGGGGGCTTACGGGACGTTGGTGGCAGCTGTGACAGCGTCGTCCACCGTGCGGTGGCGGGCGTGGGGTCCAAGGCGGGCGGCGAGCGGGTGACTGTCCAGGTCAGAGGCCGCGCGGGCGCGGATGTGCGCCAGGTGCAGGGCGACGGACCGGCGGTGGAGTTCGTCGCGGAGTTCGTCGAGGGTGTCGAGGACGGGTACGCCGAGGTGGTAGCTGTCGGCGAGGTCGAGGACGACGGTGTGCGGCGGGGGCTGGGCGGCGCGGACCTGGTCGCGGACGGCGAGCCGGACCCGGGAGATGTTGCCGAAGAACAGGCTGCCGTCCGGGCGGACCACGAGGACACCGGGCACGGTGTGGGCGTCGGGGTGTTCCGTGATGTCGCCGTACAGGCGGGTGCCGGGCAGGCGGCCCAGGACGGCCACGTTGCGGCGGCTGGCCGCGGCGATGAACAGCAGCAGTGACAGGGCCACGGCCAGCAGGAGCCCGGGCAGCAGGTCGAACAGCAGGACGCCGACGAGGGCGGTCAGCGCGACCCACAGGCTGGGCCGGTCCAGCCGGGCGTAGCGCTGCAGCTCGCCCACGCGCAGGAACCCGCGCACCGCGACGATCACGATGGCGCCGAGTACCGCCTCGGGCAGGTCGGTGAACAGCGGCGTGAGGAAGGCGCCGGTGAGCAGGATCAGCACGGCGGCGATCAGCGAGACCATGGGTGTGCGGCCGCCGGCGCCGGCTGCGGCGGCGGACCGTGAGGCGCTGCCGGAGACGGTGAAGCCGCGGACCAGGCCCACGGCGACGTTCGCGGCTCCGACGGCGATCATCTCGCGGTCGGCGTCGACCTCCTGCCCGTGCTCGCGGGCGAAGCGGCTGGCGATGCTGTACGCCTCCGCGAACACCACGAGGGCGACACCGAGCGCTCCCCCGGCGAGGGCGAGCCAGTCGGCGCCGGAGATGCCCGGCAGGTGCGGTACGGGGACGGCGGAGGGGATCTTCCCGACGGTCTCCACGCCATGCTCCGACAGCCCGGCGCCGGCGGAGACGGCGAGGCCGACGACCAGCACGAGCAGTGCGGCGGGCAGCTTCGGCAGGAACCGCTCCAGCACGAACAGCAAGACGAGTGCCGCCACGCCGACGGCGAGAGTGGTCATGGACCAGTCGGGGGCGTGGCGGATGACCGTCCACAGCCGTTCGAAGAAGTTGCCGTCGCCGCCGTCGGTTCCGGTGAGCTTGGACAGCTGGCGGACGATGATGGTCAGCGCCATGCCGAACAGGAAACCGACCAGGGCGGGTTCGGCGAGGAAGTTGGTGACGAAGCCGAGCCGCGCGAACCCGGCCACGACCAGCACGGTGCCAGCGATGATGGCGACCGCGGCCGACAGCCCGACCGCGTCCTGGGCGGAGCCGATACCGGAGATCGCGGAAGCCGACAGCACGGACGCGGCCGAGGTGGCGCCGACGACGAGGAAGTTCGACCGGCCCAGCAGCGCATACACCAGCAGGGCGATGGGGGCGCCGTAGAAGGCGTTCTGTGGCGGGACGCCGGCGATCTGCGCGTACGCCACGCACTCCGGCATGATCAGCGCCCATGCGGTCAGCGCGCCGAGGCCGTCGCCGCGCAGCGCGGTCCGGCGGTAGCCGCGCAGCCAGCCCATGACCGCTTTATCCTTCATGTCCTCGCCAGGGGGCGCCGTCACAGGCCGCTGACCGCGTCGCCGATGTACTTGGCGCCGAGCACGACGAGGAGGGTGGTCATGATGGCGGCGTTGTGCCGGGCCATCCATGCCTTCCATGCGCTCAGCACCTCGGTGGACCTGGCGCCGCCGACGAGGTAGACGGCGAGCGGTGCCAGCGCGCACAGCGACCCGATGAGCACCATCAGGACCACCGCGCCGGTCTTGCCACCTGCCGAGGCGCCGCTGCCCGCGATGGAGACGGCGCCGCCGACGGCCAGGACGAGGTTCTTGGGGTTGGCGACCGAGAGCAGGGCGGCCAGCCCGGCGGCCTTGCCGGGCGTGAACCGGTCGATCGCCTTCATCCAGCCCGGCTGCTCCTCCTCCTGGCCCTCGACGGGGCGCCCTTTCCACTGCTTGGCGGCCAGGAGCAGGAACAGCACACCGAGCACGAGCTTCACCCACAGTGTCCAGTCGGCAGGTCCGTCGTCGCCGGACGCGTCCGCGTTCGAGCCGAGGAGGGCGACCGCCGTCACGACGGCGGCGAGGCACCCGATCCAGCTCAGGGTGAACGCCGTGCCGTTGGCCCGGCCGCGCGGGGTGGCCAGCATCAGCACGACGGCGATCAGCGGGATCGGGCTGATGGCGATACCGACCGCCGAAGCCAGCATCTGTCCGACGGCGTCACCCATGGGCTGTCTCCTCGGTCTGGTCACAGGGTCATGGGGTCACGATGGGGAAGTTGGGGTCGGGCTCGTCCAGGACCGACAGCAGCGTCTGAAGCGCGGTCGGGTCTCCGCTGTGCTCGATGCCCTCCAGGCCGGTCCTTCCTGCCAGCAGACCCATCAGCTGAGGTCTGGTCAGCGAGAGCTTCACGTCGGCGCCCGCGTCGGAGCGCTCGGTGCGGTAGTGGACGAGGACACCGTTGCGCAGGACCACCTGGTGGCGTTCGTCGAAATCGGTGAAGTGCCAGTGCGTGGAGATCGTGTGCTCCCACGCCTTGGGGCCGTCGACCCGGATGGCGAGGGAGTCGAAGACCTGGTCAACGCTGAGCGCGGACGCCATGCTGCCGGCGGCGATCGGGGCCTGCTGCACGCCCTCGCGCAGCTCCTGCGCGGCCGTGAGGTAGTTGTTGCGCCAGGTCCCGCACTCGGCGCCGTGCCCGAGCCGCTCGAAGACCCGCGCCAGCAGCTCTTTCGCCTCGGTGCTCTCCGGGGCGGCGAAGGTGGCGTGCTTGAGGAGCTGGGCGGCGAAGCGCAGGTCGCCGTCGTCGGCGTAGGCGCGGGCCTTGGCTACTACGGCATCCAGGCCGCCCATGCAGTCGACGTACCGCTGCGCACTCGCGGTCGGCGGGTGCTCCCACAGCGAGGCGGGATGGCCGTCGTACCAGCCCATGTAGCGCTGGTAGATGGCCTTGACGTTGTGGCTGACCGAGCCGTAGTAGCCGCGTGCGTGCCAGGACTTGACGAGTGCGGGCGGCAGTTGGATGATCTCGGCGATCTCCGTGCCGGTGTGGCCCTGGTTGGTCAGTCGCAGGGTCTGGTCGTGCAGGTAGGCGTAGAGGTCGCGCTGCTCGGACAGGAACGTCTTGAGGCGGTCGGTGCCCCAGGCCGGCCAGTGGTGTGAGGCGAACAGGACATCAGACTCGTCGCCGAAGAGCTGGATCGCCTCGGTGAGGTACCGCGACCAGACCCGCGCGTCGCGGACCACGGCACCGCGCAGCGTCAGGATGTTGTGCAGGTTGTGGGTGGCGTTCTCCGCCATGCACAGGGCACGCCGCTCGGGGAGGTGGAAGTTCATCTCCGACGGCGCCTCGGTGTCCGGTGTCAGCTGGAACCGGAACAGCACCCCGTCCAGCCGCTCCTCCTGGCAGGTCCGGGTGATCTCCAGCGTCGGCGGCAGCAGGCTCGGCAGTCCGTGCGAGGCGGTGAAGCCCAGCCCCACCCCGATCAGGCCGTCCGGGCCCGGGGTCAGGTTCCCGCCGGTGTGGTAGACGCCGCGCCGCAACATGGCCGCACCGGCGTACACGTTCTCCGCGACCGCGTGCTCCATCAGTCCCTGGGGCGCGACGATCGGAACACCGGCGCCCTCGTCGACGACGCCGAGCGTGCCGCCGAAGTGGTCGATGTGCGAGTGCGTGAAGATCACCGCGGTGACCGGACGGTCGCCGCAGTGCGCGCGATACAGCGCCAGGGCCTCGCGGGCGCACTCGGCCGAGACCAGCGGGTCGACCACGACGACACCGCGCTCGCCCTCGATCAGCGTCATGTTGGACAGGTCGAAGCCGCGCACCTGATAGACCCCGTCGGTCACCTCGTACAGTCCCGCGCGGGCACACAACTGCGACTGCCGCCACAGGCTCGGGTTGGCCGTGGCGGGACAGTCGCTGTCCAGGAACTCCGTGGCCTGGAAGTCCCACACCACCCGCCCGTCCTCGGCGGTGACGGTCGAAGCGGCCGGCGGTGCGACCAGTCCCCGGTCGGCGTCCTCAAAGTCGGTCCGGTCCGCGAAGTCGGGCATTGTGGGAGGGGTGGGCTGGGCGGAATCGCTCACGTAGGCCTCCAGCACGCGTGGACGGTGCGGCGGGCTGTGCCGTCACCTTCGTACGCTCCATCCTCGCCACGATGGCATGGTCCGGCTTGCCGGGTTACGCCGTTCGACCCGTGTGAGCGAGGGCCCATCGACCAGATCAGGCCGACGTTGCACCTGTGTGTCCAGCAGTATGAATGCCGAGGTGGTCAGGCCCCATCCGAACCGCGGTCACCACCGCAGTTGTGAGACTGCCCTGACAGCCCGCGTAAATGGCGAGCTGTGGGACGCTGCGGGTCGCCTCGCCTTCGAGGGGTTGCAGAACCGGCTTGCCCGACGCGGGTCCGGTTCGGACCGGGCAGCTGAGGAGTGGCCGGCCCACTTCGTGGCGTTCGATCTGCTCAGGCTCTCCGGGACCGTGACGACGCAAGTCACCCTCGGATGGCGGCTTGCCCACCCGGCCGGGATGGGCTGAGGTGGGCATGCCGGGCGGGTCCGATGGCCTCGGGGCGGAGAGGGGATGCGGTGCGCGGGTTCGAGACGGGCCAGAGGGTCGTACGGCGCGATGTCCACCGGTCGGGTCGGGTGTGGAGCGAGCAGGCGCTGCGCGTCGTCGACGACACCGGCGAGGCGTTGGTGACCGCGTGCGCACCCGGCGCTGAGGCTCGGTGGCCGGCCCTGTACGCGCGGGCCCGCGCGCAGGGAGACCGGTCGGTGCGCACGGAGGCGTTCGACGCGATGGCGACGGGGGAGTGGGAGCTCGCGGGCGCGGTGTGGCAGGAGACCGACCTGCTGCTGTGGAAGCCGCCCACGTCCTGGTTCAGCGTCAACGCCTTCTTCGTCCCCGACGGGGACGGGCACCGGCTGCGGAACTGGTACGTCAACTTCGAGCACCCCACCCGCCGCACCGAGGCCGGCTTCGACACCCTGGACCTGACCGTGGACCTGGTCGTCGCGCCCGACCTCACCCGCTGGGAATGGAAGGACGAAGACGAGTACGCCCACGTGCGGCGCCTCGGCATCGTCTCCGACACCGAGCACCGGGCCGTCGACGCCGCCCGCGGCGAGGTCCTGGCGATGCTCACCGAACGCTCCGGCATCTTCGCGCAGGCGGACCAGTGGGCGGCCTGGCGCTGGGATCCGGCCTGGCCCACGCCGCGCCTGCCCCGGCCGGGTCCCGCGACGCGACGCTAACGGGGTCGGTGCTCTACGTTCCCGCCCGCTCGGTCCCGCGACCGTGTCTCCAACCGGGAGACCCGCGCGGCCAGGCGGAAAGGACTTCCCACCATGACCTTCATCGAGCCCGGGCGTGCGCGCAAGGTGCGCTGGCCGTTTCCGTGGCCACGGGGCATGCGACGACCGCGTCGATCGCGGCGTGCGGCTTCATTTCGGGGACGGCGGCCTCGTTCATCGTTCCCGCCACCCCGACGCCGTTGCAGCCCAGCACAGAGAACGCGCCCGCGTCCGCAGCGAAAAGGGCATCCGCTGGGGCGGGCGCCCCCCCTCACCCCCGCAGCCTGAACACCGCCTGGCGGCCAGTGACTCAGAAGCCTCGGAAAACACCGCCGTCGTCGACGGCGCCGGCGAACTCCTCGAAGTCCATGTTCGCCTCCGAGAGGTTGTTCTCGATGCTCCACAGCTCGGCTGCCACAACGCGGACACACCGCCCACGCTCACGCCGCAGGTCCACTACGAGAAGCGGCAGGTCAGTCGAGGCGACAGCTACAGGGTCTGCAAGGACAAGCAGTGGATGCTGGTACTCCGCAGGGATGAGGTCGAGGGCCGACTCGGGCGTCAAGCCCTCGTATCTCCGGTCATCGACAAGTGCGACGTTGGCCAAGAAGCCGTCCCTGCTGGGCGAGCACAGCGCCGCCCGTAGAGCGTCCCAAGCGCCGTCTGTCGAGAAATCGGTGCGCACAACGAGGGCTTCCAATGTGCACGGGAGCTGATGCATGCGGGGACAGTACCGCCAACCCGGTGAACCAATCCGGTCACAGCACTAGGGTCCATCGCGGCTCTTTGGAGGGTTAATTACTGAGAGTGCGCACTCACCAACTCACTCGGAGCGGCGCAGGCTCACGTCGGCGGCGTAGGCGGCCCAGTCCCCGCCCGATGCCTGTTGCCACTGGACGGCGACTTTGATGTGGACTCCGAGCATCACTGCCCCCACCCGGCCCCACTCCACTCCACCGCACCGCATCCACCCGGTGCGCACCACTCCCGTGCGCCGGACCGCACCGAGTGGAGCGCACCGGATGGACCCGGGCGCACCACCGCACCGGATCGGTGCGCTCCTGGCGCCACGACAACGCGGTGGGACGGTACGTCCGCCAGGTCCACTCCGTCGTAGCCGCGCAGTTCGCGCTGGGCCCAGTCGCGCAGCGCCGCGGAGCCGGTATGGCCTCCGAGCACTACGCACCTGCGCAGGGCTCCGGCCAGCGGCTTGGTGTCGTCGAGCACATCCTGCTTGATCTGGGCAAGCAGGGTGCGCTCACGTCGATTCATGTACTCCATTGTGCGAGCCCCCACTGACAGCACGACCTCACTCTGTGAGGGCACCGCTTATCGCCGGCTCGGGCCGTCAAGTAGGCGGATGGCTGCGTGTGGAGCCGAAGCGTCGACAGATTCGTATCTGCGGGGCGGGCCCTGGGTTCTATAACGGGTGCACTGAAGTGCCTGGTGAAGAGGTGGCGAGGCCGGACCGCCTGACCAGGGGTCTTTGCCAATCAGGCTTTGGCGATGACAGGTCCCACAGGACATCCGAGCGTCCCGTGTCGGCGCCCCGTTGTCGACGGAACTGAAACCCATTAAGTCCGATGAATGCGTGGTCCGAGGGCCTGAGACCCTCCAGCTAGACCGCAGGTCGTTGCGTGTGGGATAGGGCGTTGGCGCGGCTGTGACCTGCGGCGACTGTCAATTGCCCTCACCAGTCCGGAAGAGCTGCGGCGTCGACTGCCCTCGCGGCTCTATGCGCGTGTGACGGCAGGACGTCCTTGGGCGCCGGCCAAGAGGCTTCGTACGTTGCCACGGCGAGCAGGAACCAGCTCGGCCTAGCCAGCAAGCATCCGGCCGAGAGGGCTCCTGGTCGCGAAGCACGCCTACCCATGCCAGGAAGGAGGCTCCATGTCGGAGTCTATGCACCAACCAACCACCCCGGGCCAGCCGTCGCGCTGGCGGCGTTGGGCCGGAGCGATCGCAGTCCATGCGGTTAAGGGCGCCGCGTATGCGAGTGGGGGCGCGATTGCTACTGCCCTGATCTGGTGGGTTCAGTCTCTCTAGTAGCAGACTGAACTCGTGCCAGTGCAGCCCCGTCGCCCGACGGCGACGGGGCTGCAGAGTGCTTGCGAGAGGGCAGCCGCAGTCGTTGCGGTTGACCTTCAGGGAGCGGAGCAGACTTCCCGACTGCCCGGCGCCCTTACACGCCAGGCGGTACGAAGGACGTGTTCAGCGCTTCATCAGCGCGAGGATGATGCCCACCACGGTGAGGGGCACGGTGATCGCCGCAGCTGCGGCAGTCATGGGTCCGGTCAAGGATGGATGCTGCCATACCAGGTACAGGGCGAAGCCGCCCATGAGCAGCAGCAGGAGGACTGACGTGCAGATGGTCAGGATGATGATCTGGGAACTGGGGTGGGAGCGAGGGCTCTCCCGGTCGCCCGGACCTGAGGCAGGGCCGTCAGGGGGTTCGGCGGGGCCGGTCACGTCGTTCTCCTGTATATGTCGTGGAGGGCCACTGGTTGGCCGGTACTGGGGCCGTGTCCTCGGAGGCATGGCGTCTACTCAGTCGGGACTGGCGAGTCCGGCCCTGGCACTGTCTGCTGCACCGCTTGCCACAGTCGCCTGATGCGCGTTACGTCCCCTTGGAAGGCTTTGGTGAGGGCCGCTGTCGCCTTCCAGCTGAGCGTGATCACTTCTGGTGAGGCCTGGTTTGCCAGCACTGTCGCGATAGTGCGCAACTCGTTCGCGGAGACGCTCCCCAGCTTGTCGGTGATCGACGTGAGCGGTGGCCGTGCCCGGGCCAGGTGCATGCCGCGGAGGGCGCCGGCGAATCGTGCGAGCGCTCGCTCGTGTGGTTGGGCCAGTGAGTCCGGAGGAACGCCGTTGGCCGCGCTCCACAGTTCGAACAGGTTGCCTGGGTCCGTGTCACAGGCGCGAGCGAAGCCCTGGACTGTGGGCCATGAGGGGCACCGTTCTCCCGACATGATGCGGTAGGCATAAGAAGGGGAGATGCCAGCCTGCAGCGCGGTGGTTCGGACGCTTGTTCCTGAGTGGCGGTGCATGTGCGAGAGCGCCCGAGCCAATGCGTCACGGCTACGGTCCAGAACGCTCGGTTCGGTGGCTTCCGGGAGGATGGGAGACTCGCCGAATGCGACGCTTCCAGGGGCGGCCGAAGGCACTGGTGCGGGACGCCGCTGCTTCCGGTTCTGCACGACGCGGGCAACCTGCGCCTTCGAGTAGCGGCTCTTCAGAGAACTCGGACTCACCGAAGTCAGAGCCGAGATGTCAGGCCAGTCGGCCCCGCGGTCGAGCGCGATGCGTACCGCCACGGCGATGAAGTCCTCGAGGTCTCGCTGCAGGGCTGCGTAGTGGCGGATGGCTTCCAAGGGAAGAGCCGGCACGGGGAGGGAGGACACCTGCGCCAGCATGCGCGCCCTGCTGGCTACTGACTGGCTGATGAGCTCGACTTCCCGTTGGTAGGTCACCGACGAGGATGAGGCGTTTCTTGTGCGGAACGCTGCGGACCGGCACCGGGAGGAGCAGTACTGCGGAGCCCTCCCGCTCTTCTTATAGCGTTCGAACTTCTGGCCGCACGAGAGGCAGGTAATCGATCTACTTGTCTTTGGCATAACGAGTTGTCATATCCGGAGAATCTGGCGCGAGAACGAAGCCATGTGGCGTGGGTCACGCCTCACGTGATTCGTTTTCGCGGTGGACGCTTATCTGCACCTGCGGCGAAACGAAATGCCACGCAATCGCCCCGGCGCGTAGGCCTACGAGTCAGGAAGCAACCTGAGACCTGGGAGTCGCTTACCGAGGCGAAGCAGCAGGTGGCGGGGCTGAATTTGCCAAAGACACATGGCAGTCGGCGAGGCCATGCAACGCGGCACCGGGCTGCCGAACACTGGACACGCCATGTTGCCAGGAGAGTCGACACACTGAGCGGTCTGCTACTTGCCAATTCAGCGTGCTACGGTCGAACCCACTGAGCAGAGCACTGGTGGCACTGCCAGGTGGAGGCGAATGAGAGGGCACGATGACCCCTTTCGTTACGCAACTGCCAGAGGACGGAAGGGCCGCGAGAAACGGCCGCTAACCCACCCTCGGGGCCCTTCCGGTAGGCAGACCCTAACGCAGAGCGTGCACGTAGAGCGACGAATCGTGACTTCACGTCCGGACACGTAAGATGCCTCCCCCTACAGGGAGTTGAGCCTCGCGCCAAGCCAGCGTCCTTTGCGAGAAGCTCTGCCGCGTGAACAGCTACGACCAGCGCATGCCGATGGCGGACAGCAGCTCCACCCGCTCTGGGGACAGCGTCGCGGCTCGGCTGCGCTGGTTCCCGATCCAGGCGCCCAGCTTGTGGTCCCGTTCCTCCTGGTCCTCGCTGACGATCCGTTCGACGTGCTTCCTGGGGACCTGGAGGTGCCCTTCGCGCTCGTAGAACTGCTTGGCGGCCTGGTAGTTCGTGGCCCATTTGTCGGCCTGCGTACGGCGCGGCGGCTTCTCGTCCTCACTGGCGGGCTCGATCCCGAGGACCTGCTCGCACATCCACTGCTGCACGGTCGTGAGCTGGTCCCAGCCGAGCCGGACCGACTGCACCCATCGCCCGAGGTCCTCGCCCTGGCGCAGAACCTCACCCGTCTTGGTGGGCAGCGCCTCACCGGTGTCCAGGTGCATCCGAACCAGGTGGAAGCACCGCTGCCACGTCACAGGCCACGACGGGCACCAGGCAGGGTCGATGTCCTCCAGTTGCTCGCGCCGCTCGTCCGACAGGGCTCCGGCTGACGACTCCATCGGCAGCCCCTCGGCACGTCGCTGCTCGTTCTCCTGCGCCTTGCGGGCGGCGGCCCGCGCGTTCTTCAGGAAGATGCCCACCTTCGCGCCCTGGAAGGTGGCGTCCAGCGGGGCCAGGAGGTGCCCGTGTTCGGCGGCCCACCCGCGTGCGGCGGACAGGCCTTCCTCCCACGCGACGTCGAAGTGGCTCCAGATCATGCCGAGCTTCTCCAGCTGTGCGACGCGGTCCTCGTCCATGTCGCCGCGGGCGTAGAACCTCCGGGCGTCGGCGGTCCACTGCCCCAGCGGGAACCCGGCGAGCGAGGCCGGCCACCCGGCCTCTCCGGCCTCCTGGCCGTCGACGGCAGCGGGCACGCGGAACGTGAACGGGACGCGGAGGTCGCCGTGCTCGCGGGCGTAGATGACGGCGGCCTCCATGCCGCGCCGCCAGTGCTCGTGCTCCGGGTTGAGGACCCGCAGGTTGATGAACGCGGCGAGGGCGGCCGGGTCGCGGGGCGTGGAGAACTTCAGCAGGGCCTTGGCGGGGCCGCTGACGCCTCCGGAACCCTCGCCGCTCCCGCCCGTGCTCTTCCCGCTCTCGTCCTTGCTGACGGGCTTGTAGCGGCTCGGGGCCTGCTGCTCCGCGAGGCTCTCCACGATCCTGGCGTCGTGCGCCCGCAGCGCCTCCAGCAGCTTGGCCAGCCCGCCGAACGCCCGGCTCGTGAGCATGTTGTCGGCCGTCTCGCCCGGCCCGAGCAGCACGGGCACCACGAGCGAGGCGACCTTGCCCTCGCCGGGCTGCATCCGCAGCGCCCGGCCCACGGCCTGGACGAGGTCGGGCATCGACCCGCGTACGTCAGCCCAGTACACGGAGTCGCAGTTCTTGGTGTCGACGCCCTCGCCCAGGACCTTCACCGAGCACAGGAAGCACTTCTCCACGACGGTGCCGTCCGTGGCGATTCCGGCCGCGAACTCCCCGAGCAGCCGGCGCCGGTGGAGCGGCTTGTGGTCGCCGCACAGCCAGTTGGCCCAGATCGTCTTGGGGTACAGCTCCGGGTCGCTGGCGTGCAGTTGTGCGGCGGCGTCGGGAAGGCCGGCCGCGAACGCTTCAGCCTCGCGGACCTGGTGGTGGAAGACCAGCGTGCGGCGGAAGCCCTCTTCGGCCGACGCCTTCACCAGGGCGGTCTGCAGCGCGGCGAGCCGGGCCCCGCGGACCTCTGCCGAGCGGCTTTCGGTGCCCAGGAGCTGCGCGGCCTGGAGCGCGGTGTCGGTGACGTCCACGCAGACGACCTGGTAGGGGGCACAGATTCCTCGGTCGATGGCGTCCGAGAGGGTCAGGGTGAAGCAGCGGCTGCCGAAGGGGCCCTCGGGGTCGTCTTCCATGCTCGCGACCAGCTCGCCGGGTGCGCCGGCCGCGTCCTCGTCCCCGAGCTGCCAGAGCCGGGGCGTGGCCGTCATGTACAGACGGCGCAAGGACGGGATCTTCTGGTTGTCGTGGACGACCGCCCACGGCTTCCCGATCCGGCCCGAAACACGGTGGGCTTCGTCCACCACGATCAGGTCCCAAGCCGCGAGGCCCCCGGCGTGCGCCCGCTCCAGCGTGCCCAGCCCGAGGCTGGCGTACGTGGCGTACACGGTCACCTTCTCCGGGCCCCGCGTCCACTCCACCAGCTCGTCCACGTCCGTGGTGTTGGGGAAGGACACCTCCTCACCCCGCAGCGAGGACACCCCGATCACCGGCCCCCGGCGGCCCCCCTCGCGCCACGCGGCCTCGGTCTGGGCGAGCAGGTCCAGCGAGGGCACGAGCACCAGCACACGGCCCGCGTGGAGCTCCTGCGCGCTGCGGACCGCCACCCGAGTCTTCCCGGACCCGGTCGCCATGATCACCTGCGTTCGAAGTCCTCGTTCGGGCACAAGCGATCTTGCAGGCAATTCGAGGGCGCGCACGACCGCGTCAATGGCTTCTCGCTGCGCGGCCTCACGCTGGTCCACGCGGTCTGCGCACGACATACTCGCCAGCCTTCTCCTAGGGTGCCGCCCGGTTGCTTCGTGCGGAGGGAACGGCAAATCTGCACGTAGTTGAGTCACAAGAGCTCCACGGTGGACTGAGGCATGTGGGCACTGCTCTGTCTCCTAGGTAAGACCGCGTAGGAACTCGACATCCCTAGGAATGTCCAAGGCGGTGCAACCCGAGTCCAGAGTTTATCCATAACCAAAAACGAAGCACGCCTGCCAAATGTATCCGACGTGTGGCCGGGCACCGACCGAGCGAAGCCAGGGCCCACCACGTGATCGAATACCTGTGCGTTTCCTGACAGGATCATCTACGGTCTTGCCAGTTCAGGGAGGGGATTTGATGGCGAGAAACTGCAGACGCGTGACCGCCGTTGCAGCGATGGGTGTGCTGGGACTGATGCTGACCGGGTGCGGTCAGCAGGCACCGGTGAGCGCCCAGGCTGCCGAACAGCAGGAGAACAAGATCCGGCCGTACGCGGCCGTGGAGCAGCTACCAGAGCAGCTGGCCGCCGACGGCACGACGATCGTGGTGGGGGACTCCGCTGCACCGACCAAGGTTCGGGTGTATGAGGACCCGCGGTGCCCGGTGGTTGAAGAGTTCGAGAGCCTTGGCGGCGCCCCAGCACTCCAGGAGATGACGGTCGACCGTGAGACGAGGACGGAGTACACCTTCGCTTCGTTCCGTGACGACCGTCTGGGAGGAGACGGCTCGAAGCGCGCCGTCAATGCATTGCGGGCCGCGTTGGAGGCCGGCAAGTTCGTGGAGTACCACGAGGTGCTGTTCCAGAACCAGATCGAGGTCGAGAGCTCAGGCGGCTTCACCACCAGCACTCTGCTGGAGCTTGCTGACGAGGTGAGCGGCCTGCGCAGTGACAGCTTCGACCAGGCCGTCAAGACGATGAAGTACGAGAACTTCGTCAAGGCTTCCCAGGAGGCGTATGACAACGCCAACGGTGACGAACCCCTGGGCCCGGGAACGCCAACAGTCGTCATCAACGACAAGCAAGTACCTCAGGAGATTTTCGGATTGCTCTTCGAGGAAGATCTTTTCGAGAAGCTCTTGAGATCAGTCCACCAGGCACCTGCCTGGTGGAAGGCTTACCAGCCGACCTGAACCAAGGTCAGGTCTAACCGACCCATGCGCCCTGGTGGCTGGAGCGCAGC
Source organism: Streptomyces sp. WG7 (assembly GCF_049975785.1). Lineage (NCBI taxonomy): Bacteria > Bacillati > Actinomycetota > Actinomycetes > Kitasatosporales > Streptomycetaceae > Streptomyces > Streptomyces sp. WG7. The sequence goes on from NZ_JBNGGE010000082.1 coordinate 16,630, forward strand.
GGAGGCCACCTCGCGGGGCCGCAGGGTCCCGCAGCTCCGGGAGCGCAGCGAACGGAGCGTCACCCGCCTTGCGTAGCAAGGCGGGTGTGCTTCCCGCGCAGCGGGAAGCAGCGCTCACGCGGAGCGAGAGCGCAACCCCCGCGCGTAGCGCGGGGGTTCGCTTGCCCATCGCGCAGCGATGGGGTACCCGCTCCGCGGG
>NZ_JBNGGE010000083.1:0-16825 GCF_049975785.1 Streptomyces sp. WG7
GGATTGCACGCCGCCCTGGCCCAGGTCAACGTCCCGCCCGGGCAGGCGGTATTCGTCGGGGACAGCCCCGGCGACATGACCGCCGCCCGCGCCGCCGGCGCCCTCGCGCTGGGCGCCACCTGGGGCTGGCACCCGCCCGCCGCACTCCACACGGACGGAGCCCACCACCTCCTGCCCGACCCCACCCGCATCGGACCGTCCCTCCTGCACCACCTGACCCCAATCCCCGCGAACTGACCCACCCGTCCCGCTACAGTGGAAGGGCACCCACCACGGGTGCCCTTCCTGACTTCCAAGGGACTCAAGGCATGCGCGTGATGCGGCGACAGGCGCCAAGCGCCGGCCGGGACCACTGAGGCACCACCTCACCGGTCCGGGCCGGCGCTCACCCCCGCGCCCTGCCACCACTGCTCCTGTGAGTCGCCTCCATGTCTGCGCTTCCTCCCGCCGGCCGTCTTCAATGGACCGATGTACCCGCCCCACTGCGGACCCGCCTCGAAGCCGTCCTCGAGGCCCCCGTCACGGACGCAGTCACCCCGGCAGGCGGCTTCGGTCACCAGCTGGCCGCCGCCCTGACCCTCGCCGACGGGCGCCGCTTCTTCGTCAAAGCCGCCCCCACCGACGACCCCCTCACCGCCGCCAACCTCCACGAAGGCGCCGTCCTCGCCTCCCTGCCCCCTGGCGCCCCGGCCCCCGACCTGGTCGGCATCCACCACGCGGCCGACTGGACCGCCGTCGTCATCGCCCACCTCGACGGCCCGCACCCCGACCTGTCCCCGGACTCATCCGACCCCGGACAGATCTGGTCCCTGCTCGACAAGCTCACCTCCAGCCCCGCCCCGCCCCCCTACACCGCGGCGGTCGCCACCACCCCCTCCGGTGCGGCCGGCCTCCACGGCTGGGCCGTCCTGCTCGCGAACCCGCCCGGTGACCTGGACCCCGGCGTACGGCACCGGCTGCACGAACTCGCCGAACTCGAGGCCACCTGGCCCGCACTCGCTCACGGCGACCGGATCGTCCACGGCGACCTGCGCGCCGACAACATGGTCCGCGACCACGACCGCGGGGTCACCTTCGTGGACTGGGCCCACGCCACCACCGGGCCCGCCTGCATCGACGCCGTCTCCCTCGCCCCCCAGCTCGTCCTCGCCGGACACACCCCCAAGGACATCGCCCGCCTGCTGGACGAACACCCCGCCACCGCGACAGACCCCCTGGCCTCCACCGCATTCCTCGCCGCCCTCACCGGACACTGGCACCGCAACGCCCGCAAGCCGGCACCCCCCGGTGCCCCGGGACTGCGCGCCTACCAGCACCGCGCAGCGGCAGCCGGCCTTGCGGTCCTCGGCCACCGCCTGAACTGAAAACGCGACGAAGCGGGCCAGTCACTCCTCAGCCGTCCATGCCGCGGCCGCGTCGCCTCAGCCGGTCCTGCAGCCGCCCTGACTGGGGGATGCCATGTCAGTCCCGGTTTCTGCCGTTCGCTGCGGACAAGGCTCCGTTACCGAGTGAAGGAGAGAACGATGGTGTTCGTCGGGGTCCACGGGGAGTGGGGACGCATCGATGTCACCCAGGCCGACCTTGGCTGCGGCGAGGACCGGGAGAGCATCTACAAGACCAAGCGGCCCGCACCGCTGACCTGCTATGAGTGCGACTGGCGCCTCCACCTGGTCCACAAGTCCCACGGCGCGTACGACCTGTGGTTCCTGCGGCATGCCAACAAGGCACCCCACTGCGAAGCCAGGCCCGCCGGCGAGGGCATGGCTCACCATCTGCTCAAGCTGGACCTCGCCCACCACGCCCGCGCGGCGGGCTGGAGTGCCGAGTACGAGGTCGCCGCCCCGGACGGTTCCTGGCGCGCGGACGTGATGGCTATCTCGCCCGACGGCAGCCGCCGCGTGGCCCTGGAGGCACAGATGGCCTCCATCTCGGTCACCGACATCGAGGCCCGCACCGCCCGGTACTCCAAGGCCGGTGTCGAGGTGTGCTGGTTCACCGACCGCAAGACGGTCCCATGGCTGGACAACGTGCCTTCCGCACCTGGCGGCGATCGAGGCCCTCCTCCAGCGCCAGAAGAACCTGGTCAAGCCGGTGGTGGAGTTCGTCTACCACGAGGCCGGCACCTACCCCAGCGTCGCCCGCGAGGGCAGTCCCGAGTTCGCCATGGGAGTGCCCGTGTACGTGCGCGGAAAGCCGCATGCGGTCATCTGCCCCGTGGCCAGCCGCCTCCCCGCGCTGCGTCGCCGCCTGGCCTCTCTGGTCTTCTTCGTTGCCTCCGAGCGCGAACGCAGCCGCGTCGCGGCTCAGGCCGCCCCCGGCCAGCGCATCGAGGTCCTCACCGCTGAGCTCCCCGCGGCTTCCCAGCCGGCGGCTCTTCCGCAGCGGGACTAGGTCGGCCTCACTGTCCTGCAGGCCGTGAACCGGATGCTCGGTCTCGATCGGATGTAGGGCTCTCGGCTTCACCAACCCGGTCCGGGCAAGCTCTTGGATCTCAGCACATGGTCAGCTGCTCGTGCTCGGGCAGGTCGAGGTTGGTGACCCGGCCCCCGGCCATCACAGCAACCAGTTCCCGGGCCTCCTGGGCACTTCTGGCCAAGGCGTGCAAGCGCTGCACTCCGGGTGAGGAAGCGACCAGGCTGGGACAGGGCCGTACTACTCCGTACAGAATCCGGCGCCGCCCCAGCGAGTACACCGGAACCCCGTAGGCGTACTCCGATGACATCACCGGATTCTGCGGAACCTCCACCCGTAGACTCGACTCACGCCACGCGTACTCAGCGACCGCGGTGAACAGTTCGGTCCTCTGCTGCGACGACAGCCGACTCCACCACGCCCTCGCCGTCACCAACACCTGCCGCTCAATCTCCTCCCGCTCGGCCTGCTCCCGGGCGAGCCGCGCCTCCTCTTCCGCCTTTTCCTTCGCCCGGAGCGCAGCCTCCTCCGCCCACTGCCGATGGATCTCCTCCCAGCGGACGCGGGCTGCGTCCTCCTGCTGCTTGCGCAGGCGCTCAGCCTCCTCCGCCCTGCGGGCCCGCTCCTGCTCCTCAAGCGCCCGCCGACGGCGTTCCGCCTCTTCCGCGCGTGCCTCCCGATCGGCCTTCGCAGCCTCCTGCCGCTGCCGCATCGCCTCGTGCTTCTTCTGGTCGCCGACCGACTGCAGCGACGTCCACCACTGGCTCCGCCGAAAACGCCGCCGCTTGCCGTCAATGACGCGGTAGACCCGCCGATACCGCGGCAAGACCGGTGTCGGGACAAGCTGCCCATGCAGCGCCCAGCGCACGAACTGGGACAGCGGCGCCTCACGGAACACCCAGCTGCCGGCGGCAAAGTCGAATCCGGCGAGGCCGTCGTCCACGATCCAATCCTGCTCCCGTTCTTGTGCAGGACGAACCCGGATTGCCGGAACCGTACTGATCCACTGCGGCGCTTGTCCATGCGGAGACACCCAGCACACCCGGATGCCCTCGTCGACGTAACGGTCAGTGCGGGCAGCGATGTCGTCCAAGGTGATCGGCGACATCTGCGCCTCCCAGGCCATACGCTGGGTGCCGTCCACGGAGGACGCCATGACGTCCGCACGCCAGGAGCCGTCCTCGGCCGGCACCTCCAACGTGGCGTACCACCCGGCCGCACGGATCGCGGCAGCCATCTCCAGCTTGAGCATGTGGTGTTCCCACGACTCGTTCGACAGCTCGCACAACGGCGGCCGCCCCGGATCGTGGCAGAAGAACGGCACGCCGTACCGGGAGACCTTGGGGTGCAGACCCCAGGCGCACTCGGGGCAGACGAGCGGGATGCGTGGACGGACCTTGTGGACCTGGCTCCACTGCAGGCCACCTCCGAGGTCGGGAAGAGTAGCGTCGAGACGGCCCAGGTCAGGGTGCAGCGCAGTGAATGGCATGAATCGCATCTCCTGGCGATCCGGCGTAACTCGCGGCGTATTTGGCAGGACAGCAGGTAAGCAGGCACCACTGACATTGATGCTGATACTGGGGTTCCGGTGGGCCGACCTGGTGGTGCGGGCGCCGGGGGCCGGAGCGCCGGTGATGCTGCTGGAGTTCGACCGCCGCTCCGAAGACGCGCACGACCTGGCCGTCAAGCTGCGCCGGTACTGGGAGTGGGGCCGGCTGCTCCCGAAGGACACGGCCAATCACACCGTGGACCTGGTTCGCTCCCGGCCGGACGCGATCGAGCACGTCGACCACGAGCAGCGGCTGTGGCGCCGGGTCTACCCGCCGACCGGCCGGGAGGGCCTGGTCCCGCTCGCGTTCGTGTTCGCGGACACCACCGAGGCGAAGGTCGCCAATACGGCCCCGACGGCCTGATCGAAGCCGGGCTCCCGCTCCACCGCGAACCGTACGAGAGCCTCGTCAAGGCAGTCCTCGCATGGACCGGCGAGGACACCCTCACCGCCCGCGACTTGGAGCAGATCGCCCTCCAGCTCACCGGCCACGCCCGCGCCGTCGCCTCCGACATCCGCCGCCGCGCCGACCAGCTGCCCAAGGACAGCGGACCCAAAGCGCTCGCCGACGTCGTCCTGCGCGAGGCAGAAGGCCGGCTGTCCGCGACGATCGACGGCACCGTGCGCTGCGTCCAGAACCGCGCCCGCCTCGTCCGCGCCCTCTACGAACGCGTGGATCACCTGGACGCCGCTGCCTCTGTGTGAGCTTGCCACCCTGCTCACGGACCGGACTATCAGTGCCCGTCCGTACCTGTCACCCAAGCACCTGTGACAGGAGGGCAACGTGGCCCGCAACGGCATCAACTAGCGTGAACTCGACAAGTGGGCCAAGAGCCTGGTCCCGCAGCTCTACATGACGCTCGTGCGAAGGCCCACGCCATCCTGTGCGACGCCAGCCGCGACGGGGTCCGACTGTACGGCCCGGGGGGGCGACGTCGAACACGTCACCTCGCAGGTACGCGCTGAGGTCCACGCCGCCATCGGTGCCCAGCGGCATCGGGTGTGTGACGGTCTCCTTGCCCGAGCGGTGCACCCGGACGACGACATTCCCTTTGCCATTAACCGTGACGATAAGTGGCTTATGACCTCCTAATGACGGGTGGCGCGAGGTGGCGCTTTTGGCGGGACCGGCGAGAGCGCCTACTCACGCGGCGCACGCCCGGCACACTTCCGTAGCGACAGAACGTCATGGCTCTTCCTCCGAGCGCGCCTGCCTGGACGTGTGAATCTCACCCGCCCTTCAGGCGGCCTGGGTAGGCCTGTCTGTGCACCAGCAACCCTGTTAGGAGGCATCGAGCGCGCGTTCACCGTGCGCCGATACCAGCGATGTCCACATCCCTCATTCATGACGTCAGCGCGCAGTACATGGCTTCGCTGATGTTCGCACTGACGGTGCTTGCTGCCGGCGGATTACGCGCGGCCTGGCGGCGCCGAAGCCAGCGGCATGCCCACAACGCCTCTGCTGCATCCGATGGCAAGACTGCCAAATCGTCCGTGCCCGACGTCGACCCCGGTGGTTCCGCGTCGACGCACAATCCAGAAACGTCGTCTGAAGGACGACGCCAGGTGTCGTCATGAAGACGACACGAACCTTCGGTGACCGGAAGAACGCCAACAAGGAGCACCACCGCAACCGCGCGTGGGCCCTGCTGACTGACAAGACGCCGAGCGCCCGTCGGCTGCCGCACTACGACGACAGCAGCTCACCAGGCCCCTTGATGGACATTGCCCGCAACTACGACCGCATCTGCCAGCGCGCCGAAGGACTACTGAAGCCCGACGCCACGGAGCCTGAAATTCTGGCCGCACTGCTGGCCATCCGCATGCTCCGAGAGAAACTGGACCATGATGAGCTGAAGCTCATCACGTTGGCGCGCTCCAAGCGGATCACCTGGGCACGCATTGCCGAGTGGCAGGAGCTGAGCGGGCGCCAAGCAGCCGAGCGACGGCATCTGCAACTCGGACGCGCCTACACCCGCCCCGATGGCACTGTGCCTCCGACACAGAGCGAACGGGTGGAGTACGCCCGCGGCCTCCGCAGTCGCCGAGCTGAACGCCAATGGGCCTTGAACAACGCGGCACGCATCCGCCGCGTGGCCATGCAACTGGCCGCCATCGACAACCTGCAGCAACGGGTGGATAGCTCACACGAAGCCCAGATCATGCACGCCATTCGCCATGGCAAGGAGGCGCCACCACCACACGAAACCCTGCGGGAGCCGCTGGTGTGGCCCACAGCGTTGCGGGAGTGCGTGGCCGAGGACCAGTGCTTCCGCGACGCGCCCCCGCCCGTGGTCGACGATGGCCTCCACGACCCCGACGACCTGCGCCGGCAGCAAGAGGCCGATATCGTGCACCGTCTGCTGGGACTGATCAGCTACGCCGTCAACCCCAGGAACCTCGACCTGACCGATCTGCCAGCACTGGCCGACGCCATTTACGACATCTGCAACGATTCTCAGCAGGCCGCAAAAGGACGCCGCGGAGCCAGCGCTCAACCAGGCCATACCTAACCGCTTACGGGGGCGTCTAGGAGTGTTGCCGAGCAGGTCCTCTGCCGCAGCGCCGGGGCCGGCGGAACCGGGCGAGCAGGACACTAATGTCGGCCTTGCCGAGGGTCCTTACGTCCGGGCGTGGTGCGCGACCTGGTCGAGGACCTCGCCGGAGTGGACGCTGACCGACCGCACGTACGTGCTCAGGACAGGGCCCGGCAGGGCCCGCTGTCCTTCGTCCGCGGTTGTCCGGCAGACGTGGGGCCGGCCGTCGGAGGGCCCACGTCCGACCCCACGCTGGGCTGGTGGTGGGTCAGCCGTGGTAGGTGATGTAGCCGTTGCCGTTGCCGTCGCGGTCGTTGGCGTTCTTGGTGTAGCCGTGGACGTCGGCGCGGGCGCCGGAAGGCTTGTAGAAGTAGATGGTGTCTTTGTCGTTGTTCCAGATGAAGTTGCAGTTCTGGCGGTAGGCGACGTTGCCGGCGTCCGAGTCGGTGCCGCGGCCGCCGCGCAGGCTGACCTGGTCGCCGGGCTGCAGGGTGTGGTTCTTGGTGAAGGTGAAGGAGTTGCCGGCGGCGTCCTTGACCTTGTAGCCCTTCAGGTTCACGGTCGCCGTCTTCGAGTAGTTCTTGATCGTCAGGTACTCGTTCTTGGTGTTGCCGCCGGAGCACTTGTTGGAGTCCCGGCCCGGAGCGTCGTACTGCACGCCCTTGATCTTCAGGGCCGAGGAGTACTCGGCGGCCTGCGCCGGAACGGCCGCGGCCAGGCCCAGGACGGCGACGGCCGCCGTGGTCGCGGAAGCGGTCAGGATGCGGCGGATGCGCATGAGGAATCCCCCCTCAGTGGTGCGAATGGAGCGCCCGGAGCCTACCGGACGTGATCACCCGGTGGTGGTGAAGTGAAGAAGGCGTGACCGTCCGCTGTCTTGCCGGGAACGGTCCACTGCGGGTAAGCCACAGCCGGGCCCCCCGGGGCACGGCCTGTCCGACAGACGGCAGCTGATCATGACCACCGCCCGGGTGAACTGAGGCCGGCGCAAGAACCGCCGCGGCGGGGGAGGGCGTGGTGCGGGGCATGGAAGCGATCAATGAAGTGCACGTGTCCGAGCCCGGCCTGGTCGTGGTCGACGTCGCCGCCCCCGACGACGAGACCGCATTCGCCTTTCACACGGCGCTGGCCGCCCGATGGGCCACCACCTCCGTGGAACGCACCACGCGAGACCCAGGCCAGCCGGGCGTCCGGCTGCGCTGCTACCTCGACCTGCGCCAGCCCCTGAACCCACCCGGTCAGACGCCGACCATGCCCTGAACAGACGTCCCGGACTTCGGCATCGTCGTCACCCGACTGTGTTCGGCAACGGCTCGGGTGGGACGCCGTGGAGCGACCGGCAGCCAGGGGCACCGGCTCCAGCCACCGAGCACAGCGGCCGCGGGCTGACGCAGCGCACCCTGGGTGAGAGAGCCATCGGCGACTGGGCCGAGACCTCCTGCCGGGGGCCCGGTACGACCATTCCACCCACACGGGCGGCGCACTCCCCAAACACCTGAGAGCGCCCCCGTACAGGCCGTTATCAACGGCTCATGCTCAAGACTGCGCTGCGCGGCTTTGCCGCCGCCTCCCTCGCCCTCCTGCCCCTCACCGTCTCCGCGCCGGTCCAGGCGGCGGACACGCTTCCTCTGTCCGAGGCCATCGCGCGCCTGCCGGTGGCGGTCGAGTCCCGGGACGGTTACGACCGGGACGCCTTCCGCCACTGGAACACCGGCGACAATCCCTCCGACGGCTGCAACACGCGTGCCGAGGTCCTGATCGCCGAAGCGGTCGAGCCTCCCACGGTGGGGCCCCGGTGCCGCTTGTCGGGCGGGCGCTGGTGGTCGTACTACGACCAGGTGTGGGTGACGTCGGCATCCGGCTTGGACATCGACCACATGGGCCCGCTCGCCGAGGCGTGGGACAGCGGGGCGTCCGGGTGGTCGGCGCAGCGTCGTGAGGCGTACGCCAACGACCAGGGAGCGGCCACGAGTCTGGTCGCGGTCACCGCCCGCTCGAACCGGTCGAAGTCTGATCAGGACCCGGCCGAGTGGCTGCCGCCGGCTGCCGGGGTGCACTGCCGGTACGTTGCGGAGTGGGTCGGCACGAAGCTGCGCTGGACTCTGTCGGCGGACGAAGCTGAGGTGGGGGCGCTGCGTGAGGTGGCGGTCGGCTGCCCGGACCAGACGGTCACGTACGAGCCGGCCGCGTAGCTGGGTTGTGCGGGCCCGCTGCCTTCGGGTGGCGGGCCCGCGGTTTGGGGTGGGGGTCAGCCGCAGTCGTTGCGGTTGATTTTCAGGGAGCGGGTCTGGTCGTTGAGGTTGTAGCCGCGCAGGTCGTGGATGGAGCCGCCGCTGCGGGTGACGCATACCCACCGGCCGGCGTGGTTGCGCTTTTCGTAGACGCGGGCGGTGCGGTCGGAGTTGTTGCGGATCGAGCTGCCGCGGTCACGGATCGCGGTCGGCAGGTCCTTCACGCTGCCGTCCGAGGCCCGCCGTACCCAGGGCTGTCCGCCGAAGTTGATCTCGGGGTAGATGCAGACGTAGCCGGACGGGCAGTCGATGGCGGCCCGCTGGATGCCGGGCTCGCCGGAGGCGGAGGCCGTGACACTCATCGAGCAGCTGATCAAGCAGGCCGAGGCCGCTGGCAAGCAGGCCGAGCAGGCCACCGACAAGGCTGAGGAGTCCTCGGCCAAGGCGGTTGCCGCAGGAGTGTTGGCTGAGGAGGCTGCGCAGCGCGCGGCGAAGGAGACCGAGGCGGCCAAGGACGACGCGCAGCGCGCGTCGGTCAAGTCTCAGCAGGCCGCCGACGCAGCCCGCGCTGCGGCTGATGCGGCGCAGACCGCGATCGGTGCTGCCAACGCTGCCAACCGTTCGGCCCGCCGTGCCGCTCTCGCGGCGGCACAGACTGCCAACGCGGCCGTTGCGGCGGCCGATGCGGCCGCGCGTGCCTCGAAGGCGGCGATTGCAGCCGGAAAGGACCGGGACAAGGCAGACGCGGCCCGCGACCGGGCGGCCGAGGCGCGTAAGGCCGGCGAACTCGCCCGGCGTTCCGCGAAGGCCGCCGAACAGGCCGGACTGGCATCACTGGCGGCTGCCGAAGCCGTCGGCGCGGCGAAGTCCGCGAGCGGCAACGCCAACAATGCCGCGGACGCCGCCGACGCCGCAGCCGGATACGCGGAAGCAGCAGGAGGCTCCGCGGCGGAAGCACGTGCAGCTGCGGCGGAGACGCGTCGGCATGCGAATTAGGCGAACCGTGCGGCGAATGCCGCTGAGTCCCTGGCGCGAAGGTCGGCCGCGGCCGCGAACGCAGCACGCGACGCCGCGAACTCGGCGGCGGATCATGCCGACAAGGCCGCGGACGCGGCCGAGGACGCGGCCAAGTATGCGTGGGAGGCGTCCGAGCAGGCAGCCAAGTCCACCGCACAGGCCAAGCTCGCCGATGCGGCAGCCGACACCGCCGAGCAGGCCGTTACCCTCGCGAAGACGACCTTTGCTCTGGCCCGGCAGACCGAAGCCGAGGACCTCGCCGCACGCACCAACGCAGCCATCGAACGCGCCAAGACGCAGCAGGCCGTCACTCACGAGTTCACCAGCGAAGTGGCCAAGTCGGTCGCGGACGGTCAGGCGATCGAGGACGACATCAAGGCGCTGGCCGCCGAGCTCGCCAAGCCTGATGCCGACAAGACCGCCATCGCCGAGCAGGGCCGCGAGATAGCGCTGCGAGCCATGGAGTACTACGGCTCCTGGCGAAAGGAGGCCGCCGCCCAGGCCTTGGGCGGATCCGATGGCGACGTGCTCGAATACCTGCGTGCCGGCTGGCAGGCCGGTGTGGCGGACGAGATGCGTCAGCAGGTCGCCGACCTCTCCACCACGAGTCCGTACGACAAGGTCCGTACCGCGGCGGTCGAGGCGCTGAAGGGCACCGACGAGCAGGTCCGGGACTTCTACCTGACCGGCCGGCACGAAGCGGCCGAGTCGGACTACCGCGCCGAGATCAGCAAGATCTACAACACGGACGGCACCAGCACGAAGGAGAAGGCGAAGGCGGCGCTGCTGGACGGCAGCATCCCCGCCCTGCGGACCTTCCTGAACAGAACGCAGTACTCCGCTCGCAACACCGATGAGCGAGCCGCGGCGTCGAAGCTCTTCAACGACGGTGGTCCCGAGGTCAAGGCAGCCGCGAAGATCGCGCTGAACGCACCCGCTGACGAGCTCCACACCTTCATCCAGGCCGGCCAGTACATGGCCGACCGCAAGGACCAACTCGCCTACACCCACATCGCCCAGGTCGACCGGCTCATCGCCGAAGGCGAGATGATCGCCACAAAGGCCCGGGAAGACGCCCACCGCGCCGCCCAGGCCGCATACGTTGCCAACAACACCGCCGCCGACGCCGAAAGGTCACGCCTCGCTGCCGAAGCGAGCGCCAAGGAAGCAGCCGGCCACGCAACTCAGGCCGACCAGGCGGCCGACCGTGCCGAAAGCAGCGCCGCGCAGGCCAAGGAATCCGCCACCACCGCACGCAACGCCGCCGACCGCGCCCGACAGGACGCCGTCAACGCCGAGGAATCCGCGGCGGATGCCGCATTCTCGGCGAGTTATGCGCGGGCGTCTGCCGAAACGGCCCGCAAGTCGGCTGACGACGCACACCAGGCAGCGCTCGATGCGGGAAAGAGTGCCGACGAGGCCGAAGCTGACGCGAAGGCAGCCTGGGACGACGTCGTCACGAAGCGGGAAGCCGAGCTGGCCGAGGAACGTCGGCTCGCTGCCGAGCAGCGTAAGGCGGAGCGGGAGAAGGAAAAGAAGCCGAAGTGCTTCATCAACATATATCGGGATACTCTACCTCCCTGCATGATGAGTGGTGGAGAGATCGTCATCCCCAAGGTCGACGAGGTTGCGACCGAAATATTCTGGGAACTGACGGGTCTCAACGACATCAAGCGGTGCGTTACCGACCCGACCCTGAGTGACTGCCTGTGGGCGACAGTGAGTGTGCTTCCTGCCGGGAAGATCAAGTCGGTCAAGAGTCTCGATAAGATCAAGGATATTATCGAGAAGTCGCGCGCGGGACGGGCGATCAAGTGCGCAACTTGTTTCCTTGCCGGGACCAAGGTGCTGATGGCGGACGGTTCCCGCAAGAACATCGAGTCGATCAGGCCAGGCGAGACAGTCACCGCCACCGACCCGGATACTGGGCAGACACAAGCCCACGTCGTCGAGGATCTGATCGTCACGGATCAGGACCAGTCCTTCAGTGAACTGACGATCTCGACCAGTCACGGATTCGAGACACTGACCGCAACCCATGAGCATCCCTTCTGGTCCCCGTCGCGTGCGGAGTGGGTCGAGGCCGGTGACCTTCAGCCGGGAACGACACTGCGGACGCTGAACGGAGCTCCGGCCACGGTGCAGGAGAACCGGCCGTTCATCGACCAGGCTCGGACGTACAACCTCACCGTCGAGGTGCTGCACACCTTCTATGTGCTGGCTGGCGACACGCCAATCCTGGTGCACAATGATGTCTGCGGCGTCCGGGTGTCTCCCATGGCTCCTGACTGGGCAACGAAGGGCGCGCACCTGCACGTAGGTGCGGACGAGGTCCGCGTATTCGGTGACGAGGTCGGCGGAATCGGAGCCAAGCCGCTTCGTATGTCACACGGGTGGGCGTCCAACAAAAGTGTCCAGAAAGTTCTCGACACGCTGAAGAGCAGCCCGGAACTCCGCAAGGACCTGATTCAGAAGGCCCGCGCCGCGCAAACCGAAATGAACAAGCACAACTGGGGCAACGCCAAGAACCGCGCCCTTGAACTGCAATACCTGATCAAGGCTTTGGAGAAGCTGGGATGAAAGGTCGAGTCTTCGCTGCAGAGATCATCCGAACAGGATCCGCGCTGGGCTTCGGCGTCGGCACCCGACTTGAGGAAGCAGCGCTGAGTCTGCCTCTTGACTACGTGGATGACGTCCAGGGGCGAGGAAAGAGCAAGGTACTCTGGCGTGACTACGGCATTCTGGAAGTGACCTGCGGGCAGCCGTCTGACTGGGTGGTACAGACGGTATCCGTGCAGCTGCACAGATTCGCCTCCCTTCCTGAACTTCGCCGTACCGTTTCCGAGACCTTGCAGATCGACTGTGAGCCCTATACGAGCTGGCAGGAAGTGGCAGGTGAACTCGAGGGGCACGCGGATGTCGAGCTGGTGGAGCCCGAGCTTGACTACTCCGGATACCGGGTTGTTTCGGCTCGCTCCACTGGTGTCTCCGCGTACGTGGTGAAGGACCCCGAAGTGACACGCGGGGTCTACCCGGCAGACGGTGATCTGTGGAGTCTGGAGATCATGTCTCCTGAGTTCATGCCCTAGCCTCGCTTTCTTTCGTGGCGGCCCATCAGGTCAACTGGTGGGCCGTTTCGGCTCAGGGTCCATTGCAGGGACGCGCTGCTCGGGCCTAAAAAGAGCGTTTCATCCCGGTAAGGGTGTTTGGTAGCGCTTTGAAGGGCGAGTGGGGCTGTCACTGCTGAGGTAAAAGTGGCCAATGCGACCTGTGCGGCAGGAGTCTCCATAGCTCACCCGTTTGAGTCGAGTCGCTCCTGTCTGATCCCAAAGCGCCCCTGGTTGACGCTGTTTGCGCCCTGTGGAGGTGGCCTGCTCGACGGTACTACCGAAACATGACGCGACAGCGCCCGTATCCCAGCGACCTGTCCGATGCCCGATGGGAGTTGATCGGTCCCACGCTCACCGCCTGGCGGGCCCAGCGCAGGTGCAAGGGCCTGGACATCGGCCGCCCGCCCGAACACGACTTGCGCCGCATCATGGACGCCATCCTCTACGTCGACCGCACCGGGATCCCCTGGCGCTACCTGCCGCACGACTTCGCACCGTGGGAGACCGTCTACGGCTACTTCGCCGCCTGGCAGAAGGAAGGCGTCTTCGGCCAGCTCAACGGCCTGCTGCGCCGCCTGGTGCGTGAAGCCGAAGGCCGCAGCGCAGAGCCGAGCGCCTGCGTGCTGGACGCTCAGAGCGTCAAGACCTCCGCCAACGTGCCGGCAGCCGATCAGGGCATCGACGCAGGCAAGAAGATCGCAGGCCGGAAACGCCACCTCGGGGTCGACGCCCTCGGACTGCTCCTGGCCGTCTGGGTGAGCGCGGCCAGCGTCTCCGACAACGCCGGCGGCATCCACCTGCTCTCCCAGATCGCCAGCACAAGCTCCCACGTGACCAAGTCATGGGCCGACATCGGATACCGCACGAAGGTGATCGACCACGGCGCCCGCCTCGGCATCGCTGTCGAAGTCGTCCAGCGCGACCCTGGAACCAAAGGCTTCCAGGTGATTCCCCGGCGATGGGTGGTCGAGCGGACCTTCGGCTGGCTCATGCACCACCGCCGCCTCGCCCGCGACTGCGAAACCCACGCCCACCGGTCCGAAGCGATGATTCACATCGCGATGATCGACCTCATAAGCCGACGACTTACCAGCGAATCCACCCAAAACTGGCGCGACACCTAAACCTCGAACCAAACAACCTCGCCAGGACGAAACGCTCTTTGAAGAGGCTCACAGGTCGTTTCCCCAGGTAGATGCGTACTCGATGAGGTTGTGACGTTCAGTTCGCGGCTGTACCGGTGCGGGTGGTTTCGATCGAACGCCGACGTGTGCCGCAGTCGGCGGCCTAGCCTGCGTGCCATGGATGACGAGCTGACCAACGATCACCATCTCCGGCCCTGGCTGCGTTGGAGGCCGTCGTCCAGAACAACGACGGCGCCCTGGAGGTCCTGGCGGGCGGCGAGCACGAGCGCCCGCTGGCGGCCCTGCTCGCCGCGTACGGGAAGCACACGCTCAACCGCGTGCTGCTCGCCGCGTTCGGCATCGAGGCCACCATGACCCACGACGAGACCGGCCAGCGCGTCGCGGAGCTCAACGGCGATCCCATGGCGCGCATTGTCTTCCTCCTGACCGACTCCCTGCACCACCAGGCTGCCCTCGCCGGCAACGACCTCGTCACCGCCAAACGGATCGGCGGATCCATCCTGCTCGCGATCCACGCCTTCACCGACGCGGACAATCAGGACGTGTTGACCCTGCTGCGCGCCCTGCGAAATGAGGCACTCCGAGCTGGCTGACGACGTCGATCGAAGCTCGATGGTAAACGGTCAGATCCAGTGGCACAGGACAGCTGCTGCTCCTGGTCGTGCTGCTCGCCGTGGTGTGCAGCAGGGTCGCTACCCGGTGTCCAGCAGCGGTCGTCGCCAGGGTGCTGTTCATGGTCCTGGTGGCGATCCTCGGATTGCAGCAGGGCGGTGTCTCCGGGCAGCGCAGCATTTGCATGGGCCAAGCGACACGCGGGTGATGCATGGGTAACAGGCCGGCCCGGCCGGGCGCGGCTGCGGCTGGTGTCCGATGGCGTGGTCGACGAGAACACGGGAGAGCTCCGCGACCCGGCGTGGCAGGGGTGGATCGTCGACGATCCGTACCGGCCGACCTGGCCCACGCCACCGTGGTCCGGTGACGGATCGCCTGAGGCGGTGTGCGGATGACCCCGCCTCCAGGGCTCCGCAGATGGTCCAGCGCCGACCGCTCGTGGGCGGGCGGGGGTTCTTCCCTTTGGGCGATCATCTGGCCCTTGCGCGAACTCAGACATCGGCGCCCGGCAGACGCTCGGGGAGATCAAGATGCCAAGTCAGCCGCTCAGGCCCCAGTCGCGGACGGCTTGGGCGAGTTCCGCCTTGGTCATGCCGGTGGCCTTCTGGAGCTCCTGGAGGCGCTGCTGCAGCGGGATGTGGGCGGACTGGACGCGAGGCTGACGAAGTTCCGTCCCGGTCGGCACGGCACCACATCAACATGCTCGGCCGGTACTCGTTCCAGCTGCCCGACCTGCCCGGGGGCTTGCGCCCCCTGTACGACAAGGACGCCGCCGACGAGGAGCGAATGACACGTAGGGCGACAACCCGTTATGGTTGTGACACCTCTTGTGGCCTAGGCCATACAAATCTGGACCATGTGAGCATCGGGACCCGGCGCTCGCTGAGTGTTGTACGGCCCCGCCCTAGCTTGTGAGGCGGACGGGACCGTACTCAGGAAGAACCGCTACGCGGCCCCTCGGTGTTGGCGCACCTGGGGGGGCGCAGCTCTTTTAGACGAGCTTCGAGAGCACTTCGACGCCGACGCCGGCGAAGAGGTTCACGGTGAGGTTCACCGCAGCCTCGATGGCGATCCGCTTGTACTCGTTGGTGCGGTCCTCCCGGTCCTGTGACGTCTCCTGGTCGCCGGGCTGCGATTCGACTTGCTCGCCGCTCTGTTCCGCGTCGCCGTCTTCAGTACCGGTCGGCATTCCTGGTCCTCCTTTGGTCATTGGTGCACCGGACAGGGCAACCGGTCCCGGACGGGATCAGACACCCCTGCGGGGCGCACCGCAGGACGTTCGGAAGAACAGGTTCGAATCCACAGGGCAGTTGAGTGAGCCCCGTGACGGCCGCAACTTCCAACTGGGTGCTGGAACGCGTGCCCAAAGGATGCCACGGGTCACCGGATGCCACGCAGAGGAACAAGATGATTGATCTGAGCATTTCTTGAGGTTTGCGCAACCTCGTCCGCCGCCGGCTGCGGAAGACCCCACCGCCATCCCCAACGGTCGTGCAGCTCACCTTGTGTCAGCGCTGGGAACAACGCTCCTGGCCTGCAGGTTGGAGGCCCGTCTGAGCGCCGGTGGTCCGGAAGGACCTGGGTGCCGTCGCCGTGTTGCTTCCTCATCGCATTCCACTACCCCGCCGCACGTTATGCCGCGCCTCCGTCGCCTACGAGAGCGGGCCCCAGTCCTCCTTCCAGCTGGGCAAACGAGCGGTGCCTGCCGTAGCGCGTCTGGCCGTATTGGCAGGCACAAGAGGCAGCCGGGGGCTGGTTGTGGGCGATCACCGTGGGGTTCTCCGAGGGGCAAAGGCAGTTGCCCCTCCACGCCTTCGCTTCCATGCCCCATCAGGCGACGGACCCGGCTCGTTGGACATCGCGGCTCCTGCTGTTGCCGTACATCCAGAAGCGGAACCCTCGCTACCGTTCAATCCTGGAGCATTACCGGCGAGACCCCTCTACAGCATCTTCTGGAAGAGGTTCACGTGCCAGGGGCGGGCATCCCGGCCCTACCCGGCCCTCGTGGAGTAGTCGCTCCACCCCTGGGCAGCGTCTTCTCGGTCCGCCCCGCCTCCGCCGCCCGCCCCAGCAGGTCCACCGGCGACTCGTTGAACCGGAAGTTGTTGACCTGCCCGGTCACCTCGCCGTTCTCGACTACTGATCTTTTCGTAAGTTCGGTGGGTGTGGTGGGTGGATGGTCAGGCCGGTATGGGCGAGGAATGACCATGGC
>NZ_JBNGGE010000084.1:0-15932 GCF_049975785.1 Streptomyces sp. WG7
GGACGCCCTGGAAGAGGCACCATGAACCACGCCACGAACCGCGGCCCGTCGACCACCCGCGAACACTCCCACGCCGAGGCCCCCCCCCCCCCCCCCCCCCCGGGGGGGGGGGCCCCCCCCCCCCCCCCCCCCCCCCACCACGTCGCACTCAGCCTCCCGGCCACACGACGTTACGGCCTCACGGCCTCAGGTCGAAGACCGCCGCCTCCGCGCCCCCGGCCGCCGCTCGCTCGGCCGCGTCACCGGATCCCCGGCCTCCACCGCCGCCGCGCGACGCCGCAGGCCGAAGTCGGCCAGGGCCTCCGCCAGCTTGTGGACGGACGGCTCGGGAGCCATGACATCCACCCGCAGGCCGTGCTCCTCGGCCGTCTTCGCGGTCGCCGGACCGATGCACGCGATCACCGTGACGTTGTGCGGCTTGCCGGCGATGCCGACCAGGTTCCGCACCGTGGACGACGACGTGAAGAGCACCGCGTCGAAGCCGCCGCCCTTGATCGCCTCCCGGGTCGTGGCCGGCGGCGGCGAGGCGCGCACCGTGCGGTAGGCGGTGACGTCGTCGACCTCCCAGCCCAGCTCGATCAGCCCGGCGACCAGCGTCTCGGTCGCGATGTCGGCACGAGGAAGGAAGACCCGGTCAATGGGATCGAAGACCGGGTCGTACGGCGGCCAGTCCTCCAGCAGGCCCGCGGCCGACTGCTCACCGCTCGGCACCAGGTCCGGCTTCACGCCGAAGGCGATGAGCGCCTTCGCCGTCTGCTCCCCGACCGCGGCGACCTTGATGCCCGCGAAGGCACGGGCGTCCAGCCCGTACTCCTCGAACTTCTCCCGGACCGCCTTCACCGCGTTGACCGACGTGAACGCGATCCACTCGTACCGGCCCGTCACCAGGCCCTTGACCGCCCGCTCCATCTGCTGCGGGGTGCGCGGCGGCTCCACCGCGATGGTCGGGACCTCGCTCGGCACGGCGCCGTACGACCGCAACTGGTCGGAGAGCGACGCCGCCTGCTCCTTCGTACGCGGCACGAGGACCTTCCAGCCGAACAGCGGCTTGGACTCGAACCACGACAACTGGTCGCGCCGGGGAGAGGCGGAACGCTCGCCGACCACGGCTATCACCGGGCGCCCACCGTCCGGGGACGGCAGCACCTTCGCCTGCTTCAGCGTCTGCGCGACCGTGCCGAGCGTCGCCGCCCAGGTCCGCTGCCGCGTCGTCGTACCGGCGATCGTCACCGTCATCGGGGTGTCCGGCTTGCGGCCCGCCGACACCAGCTCACCGGCGGCCGCGGCCACCGAGTCGAGCGTCGTCGACACGACGACCGTCCCGTCGGAGGCGCCGACCTCGGTCCAGCAGCGGTCCGACGCCGTACGGGCGTCCACGAACCGCACGTCGGCACCCTCGGCGTCCCGCAGCGGCACACCGGCGTACGCCGGCACACCGACCGCGTTCGCGATACCGGGGACGACCTCGAAGGGCACCCCGGCCGCGGCGCACGCCAGCATCTCCTCGGCGGCGTACGTGTCGAGCCCGGGGTCCCCGGTCACCGCACGCACGACCCGCCTGCCGCCCCGCGCGGCCTCCATGACAAGATGTGCGGCATCCCGCACGGCGGGGACGCCCGAGGTCGTTGACGCGCCGTCAACAACCTTCAGCTGGGGCGCGCCTGTGCCCGGATCCGACGGATCGGCGTCCGTGTGCACTTCCGACACGCCCTGCCTCGCGTGCGTGCGTACGACGTCGAGCACCTCGTGCTCGGCGACGAGGACGTCCGCGTGCGCCAGTGCCTCCACGGCGCGCAGAGTCAGCAGTCCCGGATCTCCGGGTCCGGCACCCAGGAAGGTGACGTGCCCGTGTTCCGGACCGGTGGGAAAGGTGGTGGGGCTCAATGTGCTCGCTCCCCCATCAGACCGGCCGCGCCCTGGGCGAGCATCTCGGTGGCGAGTTCGCGACCGAGTGCCATCGCCGCGTCGTGCGTCTGGGGCACGGGACCGGTGGTGGACAGCTGCACCAGCGTCGAGCCGTCGGTGGTACCGACGACGCCGCGCAGGCGCATTTCCTTGACAACCTGCCCGTCGGCCAGAAGGTCGGCCAGCGCGCCCACAGGGGCGCTGCAGCCGGCCTCCAGGGCGGCGAGCAGTGACCGCTCGGCCGTCACGGCGACCCGCGTGAACGGGTCGTCGAGTTCGGCGAGCGCGGCGACGAGGTCCGCGTTGTCCGCGGTGCACTCGATCGCCAGTGCCCCCTGGCCGGGAGCGGGCAGAACCGTGTCGACCGACAGGAAGTCGGTCACCTCGTCGATGCGGCCCACCCGGTTCAGCCCGGCGGCGGCCAGCACGACGGCGTCGAGCTCACCGCTGCGGACGTATCCGATGCGGGTGTCGACGTTGCCCCGGATCGGGACCGTCTCGATCTCCAGCCCGTGGGTGCGGGCGTACGCGTTCAGCTGCGCCATGCGACGCGGCGCGCCCGTCCCTATCCGCGCCCCGCGGGGCAGGTCGGTGAGCTTGCGCGCGTCCCGGGCGACGACCACGTCCCGCGGGTCCTCGCGCTCCGGTACGGCGGCCACCACCAGCCCCTCGTGCGGAGTGGTGGGGAGGTCCTTGAGCGAGTGAACCGCGAAGTCCACCTCACCCCGCAGCAGCGCCTCGCGCAGCGCGGCCACGAACACGCCCGTGCCGCCGATCTGCGCCAGCTGCTCCCGCGAGACGTCGCCGTACGTGGTGATCTCGACCAGCTCAACGGGCCGACCGGTCACCTGGCTCACGGCGTCCGCCACCTGCCCGGACTGGGCCATGGCGAGCTTGCTGCGCCTGGTCCCCAGCCTCAGTGCCTTCTCAGTCATGCCGGCCCTCGGTTCTTCTCAGTGCTGTTCTCGGCGCGGGAGACGGAGGCCACCGTCTCGGGGTCGAGGTCGAACAGGGTGCGCAGCGCGTCCGCGTACCCGGCGCCGCCGGGCTCGGCGGCGAGCTGCTTGACCCGTACCGTCGGCGCGTGCAGCAGCTTGTCGACCACACGCTTGACGGTCTGGGTGATCTCGGCGCGGTGTTTGTCGTCGAGGCCCGGCAGCCGCCCCTCCAGCCGGGCGATCTCGCCCGCCACGACGCCGGCGGCCATGCTGCGCAGCGCGACGACGGTGGGAGTGATGTGCGCGGCCCGCTGGGCCGCCCCGAACGCGGCGACCTCGTCGGCGACGATCCGGCGGACCATGTCGACGTCGGCGGCCATCGGAGCGTCGGCCGACGCGTCGGCGAGCGACTCGATGTCCACCAGGCGGGCCCCGGCCAGCCGGTGCACCGCGGCGTCGATGTCGCGCGGCATCGCGAGGTCGAGCAGGAAGAGCACCGGCTGCGGGCGCGGCACCTCGGCGACCGGCTCGGGCCGGCGGCGCTCGGGAACACGGCCCACGCGCGTCGCCGTCGCGGCGAGCGCGGTAATCAGCTCGGCGTCCGCCTCGGCGCCCGGCCGCCCGGCCTCGCGCGACCGCTCCACCGTCGCACCGCCCGCGGCCCAGGCCCCGTGCTGCTCCAGCGTCGCCGCGTCCATGCCGGCCACCGCGGCCTCCCCCATGACGGAGAAACCGGACGGCACGGAGGACAGGTCCAGCGGGCAGTTCTCGTCGGCACCGGCACCGGTCGCGGCACCACCAGTGGCGCCGCCCTGCAGAGGCGTTTCAGCTGCCTCCCGTACGCCACCGGGGCCGGCCTCGGCCACCGGACGCCCGGCACCGGGCTCGACGGCGGGGACGCCGGTACGGCCCTGCACCGCCGCCGCCACGGCGTCGGCCGTGAGGACCAGCCCGGTCGCGCCGGTACAGGAGACGGCCACGTCGGCACGTGTCAGCTCGACCGGCACCGAGTCCATCGGTACCGCGCGGGCCAGCACGTCCGTGTCATCGCCCTGGGAAAGGATCTGGGCGAGCCGCTCGGCCCGCTCGAAGGTGCGGTTGGCGACCACGATCTCGGCGACCCCGGCCCGCGCCAGCGTCGCGGCGGCCAGCGAGGACATCGAACCGGCGCCGATGACCAGGGCCTTCTTGCCCCGCGCCCACTCCTGGACGTCGGCTCCGGCGGACAGCTGCTCCAGGCCGAAGGTGACCAGGGACTGCCCGGCGCGGTCGATGCCGGTCTCGGAGTGGGCCCGCTTGCCGACCCTCAGCGCCTGCTGGAACAGGTCGTTCAGCAGCCGTCCGGCGGTGTGCAGGTCCTGCGCCCTGGCCAGGGAGTCCTTTATCTGGCCGAGGATCTGC
This sequence comes from Streptomyces sp. WG7, assembly GCF_049975785.1. Lineage (NCBI taxonomy): Bacteria > Bacillati > Actinomycetota > Actinomycetes > Kitasatosporales > Streptomycetaceae > Streptomyces > Streptomyces sp. WG7. The sequence continues at coordinate 4,245 of NZ_JBNGGE010000084.1, forward strand.
CCCTCGCCCACCACCATCGAGTCGAGCCCGCAGGCCACCGAGAAGAGGTGGTGGACGGCCCGGTCCTCGTAGTGCACGTAAAGATAAGGAGTGAGCTCCTCCAGGCCGACCCCGCTGTGCTGGGCGAGCAGCGTGGACAGCTCGGCGACACCGGCGTGGAACTTGTCCACGTCGGCGTACAGCTCGATGCGGTTGCAGGTGGCCAGCACCGCGGCCTCGGTGGCCGGTTCGGCGGCCACCGTGTCCTGCAACAGCTTGAGCTGCGCGTCCGCGTTCAGCGAGGCCCGCTCCAGGACACTGACGGGGGCACTGCGGTGGCTCAGTCCGACGACGAGGAGGCTCATGCCGGCATCACGGCGGGAACGTCCCCGTCGGGTCCCTTGTCGGCGGAGTCGGCGGGGTGCTGCTGCCTGCGGGCGGCGACGGGCGGCGCGACGCCGTCGGCCGCGGCCTCCTCGCCCGCCTTGCGCTGCTCGTGGAAGGCGAGGATCTGCAGCTCGATGGAGAGGTCGACCTTGCGCACGTCGACGCCCTCGGGGACGTTCAGCACGGTCGGCGCGAAGTTCAGGATGGAGGTGACACCGGCGGCCACGAGCCGGTCGCAGACCTGCTGGGCGGCACCGGCGGGGGTCGCGATCACACCGATCGAGACACCGTCGTCCTGGATGATCTTCTCCAGCTCGTCGGTGTGCTGCACGGGGATCCCGGCGACGGGCTTTCCGGCCATTCCCGGGTCGGCGTCGATGAGCGCGGCGACCCGGAAACCGCGGGACGCGAACCCGCCGTAGTTGGCGAGCGCGGCGCCGAGGTTACCGATACCGACGATCACTACCGGCCAGTCCTGGGTGAGCCCCAGCTCGCGGGAGATCTGGTAGACGAGATACTCGACGTCGTAGCCGACACCCCGGGTCCCGTAGGAGCCGAGGTAGGAGAAGTCCTTGCGCAGCTTCGCGGAGTTGACTCCCGCCGCGGCCGCCAGCTCCTCGGAGGAGACCGTGGGCACCGAGCGCTCGGAGAGCGCGGTGAGGGCGCGGAGGTACAGCGGAAGCCTGGCGACGGTGGCCTCGGGAATCCCTCGGCTGCGGGTCGCCGGTCGGTGTGTTCGGCCAGTTGCCACGGTGCTCCTGCGGGTAGAGCGGGGCTGTAGGCGGTCATACGTCCCTACATGACCGCCCCGTCGAATGCAGGCTATGTCTTTGTGAACGCGTGCACAAAGATGGTGTCCGATTTGCCCGGCCAACGTGACCGGGCTCACGCGCGCCCGGCGTGCGAACCGGGAACCGGCGCACTCGCACCCGCGTTCCTCTCCCATCGGGGGCAAAGCCGCACACACTCCTCACGATCAACGCCCCCGAGACCAAGTCACCATCGATCCTAAGCGACCATCCGGACTACTTGGACTCGTCGGTCAGTGCCTTGCGCAGGCGTTCCTCGTTCACACGCCAGAAGGTGTGCTGCCTGCCGTCGACCAGGACGACCGGGATCTGTTCCCAGTACGCGTCGTGGAGTTCACGGTCCTCGGTGATGTCCTTCCCCTCCCAGGGGACACCGAGGTCGGCACAGACCTTCTCGACGACGAGCTGTGCGTCATCACACAGGTGACAGCCGGGTTTGCGGATGAGGGTGACGAGATGGTTCTCGGAGTGCTCAGAGGACTGCGCGGGCTGCGGGGCCCCCGGGGTCGGCGAGGGCTTTCGGCGGAAGAGGGGACTCATGCCGGCCATTCTCGCGCGCACGACGCCGCGAGCCGACCCCTCGACGGCGGCCGGACCGCCTGCCGGGCCGGCACGCCGACGCGCCCGCGGGACCGGTCCTTCAGCGAGGCCTTCGCGGAGGCCCGCACCCGGCTCTTCACCGACGCCTCCACCGGGCCCTCCGCCGGTACCCTCACCGAACCCTTTGACGACACGGTCGCGCGGAGTTCACAGCCTCCGAACCTCTCGGCTCCGAAGCCTCCGAACAAACTGGCTATGCTCACGGACATGGCCGCTCTTCGATGGCTCACTCCCCGTAGGCGCTCCGCCACGGCACGGAGCGTGTTGGCAGGCGAGGCCTCGGCGGAGGCAGCCCGCAAGTCCGCGCAGTCCGCACAGGACACCTCACCCGACACGGGTGCGGAAGCCGAGTTCCCGGTCCACGGTGACGACAGGGCAGCCGCCTTCTTCGACCTCGACAACACCGTGATGCAGGGCGCCGCGATCTTCCACTTCGGCCGGGGCCTGTACAAGCGGAAGTTCTTCGAGACCCGCGACCTCGCCCGGTTCGCCTGGCAGCAGGCATGGTTCCGGCTCGCCGGGTTCGAGGACCCGGAGCACATGCAGGACGCCCGCGACTCCGCACTGTCGATCGTCAAGGGCCACCGGGTCTCCGAGCTGAAGTCGATCGGCGAGGAGATCTACGACGAGTACATGGCCGAGCGAATCTGGCCCGGCACCCGCGCCCTCGCCCAGGCCCACCTGGACGCCGGGCAGAAGGTCTGGCTGGTCACGGCGGCCCCGGTGGAGATCGCCCAGGTGATCGCCCGCCGCCTGGGCCTGACCGGCGCACTGGGCACCGTGGCCGAGTCGATCGGCGGCGTCTACACGGGCAAGCTGGTCGGCGAGCCGCTGCACGGCCCCGCGAAGGCCGAGGCGGTGCGCGCGCTGGCGGCGGCGGAGCGCCTGGACCTGTCCCGCTGCGCCGCCTACAGCGACTCCCACAACGACATCCCGATGCTGTCGCTGGTCGGACACCCGTACGCGATCAACCCCGACAGCAAGCTGCGCAAGCACGCCCGGGAGCTGGAGTGGCGGCTGCGCGACTACCGCACGGGCCGCAAGGCGGCCAAGGTCGGCATCCCGGCGGCCGCGGGCGTCGGCGCCGTGGCCGGCGGCACCGCGGCGGCCATCGCGCTGCACCGCCGCCGCCGCTGAGTCACCCGACGGGCCGCCCGCCGGGCCGCCCGTCGAGCCATCCATGGGACGTACCCCCGGAGCATCCCCTCCAGTCCCCCTTTCCCACATTGACCACAACACGCTCTGCAGTCACAAAGAACCTGAACGGTTCCGGTCGTCAACCGATCACTCTGTCGCAACCGATCGACCGTCAATCGGGCACAGAAGCGACGTAATCGATGATTTGAGCAACTGGGCGTAGCAGCACCTGTACGAAGCGTTATTCTCCTCAGACGCATTCCGGCACCCCACCTTCGCTACGACGGGTGAATGGTTCCGTACTGCACGTGATGGAAGCTCTGCCTCTGGGAGTCCCGTGTACCCACACGTCGGGGTTGACGCCTCGGGCCTGGCTACGCTGCGCGCAACGGTCAAATCAGCCCAAGACCTGTTGCGCGGCTTCGTCCCCACCGCGTACGCCTTTCCCGCCCTCGCCGCGGCCACCGCCCCCGTCGGCCCGTGCTATGCACTGGCCGACGGAAGCGCCGCCGTCGGCAGACGCGCGCGGTCGTCCTCGTCCGGGACCGCCGCCACCACCCACCGCCGCCCCGCCGCGGACAGCGACAGCGCCCGCATGATGGACCTGGTCGAGCGGGCCCAGGCCGGCGAGGCCGACGCCTTCGGACGGCTCTACGACCAGTACAGCGACACCGTGTACCGCTACATCTACTACCGGGTGGGCGGCAAGGCGACCGCCGAGGACCTCACCAGCGAGACCTTTCTGCGCGCCCTGCGGCGCATCGGCACCTTCACCTGGCAGGGCCGCGACTTCGGCGCCTGGCTGGTGACCATCGCCCGCAACCTCGTCGCCGACCACTTCAAGTCCAGCCGCTTCCGGCTGGAGGTCACCACCGGCGAGATGCTCGACGCCAACGAGGTCGAGCGGTCCCCCGAGGACTCCGTCCTCGAATCACTCTCCAACGCCGCCCTGCTGGACGCCGTACGACGGCTCAACCCGCAGCAGCAGGAGTGCGTGACCCTGCGCTTCCTCCAAGGCCTCTCGGTCGCCGAGACCGCCCGTGTCATGGGCAAGAACGAGGGCGCCATCAAGACGCTCCAGTACCGGGCCGTGCGCACCCTCGCCCGACTGCTCCCGGACGACGCGCGCTGAGCTCCCGGCGCCCCGGAGGCGCCGCACCCGCCGAAACTCCCCGCGTTCCCCAAATCACCGTCGGTGAAAGCCTGTTGTACCCGCGGTCCGATCACCCACCGTCCGTAACCCAAGTGCCGCGCCGCTCGTTGTGCCGGATGCAGGCTCCCTGTGGTCACCCCCTGGCCGACTCCGATCACACGATCGGGTGGTTCAGATCAGGGTGTGCAACCCTCAGGACCCCCTGGGGAGTCGACCGTCATGACGAGAGGAGGTGCCGCCAGTGATCGCGAACGTATCGGCACACCGGCGGGCGAACGCCTTCGCCCAGGCTCTGGAGGAGCAGTCCGATCCCGGGGCGGCGACCGAGCAGTCCGGAGGACCGGCCGACGCCGGGGCCACCGCGGAACCGACCGGGCAGGGTCGTCTGTTGACCCTCGCCGCCGGCCTGGAGACGCTGCCCCGGCCCCAGCTGGATCCCGAGGTCAAGGTCGTCCAGCGGGCCCAGCTGGTGGCCGCGTTCGAGGCCATGCTGCAAGAGGGCACCGCGGGCGACGGGGCGACGGACAGTCCGGTACCGGAGCAACGCCGCGCGCGCGGCACCCACCGGGCGGCCTCACTGAGCAGGTTCCGGCCACGCTCGCGGCTGGCCAAGGGCCTCACCGCGGGCGGACTGAGCGTGAGCGTGGCCGCCGGAGCCTTCGGCGGAGTCGCCGCCGCCAGTTCGGACGCCCTGCCCGGTGACTCGCTCTACGGCCTCAAGCGCGGCATCGAGGACTTCCGCCTCGGTCTCGCCGACGGGGACGACGAGCGCGGCCGGGCCCACCTGGACCTGGCATCGACCCGGCTCAACGAAGCACGCCGGCTGATGGAACGCGACCGCGGCGGGCCCCTCGACCACGAGTCCCTCAGCGAGGTCCGCCGTGCCCTGTCCGGCATGGAGCACGACGCCTCCGAGGGCCACCGCCTGCTCAGCGCCGCCTACGCCCGCGACCCCGACTCACTCGCCCCCATGCAGGCCCTGTCCACCTTCTCCCGCTCCCACCGGGAAACCTGGGGAGCACTGCGCGACCGGCTTCCCGTGCAGCTCGGGGACGTCAGTGACCAGGTGTCCTCCGTCTTCGACGCCATAGAGGACGACGTGGCCCCGCTGCAGTCCATGCTGCCGGAGCAGCCGTCCCGGGACGACGACAGCGGAGACAGCGGCCGGCAGGACAGCTCCGAGTCCGCCACCACCGGCACCCCCGGCTCCGGCCACTCGTCCGCTCCCAGCACCGGCGACACCGGTACGTCCGAACGCGAGCGCACGGACAGCGAGAGGCCCAGCGAGTCGGCCGACTCCGGCCGCGAGAACGACGGCCTGCTCGGCGGCGGCACGGGCGGCCTGCTCGACCCGCCGAAGGACACCGGCACCGCCTCCCCGCCGACGGGCGACAACACCCCGCCCGCGGAACCGGACGTCACCCTCCCGCCCCTCCTCCCGGGCCTCCTGCCCGGCCTGGGCATCGAAGCGGACGACGCGGACTGACCCGGCGGCATGACGGTGGGGTGCTCCCTCGAGTGGAGGGAGCACCCCACCGTCATGCCGCCGTACCGCAGAAGAGCCGTACCGCAGAAGAACGGGATACCTCAGAAGAACACCGACCGCCGCTGCACCAGCAGCTTGTAGAGCGTGTGCTGAATCTGCTCCCGCACCTGGTCGGTCAGATTGAACATCAGCATCGGATCCTCGGCGGCCTCCGCCGGATAGCCGTCCGTCGGGATCGGCTCGCCGAACTGGATCGTCCACTTCGTCGGCAGGGGCACCGCACCCAGCGGCCCCAGCCACGGGAAGGTCGGCGTCAGCGGGAAGTACGGAAAGCCCAGCAGCCGCGCCAGCGTCTTGGCGTTGCCGATCATCGGGTAGATCTCCTCCGCGCCGACGATCGAGCACGGAATGATCGGCGCCCCCTGCCGCAGTGCCGTGGACACGAAACCGCCGCGCCCGAAGCGCTGGAGCTTGTAGCGCTCACCGAACGGCTTGCCGATGCCCTTGAACCCCTCCGGCATCACCCCGACCAGCTCGCCCTGACCGAGCAGCCGTTCGGCGTCCTCCGCACAGGCCAGCGTGTGGCCGAGCTTGCGGGCCAGCTCGTTGACCACCGGCAGCACGAAGACCAGGTCGGCCGCCAGCAGACGCAGATGCCGGTCCGCCGGATGATGGTCGTGCACGGCGACCTGCATCATCAGCCCGTCCAGCGGCAGTGTCCCGGAGTGGTTGGCGACGATCAGCGCACCGCCCTCGGCCGGGATGTTCTCCACGCCCTTCACCTCGACCCGGAAGTACTTCTCGTACACCGGGCGCAGCATGGACATCAGCACCTGGTCGGTGAGCTCGGCGTCGTAGCCGAAGTCGTCGACCTCGTAGTCGCCGGTGAGGCGGCGGCGCAGGAACGCCAGACCGCCCGCGATACGCCGCTCCAGGCCACCGCCGTCCGACCCCTGCGACCCCGGCCCCTGAGAACCCGGCTCCGGCACCCCGGACGACTCGGACGTCACGGGGACGTCGTCCGGCGCGGGCTCCCGCACCGGCAGGGGCTGCACCTCGCGTACCGGCACGGACTCCGCCGTGCCCTTGCGCCGGCTCCCCCCGCCGCGGCGCCGCGGCGGGCGCTGCGCCGCGTTCCCGCCGCTCCCGCCGCTCCCCCGCGACCGGTCGTCGTCGAACGGAATGACCTTGGCGTCCGCCATCGTTGATGCGCTCCTCAGTTGGCGCTCTGCGTCGGGAGGTGGCCACTGCCCCGCAGGGACAGCTCCGCGATCCGGTCGACGGCCCCCGCGAGGGCCTCGGGGGGCAGCAGTCCGGTACCGCGGCCGCGCGCGAAGTCCGCGAACGCCCCGGCCGTCGTGTACTTCGGCCGGAAACCCAGGGTCTCGCGCATCTGCGTGGTGTCCACCACCCGCCCGTGGGTGAGCAGCCGGATCTGCTCGGGGGAGAAGTCCGTCATCCCCAGCGTACGCACGAGCGAGCCCGTCCAGGTGACCGCGGGCAGCAGCAACGGCACCGTGGGGCGGCCCATCCGGCGCGAGCACTGGGAGAGCAGCAGGACACCGTCGCCGGCGATGTTGAAGGTGCCGCTGTTCAGCGTGCCCCGCCGCGGCTCGTGCGAGGAGAGCCGCAGCACCTCGATCACGTCGTCCTCGTGCACGAACTGCAGCCGCGGGTCGTAGCCGAACACCGTCGGCAGCACCGGCAGCCCGAAGTAGGAGGCGAGCGGCGTCTCCGCCCCCGGACCGAGGATGTTGGCGAACCGCAGCACGGTCACCGCGACGTCCGGCCGACGGCGCGCGAAGCCCCGTACGTACCCCTCGACCTCGACCGCGTCCTTGGCGAAGCCGCCGCTGGGCAGGGACTTGGGCGCGGTGGTCTCGGTGCAGACGGCCGGGTCGCGCGGCGCGGACCCGTACACGTTCGTACTGGACTTCACCACGAGCCGCCGCACGGTCGGCGACTTCTGGCAGGCGCCGAGCAGCTGCATCGTGCCGATGACGTTGGTCTCCTTGACCGACGTCCGGCTGCCGCCGCCCAGCGGCGTGCCCGTGACGTCCATGTGGACGACCGTGTCGGCGCCCGTCTCGGCGAGCACCCGCCCGATGGCCGACTGCCGGATGTCGGCCTGGACGAAGTCCGCGCCGCCCAGATGGTGCTCCGGCGTGACGGCGTCCACCCCCACGACCCGGTCCACGTCGGGATCACGCTGGATGCGCCGCACGAACCGGCCCCCCAGCTGACGGGCCACTCCGGTGACGAGCACGACCTTGCCCAAGACCAGCGCCTTCCTTCCGCCCTACTGCGTACCCTGCCGCGTTCCCCGTCCGCCGGCCAACTTAGCCGGTCGGTGTTGCGCTGTGATGACCGCCGGATGCAGCAAGTGACGGAAAACGCGCGGCCGTGCCCCGCGCCCGAAGCCTCGCACCCGGGATACGACTGTGGCCCCCCACCGGATGCGGTGGGGGGCCACAGACCACGCTGACGGCGCAGCGTCGCTTACTTCTTGTTGCGACGCTGAACGCGCGTGCGCTTGAGCAGCTTGCGGTGCTTCTTCTTGGCCATCCGCTTGCGCCGCTTCTTGATAACAGAGCCCACGACTACCCTCGCTCACTTCTCATCACTCGGTTGTTGGGCGCCATGGGCCCACACGACCTACGAGGGGCTAGCCTACCCGCCCGAGCGCTGAGGTCGTAATCGAGGTGCCGAGGGAGGTCCCGGAGGCCGGGAGAGGCCCTGACGAGCCCTGAGAGCCTCCCCGGGCCGCCGTCAGGCCGTTTCCACCCCCACATAGCTCTCACGGAGGTACTCGTGAACCGCTTGCTCCGGGACGCGGAACGACCGTCCCACCCGGATCGCGGGCAGATGACCGCTGTGCACCAACCGGTACACGGTCATCTTGGACACGCGCATCACCGAGGCGACCTCCGCCACGGTCAGGAACTGAACCTCGTTCAGAGGCCTTTCGCCAGCTGCAGCCATGACACACCTGAACCTTCCGCACTCGACGGCCACCGGCTTCCCCTTCCGGTGACTCTTCGTCGTTGCGTGCTCACTCCCCAATGTAGGGGCGGGTGATGCGAATGGGGAAGAGGTGCACCCCACAGCTCCCCTACCGTGACAGACACGCTCGATTGAGTACGTAGCGGGTAAGCGGCCGGTAGTACTCAGACCGCACAGCGTCATCAAGCGGAACGACGACGGACACGGACCCCTCTGCCTGCCCCACGAAGAGCGCGGGATCGTCCGTATCGGCCGGACCGATGGCCTCGAACCCCAGCTGACCTGCTCCGCAGACCCATCCGTGGTCCCCGATCACCAACTCGGGAAGCGGCCCGCCGGCCTCGGCCGCGGCGGCCAGCGCGGTACGAACCGGGAGCGGTGAATGCGTGTGTGCGCCGGGCTCACCACCGGCGTGCCCGGCGGCGGGTTCCCGCACCAACGCGACTCCCCGGACGTAGTCGAGGTTGTACGTGCGTAGACCGAACCGGGTCGTTATGTCGACACGGCGACCCTGCGCCGGGGTGAGGACAGCACATCCCGCCGCCGACAGCGCGTCGGCCAAGGCGGCGTAGAAACCGAGCAGTCGATGGGGGTGCCCGGTGCCGAGGAGGACCGGGCCGCGACGCTGAGCGACCACGGCGAGCCGATCGGCGAAGGCGTCCAGAGCCGCCAGTGTCCGATCGGGATCAATCACGTCCTGGCCCGAAGTGTCGTGCGGATCGGCCGAAACCCCGCACCTCTCCGCCATCAGCCCGAGCAGCTCCTGCTGCCCCCAGTCCCCTTCCGGGTCGATTCCGATCAGCACCCTCGGATCCCGGGCGGCGAACAGCCGGTAACTCCGCAGACTCGCCTCCCGTGAAGTCGCCACGGGCCCGGCAAGACGGACGTCCAGAAGATGAGCCCGAAGAGCTCCACGGGTCAGCACGAGCCCGATGCTGCCGCGTCCGCCCGTCCCCGGAGCGAGGAACGCGGGAATCGACCCACGGTCGGCGTAACGCCCCGCGACACCCGAGAGCGGTCCCACCCCGCACAGCTGCGGCCAGTCGTACGCCGCCCCAGCCGCGGGCACCACGCACACCCCGGCACCGGCACCCTGCGCCCGCGGGCGCCGTCACGCGAGCAGCCCGCGCAACGGAAACACCGCCCGCCGAGCCGCCAGCACCGCCTGGTCCAACCGGTCCGCGGGGTCGTACCCCGCCTCCCACGGTGCCCAGGACACCGGCCACCGGCCGTCGGTCATCCGCATCGGCCCGAGCTGCCGTGTCCGTGCGAACACGTCCTGCCGCCACCCCTCCGGAATGACCGTCTCGGGCTCCACCGGCCGCCCCGCCGCGATCCCCACCAGATGCGTCCACGACCGCGGCACCACGTCCACCACGGCGTACCCGCCGCCCCCCAGCGCCACCCACCGCCCCTCGGCGTACTCGTGTGCCAGCTCATGACACGCCACCTGCACCGCCCGCTGCGCGTCCAGCGACACCGCCAGGTGCGCGAGCGGGTCCTCGAAGTGCGTGTCGGCGCCGTGCTGCGTCACCAGCACCTGCGGCCGGAAGTCCGCGATCACCTCGGGTACCACCGCGTGGAACGCCCGCAGCCACCCGGCGTCCCCGGTCCCCGCCGGCAACGCGACGTTCACCGCCGACCCCTCCGCGCGGTCCGACCCCGTCTCCTCCGGCCACCCGGTCTGCGGGAACAGCGTCCGCGGGTGCTCGTGCAGCGACACGGTCAGGACCCGCGGATCCTCCCAGAACGCGGCCTGCACCCCGTCCCCGTGATGCACGTCGACATCGACGTACGCGACCCGCTCGGCCCCCAGCTCCAGGAGCCGCGCGATCGCCAGCGCCGCGTCGTTGTACACGCAGAACCCCGAGGCCGCGCCCGGCATCGCATGGTGCAGCCCGCCCGCGAAGTTCACGGCGTGCAGCGCGTCCCCGCGCCACACCGCCTCCGCCGCACCCACCGACTGCCCGGCGATCAGCGCGGACGCCTCGTGCATCCCCGTGAAGGCGGGATCGTCGATCGTCCCGAGTCCGTACGCGCCGTCCGCCGAACCGGGATCCGCCGACGCCGCCTTCACCGCGTCGATGTAGTCCTCCCGGTGGACGAGCCGCAGCGTCGACTCCCCGGCCGCCGGCGCCGCGACGACCTCGGCCTCCCGGTCGAGCCCCAGGGCACCGACCAGTCCTCGCGTCAGGGCGAGCCGGACCGGATCCATCGGATGCTCCGGGCCGAAGTCATAGCCCGTTACTGCCTCGTCCCACATCAGCTGTGCGCGGCCGCTCATGCCCGCCACCGTATCGGTCCGGTCGAGCCCGGAACGCGCCGCGAACGCCTGCGGCACCAGCACACACAACCCCAACCCCAACCCCAACCCCAGATCAGCTTTGCCGGCACATCAGCACGTCGGTCAGCTCCCCCATGTCGCCGAAGAGCCGAGTGGCCCCGGTCAGCCTGGCCGCCGGTGTCATCGCTGTGAACCCGTACACATCCATCCCGGCCGCGACTGCCGCCCGCACGCCGAGCGGGCTGTCCTCGATCACCGCACACCGCTCCGGAGCGACCCCCATCCGCTCGGCTGCGTACAGGAAGAGGTCCGGTGCCGGCTTTCCCCGCCCCACGTCCTGGGAACTGAAGATCCGCTCGTCGTCGAACCACCGGTCCAGCCCGGTCTTCCGGTGCCCCACCCGAATGCGTTCATGACTTCCGGAGGAGGCGACGCAGTACGCCACCCCGTCCGCCGCGAGCTTCTCCAGCACGCCGACAGCGCCGGGCACGGGCTCCAGGTCCCGTTCGAAGGCCGCGAACACCCGCCGATGGAACACGTCGTCGAAGTCCGCGGGCAGTCGCCGCCCCGTCCGCTCCAGGATGAGGTCGTGGACCCGGTGCATGGCGGCGCCCATGTAGTCCCTCAGGGAGTCGTCGTACGACGTCGGGTGTCCCAGCTCGGTCAGATAGCCGGCCAGGAGCCGATTGGAGATCGGCTCGCTGTCGACGAGGACGCCGTCGTTGTCGAAGATAACCAGGTCGTAGCGCATACAAAGACAGTAAACGCGCCAGTAAACGCAGAAAACCCCGCACCGTTCCCGGTGCGGGGTTTCCTCGCAATAATTGTTCGGCGGCGTCCTACTCTCCCA
>NZ_JBNGGE010000085.1:0-15664 GCF_049975785.1 Streptomyces sp. WG7
CCCAGCCCAAGCCGCTCACCCACCGCATCCAGGGCCTCGGCGAACACCGGATAAGCGCCGTACAACTCACGCCCCATCCCCAGCCGCTGACTCCCCTGCCCCGTGAACAGGAACGCGGTGCGGCCGCCCTTGCTGACCGTGCCGGCCGTGAGCCCGGGAGCGGGGCGCCCGTCGGCAAGGCCGTCGAGCGCGGCGGCGAGCGACGTCTCGTCCGAAGCGACGACGACGGCGCGGTGGTCGAAGGCGGCCCGGCCGGTGGCCAGGGAGTACGCGAGGTCGGGCAGGGAGGTGCCGGGGTTGGCGGCAAGGTGTGCGCGCAGGGTACGGGCCTGGGCGGACAGGGCATCGGCGGTGCGGCCGGACAGCCGCACGGGCACAGGTCCCGGCAGGACAGAAGGCTCAGGGACAGCAGGGGCGGCAGGGGTGCCAGGGCCGGCAGGGGCCTGCTCGATGATCGTGTGAGCGTTGGTGCCGCTGATGCCGAACGACGAGACCCCGGCCCGGCGCGGGCGGCCGGTCTCGGGCCACGGCACCGTCTCGGTCAGCAGGGACACCGCGCCCGCCGACCAGTCCACGTGTGCCGAGGGCCGGTCGGCGTGGAGGGTGCGCGGCAGCACGCCGTGCCGCATCGCCATGACCATCTTGATGACGCCGGCGACACCGGCCGCGGCCTGTGTGTGGCCGAAGTTGGACTTGACCGAGCCCAGCCACAGCGGCTGGTCGCCGCCGCGCTCCTGGCCGTACGTCGCCAGCAGCGCCTGCGCCTCGATCGGGTCGCCCAGCGTCGTGCCCGTGCCGTGGGCCTCGACCGCGTCCACGTCCGCCGCGCTCAGGCCCGCGCCGGCCAGTGCGGCGCGGATGACCCGCTGCTGCGACGGGCCGTTGGGCGCCGTCATGCCGTTGCTCGCACCGTCCTGGTTGACGGCCGAGCCGCGCACCACCGCCAGGACCGGGTGGCCCTTGGCGCGTGCGTCCGACAGCCGCTCCACCAGCAGCATGCCCGCGCCCTCGGCCCAGCCGGTGCCGTCGGCGTCGGCGGAGAAGGCGCGGCAGCGGCCGTCGGCGGACAGGCCGCGCTGACGGCTGAAGCCGACGAAGGTGCCGGGGGTGGCCATGACGGTGACGCCGCCGGCCAGCGCCATGTCGCATTCGCCGTTGCGCAGCGCCTGGACGGCCAGGTGCAGGGCGACGAGCGAGGACGAGCACGCCGTGTCGATGGTGACGGCGGGTCCTTCGAGGCCGAAGGTGTAGGAGACGCGGCCCGAGGCGATGCTGCCGGTGCTGCCGGAGCCGAGGGAGCCGTCGGCGCTTCGTTCGAGGAGCGTGGCGTAGTCGTGGTACATCACGCCCGCGAAGACACCCGTACGGCTGCCGCGCACGGTCGCCGGGTCGATGCCCGCCCGCTCGAACGCCTCCCAGGTGGTCTCCAGAAGGAGCCGCTGCTGGGGGTCGGTGCCGACGGCGTCGCGCGGGCTGATGCCGAAGAAGGCGGGGTCGAACGCGGCGACGTCGTGGAGGAAGCCGCCGTGCCGGGTGTACGAGGTGCCCGGGTGGTCCGGGTCGGGGTCGTAGAGGGCGTCGAGGTCCCAGCCCCGGTCGTCGGGGAAGCCGGAGACGGCGTCGTCGCCGTTCTTCAGGAGCTGCCACAGCTGTTCCGGCGTGGTGACGCCGCCGGGGAAGCGGCAGCTCATCGCGACGATGGCGATCGGGTCGTCCGCGAGGGCGCCCTCGGTGACGGCTCCATGGGCGAGGACCGAGCGCGTGGCCGTGTCCGTCCCGGCCAACTCGAGGAGCAGGTGCCGGGTGAGGGCGAGGGAGGTGGGGTAGTCGAAGATCAGGGTGGCGGGCAGCCGTCTGCCGACCGAGGCGCCGAGCCGGTTGCGCAGTTCGACGGCGGTGAGGGAGTCGAAGCCCAGCTCGCTGAAGGCGTGTTCGGGCTCGATGGCGTCCGGGGAGCCGTGGCCGAGGACATCCGCCACGTGGCCGCGGACGAGGCCGAGGAGCAGCCGCTCCCTCTCGGCCGGATCGAGCGCGACGAGGCGCTGCTCCAGGGCGGTACCGGCGGATCCGCCCGCTGCGGCACGGTCCCCGGCACTGGTGGCGAGGCGCCTGCCGGGGCCGCGGACGAGGCCGCGCAGCAGGGGTGCGACGTCGGTGCCGCGCGCGCCGCGGGGCAGGCTCAGCCGCATGGGCACCAGCAGGCCGCGGGGGGAACCGCCGTCGCCGGCGCCTCCGGCACGGCCGGCGGCGCCGAGGGCGTCGGCGAGGTCGAGGAGCGCGAGGCCCTCGGCGGCCGCGAGGCCCTGAACGCCGCCGCGCTTCATGCGGTTCAGGTCGGCCTGGTCGAGGCGGCCCGCCATGCCGTCGGTGTCCTCCCACAGGCCCCAGGCGAGTGAGGTGGCGGGCAGGCCGCGGGCGCGGCGGTGCTGGGCGAGGGCGTCCAGGAAGGCGTTGGCGGCGGCGTAGTTGCCCTGGCCGGGCGCGCCGAGGACCCCGGCCGCCGAGGAGAAGAGGACGAAGGCGGCGAGGTCGAGGTCCCGGGTGAGTTCGTGCAGGTTGAGGGCGGCGTCGGCCTTGGGGCGCAGGACGGCGGAGAGCCGCTGCGGGGTGAGGGAGTCGATGATGCCGTCGTCGAGGACTCCGGCGGTGTGGACGACGCCGGTCAGCGGATACTCGACGGAGACGGCCGTCAGTACCTGCGCTAGCGCCTCGCGGTCGGCGGCGTCGCACGCCGCCCACACCACCGAGGCACCCGACGCGACCAGGTCTGCGGTCAGTTCCGCGGCACCGGGCGCGTCAGCGCCGCGCCGGCTCAGCAGCAGCAGATGCCGCACACCGCGCTCCGCCACGAGATGCCGGGCCACCAGACCGCCCAACGTACCCGTGGCCCCGGTGACCAGCACCGTCCCCCCGGCGTCGAAGGCGGGAGCCGCCGCGTCGGAGGGCACGGCAACCCGGGTGAGGCGGGCGGCGTGCGCGATGCCTTCGCGCAGGGCGAGTTGGGGTTCGCCGGTGGCGAGCGCGGCGGGCAGGGCCGCCAGCGACGCGTCGGTGCCGTCGGTGTCGACGAGCACGAAGCGCCCGGGGTTCTCGGACTGCGCGGAGCGCACCAGACCCCAGACGGCGGCGTGGACCGGGTCGGGGACGCGGTCGTCGTCGCGAGCGGCGAGCGCGCCTTCGGTGAGCAGGACGAGGCGGGTGCCGGCGAAGCGGTCCTCCGCCGGCCAGGACTGGAGCAGGGCGAGCGTGCGGTGCGCGGCCTCGTGGACGGCCTCGGCGGTGAGCGTGGCCGGGGTGGCGTACGGGACCAGGACGGTGCCGGGTACGGGGGCGCCCGCCTCGCAGGCCTCGATCAGTGCGGCCGTGGAGGCGTGCCGGGTGCCGGGCAGGTCCCGGCCGCCGCCTGGGAACTCCTGGGACGCGGCGGGGGCGGTGAGCACGGCCCAGTCCGCGGCGGCGGGCGCCTCCGTACGGGGCAGCTCGCAGGGGATCCAGTCCACGGCGAACAGGGCGTCGCGGTGGCCGCCGTGTCCGGTGGCGATCTGTCCGGCGGAGACCGGGCGGAGGGTGAGCGAGGCGACGTCGGCGACGGGCCGGCCGTCCTCGTCGGCGAGCGCCAGTGCCACGGCCTCGGGGCCGGACGCCGTCAGCCGTGCGCGCAGCACGGAGCCGCCCACGGCGTGCAGGGCGACGCCGTTCCAGGAGAACGGCAGCCGGCCGCCGGCGGTGTCCTCGACGAGCCCGGTGAGGCCGATGGTGTGCAGGGCCGCGTCGAGCAGGGCGGGGTGCAGGCCGAAGCGCGCCGCGTCGGCGCGTTGTTCGTCGGCGAGGGCGAGTTCGGCGTAGGTCGTCCCATCGGCGGCGCGCCAGACGGCGCGCACGCCTTGGAAGGCGGGCCCGTACTCCAGGCCCGCTTCGGCGAGGCCCGCGTACAGGTCGGTCACGGGCACGACAGTGGTGCCCACCGGCGGCCAGACCTGGGGGGCGAAGCCGGGGCCGGGGGCGCCGGCGGCGAGGACGCCGTCGGCGTTCAGTGTCCACGGCGCGTCATGGGCCGCGTCCTGCGAGGTGTCCCCGGCCGGTTCGGGCCGGGAGTGCACGCCGAGGGTGCGGCGGCCCGTGGCGTCCGGCGCCCCGACCCACACCTGGACCTGGACGGCGCCGTCCTCCGGCAGGACCAGCGGCGCGTGCAGGGTGAGTTCGTCCAGCAGGTCGCAGCCGACCTGGTCGCCGGCGCGGATCGCGAGTTCCACGAACGCAGTGCCGGGCAGCAGGACGGTGCCGTGGACGGCGTGGTCGGCCAGCCAGGGATGGGTGTCCAGGGAGAGCCGGCCGGTGCAGAGGAAGCCGTCGAGGCCGGCGAGCGCGACCGCGGCGCCGAGCAGCGGGTGGTCGGCGGCGCCGAGTCCGGCGGCCGAGACGTCCCCCGCGGGGCGGCCGGCGTCGAGCCAGTACGCCTCGCGCTGGAAGGCGTAGGTGGGAAGGTCGACGCGCCGGGCACCGCTGCCCGCGTAGTAGGCGTCCCAGGCGACGGGCACGCCGCGGACGTGGAGCCGGGCGAGGGCGGCCGTGACGGTCTCCGTCTCGGGGCGGCCGGTGCGGAGCAGGGCGACGAACGCGGCCGTCTCGCCGACCGGGCCCTCCTGGGCCATGGCGGACAGCACCGCGTCCGGGCCCAGTTCCACGAAGTGCGCGACGTTGCGCCCGGCGAGGGTGCGGACGCCGTCGAGGAAGCGGACGGGCTCGCGGACGTGCCGCACCCAGAAGTCCGCCGAGGCCATCTCGCCGGTGACGACGTCGCCGGTCAGGTTGGAGACCACCGGAATGCGGGGCGACTCGAACGACAGCCCCGCCACCGTCGCGCGGAACGCCTCCAGCATCCCGTCCATGTGCGGCGAGTGAAACGCGTGACTGACCGTCAGCCGCTTGGACTTTCGGCCCGCGAACCGCGCGGCGATCTCCAGCGCCGCGTCCTCGTCGCCGGCGACGACGACCGACTGCGGGCCGTTGACGGCGGCGATGCTCACCCGGTCGGTGAGCATCGGCAGGACTTCGTCCTCCGCCGCCTGCAGCGCGATCATCACGCCGCCGCCCGGCAGCGCCTGCATCAGCCGGCCGCGGGCCGTGACAAGCGCACAGGCGTCGTCCAGCGACAGGACGCCCGCCACGTGCGCGGCGGTGATCTCCCCGACGGAGTGGCCGGAGACGAAGTCCGGCTTCACGCCCCACGACTCCAGCAGCCGGAACAGCGCCGTCTCGACGGCGAACAATGCCGGCTGCGCGTACTCCGTGCGGTCCAGCAGTTCGGCATCCGGCCCGAACAGCACGTCCCGCAGGGGCACTTCGAGCGGGAGCCGTTCACCGACCGCGTCCAGCGCCCGCGCGAAGACCGGATACGTCCGGTACAACTCCCGCCCCGTGCCGAGGCGCTGGCTGCCCTGTCCCGTGAACAGGAACGCCGTCTTGCCCGCGACCGGGCGTCCGCGTGTGGCGCCCGGGACGGTCGCCGCCGCTTCGTCGGCCCCCGTGTCCGCGAGGGAGGCCAGTGCGTCGCGGAGACCGGCCGGGGCGCCGGCGGTGAGGACGGCTCGGTGCTCGAAGTCGGAGCGTCCGGTGGCCAGGGAGTAGGCGACGTCCTCCGCCCGGAGACCGGGGTGGGCGGTCAGGTGGTCGCGCAGTCCGGCCGCCTGGGCGCGCAGGGCCGCCGACGTCTTGGCGGAGAGGTTCCACAGCGGGGGGACGGGAGTCGGGGCCGCGGCCGGCGGTTCCCCCTCCTGTTCCGCTTCGGCGGGCTCGGGGGCCTGCTCGATGATGGTGTGGGCGTTGGTGCCGCTGATGCCGAACGAGGAGACGCCGGCCCGGCGCGGGTGACCGGTGTCGGGCCACGCGACGGACTCGGTGAGCAGCGAGACCGCGCCCTCGGTCCAGTCGACGTTGGGCGTCGGCGCGTCGACGTGCAGCGTGCGCGGGAGCATCCCGTGGCGCATCGCCATGACCATCTTGATGACGCCCGCGACGCCGGCGGCGGCCTGGGTGTGCCCGATGTTGGACTTGACGGAGCCGAGCCACAGCGGCCGGTCCTCGGAGTGCTCCTGCCCGTAGGTGGCGAGCAGTGCCTGCGCCTCGATGGGGTCGCCGAGCGTGGTGCCGGTGCCGTGCGCCTCGACGACGTCGATCTGGCCTGCGGAGAGGCGCGCGCCGGCGAGGGCGGCGCGGATGACGCGCTGCTGTGACGGGCCGTTGGGCGCGGTCAGGCCGCTGCTGGCACCGTCCTGGTTGACGGCCGAGCCGCGCACGACCGCAAGGACCGGGTGGCCGTTGCGGCGGGCGTCGGAGAGCCGCTCCAGCAGGAGCATGCCCGCGCCCTCGCCCCAGCCGGTGCCGTCGGCGGCAGCAGCGAACGACTTGCAGCGGCCGTCGCCGGCCAGACCGCGCTGGCGGCTGAACTCGGTGAAGGTGCCCGGCGTCGACATCACGGTGACGCCGCCCGCGAGGGCGAGGGTGCACTCGCCGCCGCGCAGCGCCTGGGCCGCGAGGTGGAGGGCGACCAGCGAGGAGGAGCACGCGGTGTCGACGGTGACGGCCGGACCCTCGAAGCCGAGGGTGTAGGCGACGCGTCCGGAGGCGATGCTGCCGGAGCTGCCGTTGCCGAGGAAGCCCTCGATCTCCTCGGGGACGCTGAACAGCCGGGCGGCGTAGTCGTGATACATGAGTCCGGCGAAGACGCCGGTGCGGCTGCCGCGCAGTGAGGCCGGGTCGATCCCGGCCCGTTCGAGCGCTTCCCACGAGATCTCCAGCAGCAGCCGCTGCTGCGGGTCCATGGCCAGCGCCTCGCGCGGCGAGATCCCGAAGAAGCCGGGGTCGAACTCGGCCGCGTCGTGGAGGAACCCGCCGGCCTTCTCGTAGGCGTCGATCCCGCTGTCGGGGTCGGGGTCGAAGAGGACGTCGGTGTCCCAGCCGCGGTCGGTGGGGTACGGGGAGACCGCGTCGCCGCCGTGGGCGACGAGCTCCCACAGCTGCTCGGGGGTGGCGACCCCGCCGGGGTAGCGGCAGCTCATCGCGACGATGGCGATGGGCTCCTGGTCCTTCTCCTCCATCTCGCGCAGCCGCCGCCGCGCCTCGCGGAGGTCGGTGGTCGCCCGCTTGAGGTAATCGAGGTACTTCTCCTCGTTCACCATTTACGCCATCCCCGGGATCGAAGTCGGAAGGCTCGCGCGGAGCCGGTGGATCGGAGGCCGCGGGCCGGGCCGGGTCGTGTCGGGGAGCCGGCCGGCGCGGGGCGGTTCAGGACAGCCCCAGTTCGTCGTCGAGGAGGCCGAAGATCTCCTCGGCGGTGGCGGACTGGATCTGCCGCTCCTCGGCGGCGCTGTCCTGTGCACTGTGCGTTCCGTTCCACTTCGCCAGAAGGTCTCGCAGCCGGGACGTGATGCCGGCGCGTTCGACGTCGTCGGGGCCGACCGCGGCGAGAACCGCCTCGAGCCGGTCGAGTTCCGCGTGGACGGGCCGGGGTGCCGGGTCGCCGTGGCCGAGCCGCTCGCCGAGGTAGCGGGCGAGGGCGGCGGGCGACGGGTAGTCGAAGATGAGGGTGACCGGCAGCCGGAGCCCCGAGTGCGCGGTGAGCCGGTTGCGCAGGTCGACCGCCGTGAGGGAGTCGAAGCCCAGGTCGAGGAAGCCCCGGGCGGCGTCCACGTCGTCCGCGCCGCCGTGGCCGAGGACCGCGGCGACCTGGGTGCGGACCAGGTCCGTGAGCAGTTGGTCGCGTTCGTCCGCGGTGAGCCCGGCGAGGCGGGCCTCCAGCGAGTCCGTGGCACCGGCGCCGGGACCGGTCCCGCCGGGGCTGCGGGTGCCGGCGGCGCGGCGGGCCGGGGTGCGGACCAGGGAGCGCAGCAGCGGCGGCAGCGTGCCGTCGGCCTGGGCGCGCAACGACGCCAGGTCGACGCGCATCGGCACGAGGACGGCGTCGTCGAGGGTGCCGGAGGTGTCGAAGAGGGACAGTCCTTCGGCTGGTGCGAGTCCGAGGACGCCGGAGCGGGCCATCCTGCTGAGGTCGGTGTCCTCCAGGGCGCCCGCCATGCCGCCTTCGGTGGCCCACAGGCCCCAGGCGAGCGAGGTGGCGGGCAGGCCGCGGGCGCGCCGGTGCTGGGCGAGGGCGTCCAGGAAGGCGTTGGCGGCGGCGTAGTTGCCCTGGCCGGGCGCGCCGAAGGAGCCGGCGACGGACGAGAAGAGGACGAAGGCGGTCACCGCGCCGCCCTCGGTCAGCTCGTGCAGGTTCCAGGCGGCGTCGGCCTTGGGGCGCAGGACGGTGTCGAGGCGCTGCGGGGTGAGGGAGTCGATGATGCCGTCGTCGAGGACTCCGGCGGTGTGGACGACGGCGGTCAGCGGATTCTCGGCGGGGACGGCCGCCAGGACGGCGCTGAGGGCTTCGCGGTCGGCGGCGTCGCACGCCGCCCAGGTCACCGAGGCACCCGACGCGACCAGGTCTGCGGTCAGTTCCGCGGCACCGGGCGCGTCAGCGCCGCGCCGGCTCAGCAGCAGCAGACGCCGCACACCGCGCTCCGCCACGAGATGCCGTGCCACCAGCCCGCCCAACGTACCCGTGGCCCCGGTGACCAGCACCGTCCCCCCGGCGTCGAAGGCGGGAGCCCCGGTCTCGGCGCCGTCCCGTGCGATGCGGCGCAGCCGGAACGCGTGGGCCTCGCCCGCCCGCAGGGCGAACTGGGGTTCATCGGTGGCGAGTGCGGCGGGCAGGGCCGCCAGCGACGCGTCGGTGCCGTCGGTGTCGACGAGCACGAAGCGCCCGGGGTTCTCGGACTGCGCGGAGCGCACCAGACCCCAGACCGGTGCGTGGGCGAGGTCGGTGACGTGTTCGCCGTCGGCGGCCGCGACCGCGCCGCGCGTGACGAGGACGAGCCGTGCGTCGTCCAGCAGTTCCTCGGCGAGCCATTCCTTGACCAGGGCGAGGGCGTGGTGGGCCGCCGTGCGAGCGCCGGCCGCCTGCTCGTCGTCCGTGGCGGTGGGGAGCGGTACGAGGACGACGTCCGGTGCCGGGGCGCCCGCGGCGAGCGCGGCGCGCAGCGCGGGGAGTCCGGGGTGGGTCTCCAGGGGCTCGCCGCCGACGCGCGGGGCGGCGGCGCCGTCGCCGAGTGCGGCCCACCGCTCACCGGAGGGGATGGCGGCGGCCGGGAGGGGCAGCCTGGCCCACTCGACACCGAACAGTGACTCGTGGTGGGCGGCCCGATCCTCGCCGATCTGCCCCGCGGTGACGGGCCGCAGGACGAGGGACTCGACGGAGGCGACCGGCGCGCCGGTCGTGTCCGCCAGGTCCAGGGCGACTCCCCCCGACTCGGCGGAGGTCAGGCGGACGCGGACGGCGGCGGCGGCCGCCGCGTGCAGCCGGACACCGGTCCATGCGAAGGGCAGCCGGGCGCCTTCCGTGGCGCCGCCGGCGGGCGCCCGCAGGCCGATGGCGTGCAGGGCCGCGTCGAGCAGCGCGGGGTGGATGCCGTACTCGGCGGCGTCGGCGGTGTGCTCCTCGGCGAGGGCGATCTCCGCGAACGTCTCGTCGCTGCGCCGCCAGGCGGCCCGCAGGCCCTGGAACGCCGGGCCGTAGCCGAGCCCGGCGGCGGCAGCGGCCGGGTAGAACGCCTCGGTGGGGACGGGCTCCGCGCCGGGCGGCGGCCACGCCGCCAGGTCGGGCGCGTCCGCGGCGGCCGTGGTGGGCGCGAGGATGCCGACGGCGTGCCGGGTCCAGGGCGTGTCGGGGGCGGTGTCGGCCCGCCGGGCGTAGAGGGTCAGGCTGCGCCGGCCCGCGTCGTCGGGTGCCTCCACCGCCACTTGGAGCTGGACGGCGCCCTGCTCGGGGAGGACGAGCGGCGCCTCGACGGTGAGTTCCTCCAGCGTGCCGCAGCCGCACTCGCTCCCGGCGCGCAGGGCGAGTTCCACGAAGGCCGAGCCGGGCAGCAGGACGGTGTCCATGACCGTGTGCTCGGCCAGCCACGGGTGGGTGGCCAGGGCCAGGCGCCCGGTGAGGACGAGGCCGCCGGACGCGGGCAGTTCGACGGCGGCACCGAGCAGCGGGTGGTCGGCGGTGCCGAGTCCGGCGGCCAGGACGTCCTCGGCGCCGAGGCCCACGTCGAGCCAGTAGCGCTTGCGCTGGAAGGCGTAGGTGGGGAGGGCGACGCGCCGGGCGCCGGTGCCCGCGAAGTACGCCTCCCAGTCGACGGCGGCGCCGTGGACGTGGGCGCGGGCGACGGCCGTGACGAGGGTCTCGGCCTCGGGCCGGCCGTGGCGCAGGACAGGGGCGAAGACCGCGTCGGCAGCGGTGACGCAGTCCTGTGCCAGGGCGGACAGCACGCCGTCCGGGCCGAGTTCGACGTAGGTGGTGACGCCCGCGGCCTCCAGGGCGCGGACGCCGTCGAGGAAGCGGACGGCCTCGCGGACGTGCCGCACCCAGAAGTCCGCGGAGCCCATCTCGTCGGTGACCACGGCACCAGTGAGGTTCGAGACGACGGGGATGCGCGGGGCGGCGTAGACCAGGCCCTCGGCAAGCTTGCGGAAGTCCGCCAGCATGGCGTCCATGTGCGGGGAGTGGAACGCGTGACTGACCGTCAGCCGCTTGGACTTGCGGTCCGCGAAGGACTCCGCGATCGCGACCGCCGCGCCCTCGTCGCCGGAGACGACCACCGACTGCGGTCCGTTGACGGCGGCGATGCCCACCCGGTCGGTCAGCAGTGACAGGACCTCGTCCTCCGAGGCCTGCAGCGCGATCATCACGCCCCCGGCGGGCAGCGCCTGCATCAACCGGCCTCGGGCGGCGACCAGTTCGGCGGCGTCCTGGAGGGACAGAACGCCCGCGACGTGGGCGGCGGTGATCTCGCCGACGGAGTGCCCGGCGACGAAGTCCGGCTTCAGGCCGAGTGATTCGAGGAGGCGGAACAGCGCGACCTCGACGGCGAAGAGCGCTGGCTGGGTCCAGCCGGTGCGGTCGAGCGGATCCGCGTCGGCGGCGAACACGACGTCCTTGAGCGGGCGGTCGAGGTGCCGGTCGAGTTCGCCGCAGACTTCGTCCAGGGCTGCCGCGAACACCGGGTGTGCCGCGTACAGCTCGCTGCCCATGCCGGGGCGCTGGCTGCCCTGGCCGGTGAAGAGGAAGGCCGTGCCGCCGGTGCGGGCGGTGCCGCGCAGCAGTCCTGTGGTGTCCTCCCCTCGGGCGAGGGCGTCCAGGCCGCGCAGGAGGCCGTCGCGGTCCGCGGCGACGACCGCGGCGCGCTGTTCGAGGGCGGAGCGGGTCGTGGCCAGCGAGAAGGCGATGTCGTCCGGGCGGACGGCGGGTTCGTCGCGCAGCTGCGTGTGCAGACGGCGGGCCTGTGCGCGCAGCGCCTCCTCGCCCCGCGCCGACACGACGACGGGGAGGAGGTTCGGCCCCGCTTCCGGCGTGGAGCCGGACTCCTGCCCGGCCCGGGGCTCGGGCTCGGGGGCCTGTTCGATGATGACGTGCGCGTTGGTGCCGCTGATGCCGAACGAGGAGACGCCGGCCCGCCGCGCGCGGCCGGTCCCGGGCCAGGCCGTCTGCTCGGTGAGCAGGGAGACCGCGCCGGACGACCAGTCGACGTGCGGGGTGGGCTCGTCGACGTGGAGGGTCTTCGGCACGACGCCGTGCCGCATCGCCAGCACCGTCTTGATGACGCCGGCGACACCCGCGGCGGCCTGCGTGTGACCGAGGTTGGACTTCACCGACCCGAGCAGCAGAGGCTGTTCGGGCGTGTGCTCCTGCCCGTACGTGGCGAGAAGGGCCTGCGCCTCGATGGGGTCGCCGAGCGTGGTGCCGGTGCCGTGCGCCTCCACGACGTCGACGTCCTTCGCGGCGACACCGGCGCCCGCGAGGGCGGCGCGGATCACGCGCTGCTGCGAGGGCCCGTTGGGCGCGGTCAGGCCGTTGCTGGCGCCGTCCTGGTTGACGGCCGAGCCGCGCACGACCGCGAGCACCGGGTGCCCGTTGCGGCGGGCGTCGGAGAGCCGCTCCAGCAGGAGCATGCCCGCGCCCTCCCCCCAGCCGGTGCCGTCGGCGGCAGCAGCGAACGACTTGCAGCGGCCGTCGGCCGCCAGACCGCGCTGGCGGCTGAACTCGATGAACGTGCCCGGCGTGAACATCACGGTCACGCCGCCCGCCAGGGCCAGCGAGCATTCGCCGCGCCGCAGGGCCTGCGCCGCCAGGTGGAGGGCGACCAGGGAGGAGGAGCACGCGGTGTCGACCGTGACCGCCGGCCCCTCAAGGCCGAAGGTGTACGAGACGCGTCCCGACACGACGCTGCTGGAACTGCCGGTGCCGAGGTAGCCCTCGACGCCCTCCGGCACGGCGTGCAGGCGCGCGCCGTAGTCGTGGTACATCACGCCGGCGAAGACGCCGGTGCGGCTGCCGCGCACGGAGGACGGCGCGATCCCGGCCCGCTCGAAGACCTCCCAGGTGGTCTCCAGGAGCAGGCGCTGCTGCGGGTCCATGGCCAGCGCCTCGCGCGGCGAGATGCCGAAGAAGTGGGCGTCGAACTCGGCCGCGTCGTGGAGGAAGCCGCCGCCGCGGGCGTAGCTCGTGCCCCGGCTCCCGGGGTCGGGGTCGTACAGCGCCTCGGTGTCCCAGCCGCGGTTCTGCGGCAGGGGCGTGATGCCGTCCGCTCCGGCCGTCAGGAGCTCCCACAGGTCCTCGGGGGTGCGGACGCCCCCGGGGTAGCGGCAGCTCATCGCCACGATCGCGATCGGCTCGTCGTCGGCGGCCGCGAGGACCGGGGCGGCCTCGGCCGCCGCGGGCGTGTCGCCGGTCAGTTCGACGCGCAGATGGCGGGCGAGGACGGTGGGGTCGGGGTAGTCGAAGATGAGCGTCGCGGGCAGGCGCAGCGCGGTCGCGGCGGCCAGCCGGTTGCGGAACTCGACGGCGGTCAGCGAGTCGAAGCCCAGTTCCTTGAAGGCGCGGTCCGGCTCGACGGACGCGGTGCCCGCGTGTCCCAGCGTCGCGGCGACCTCGGTGCGGACGAGGTCGAGCACGGCGCGGTCCCGCTCGGCCGGGGGAAGCCCGGAGAGCCGCGCCCGCAGTTCGGACTGTGCCGCCCCCGTGGCGGCGGAGGCGTCGACGGTGCGCCGGGCGACGCCGCGGACGAGGCCGCGCAGCAGCGGCGCCAGGGTTCCGGCCGCCGCCAGGGCGCGCAGCGCCTCGGCGTCCACCCGCATGAGGGCGACGGACGGGTCGGGCAGGGTCAGTGCGGTGTCGAACAGGTCCAGGCCGTCGGCGGCCGTCAGCGGCGGCAGCCCGGCGCGGCGCATCCGGTTGACGTCGGTGGCGTCGAGGGACCCGGCCATGCCGTCGGCGACGTCCCACAGCCCCCAGGCCGCCGAGGTCGCGGGCAGTCCGCGGGCACGGCGGTGCTGGGCGAGCGCGTCGAGGAAGGCGTTGGCGGCGGCGTAGTTGGCCTGCCCCGGGCCGCCGAAGAGCCCGGAGGTGGACGAGAAGAGCACGAACGCGGTCAGGTCCGCGCCCTGGGTGAGCTCGTGGAGGTTGAGGGCGGCGTCGGCCTTCGGGCGCAGGACGGCGGAGAGCCGCTGCGGGGTCAGTGAGGACACGACGCCGTCGTCGAGGACGCCGGCGGTGTGCACGACGCCGGTCAGCGGGTGCTCGCCGGGGATGCCGGCGAGGACAGCGGCGAGCGCGTCCCGGTCGGCGACGTCGCAGGCCGCCCAGGTCGCCTCCGCACCGGATGCGGCGAGGTCCGCGACGAGCGCGGCGGCGCCGGGCGCCTCGGCGCCGCGCCTGCCGACGAGCAGCAGCCGCCGCACCCCGTACCGGCCGGCCAGGTGCCGGGCGACGAGGCCGCCGAGCGCGCCGGTGGCGCCGGTGACGAGCACCGTGCCGTCGGGGCCGAAGGCGGGACCGCGGTCGCGGGCGTCGTCGTCCTGGGCGGTCGTACGGTTCTCGACGCGTGCCAGGCGCGGCACGAGTACCGTGCCGCCGCGCACGGCGAACTGCTCCTCGTCGCTGGTGAGGGCCGCCCGCAGGGCCTGGGTCGTGCGGGCGTGGCCGTCAATGTCGACGAGGGCGATCCGGCCCGGGTTCTCGGTCTGCGCGGAGCGCAGCAGGCCCCACACGGCCGCCGCGGCCAGGTCGTCCACGCCTTCCGTTGCGCCGGTCGTGCCGGCGGCCACGGCGCCCCGGGTCACGACGACGAGGCGGGAGGCGGCGAGCCTGTCGTCCGCGAGCCAGCTCTGGGCGAGTTCGAGGGCCTCGTGCGCGGCCTGGTGGACGACCGGCGCGGGAACGGTCCCCGGGTGGGCGGCGATGACGGCGACGACCTCGTCGGGGACGGCCGCCCCGGCGTCGACGGACGCGAGCAGCGCCGCGAGGTCGGGGTGGGAGTCGGCGTCCGTACCGGCGAGCAGGGCGCGGGCCTCGTCGCCGAGGGCGGCGAAGCGGACCGGGGAACCGTCCACGGAGGCGGTCGGACCCGGCAGTTCGGTCCAGTGCGGACGGAAGACGGACTCGTGGTAGGCGAGCCGCGCCGCCAGCTGGTCGGCGGTCACGGGGCGCAGGCCCAGGGACTCGACGGCCGCCACGGGCGCGCCGGAGGCGTCCGCGATCTCCAGCCGGACGCCCTCGGCGCCGGCCGGGGTGAGGCGTACGCGCAGGGCGGAGGCGCCGCCCGCGTGCAGGGACACCCCGCTCCAGGCGAACGGCAGGCGCCCCTGGCCGTCGTCGGCGCCGATGCCGCCGAGGCCGACGGCGTGCAGTGCCGCGTCCAGCAGGGCCGGATGCAGACCGAAGCGGCGGGCCTCCTCCTCGACGCCCTCGGGCAGCCGTACGTCGGCGAAGATCTCCCGGTCGCGCTGCCAGGCGGCCCGCAGGCCGCGGAAGGTGGGGCCGTAGGCGAATCCGATGGCGGCGAGGCCGTCGTACCGGCCGTCCAGCTCCAGCGGGCGGGCACCGGCCGGGGGCCACTCGGCGAGGCCGGCGTCGGCCGGCGGCCGGCCCCCCTCGCAGAGCACACCGGCGGCGTGCCGCGTCCACGGCTCCTCCGCGGCGGCACCCTCGGGGCGCGAGTGCAGGGCGAGCGGACGGCGTCCGGCCCCGTCGGGGGCGCCGACCCACAGCCGCAGTTGGACGCCGCCGCTCTCCGGCAGCACCATGGGCGCTTCGAGGGTCAGTTCCTCGAGGTAGTCGCAGTCGAGCTGGTCGCCGGCACGGATCGCGAGCTCCACGAAGGCCGTACCGGGCAGCAGGACGCTGCCGAGGATGGCGTGGTCGGCCAGCCAGGGGTGGGTGGACAGGGCCAGCCGTCCGGCGAACACCATCCCGTCGGACTCCGGCAGGGCGACCCCGGCGCTCAGCAGCGGGTGCGCGGTGTCGTCGAGGCCGATCGCCTCGACGTCGCCCAGGTAGAGGGAGGGCAGGCCCGGCCAGTAGCGCTGCCGCTGGAAGGCGTAGGTGGGCAGGTCGACACGGCGCGCGCCGGTCCCGGCGAAGTACGCCTCCCAGTCGACCGCGATGCCCCGGGTGTGGGCGTGGGCGAGCGCGGTGGTGACGGTCTCGGCCTCGGGACGCGAGGAGTGCAGGACCGGGGCGAAGGCGGCGCCTTCGGCGGTCAGGCACTCCTGGGCCATGGCGGAGAGGACTCCGTCGGGGCCG